>CAJWDL010000033.1 GCA_913030805.1 uncultured Candidatus Pelagibacter sp. | reverse complement strand
AATGATTTTTTTGGAAATTGAATTAGTTCTTTTTCGGCATCACCTTCAATTACCGAAAGACCTTTTGAGATGCACTTTTGTACAAGATCTTTTTGTGGTTCTAGGCCTCTAACATCGTTATGTTGGTTAAACTTAAGATATTCCATTAGCGTTCCATCTCCACAACCAATATCTAGTACTCTTTTATTATTTTGAATTATTTGAGATATTACTTCAAATTCTTTTTTCATTATTTATCTCATTATAAATTGAATTAAGAAATTCACTTATTGTTTTTAAAAATTCTGGCACATCTAATAAAAACGAATCGTGACCTTTATCAGAATTAATTTCAACAAAACCAACATTTGCACCACAGGCATTTAAAGCTATAACTATTTCTTTATTTTCAACGGTAGGGTAAAGCCAATCAGATGAAAATGAAATTACACAAAACTTTGATTTTGTATTTTTAAAAGCAAGTGACAAATTACCATTAAATTGTTTTTCCAAATCAAAATAATCCATAGCTCTGGTAATATACAAGTAGCTGTTAGCATCAAATCTATCTACAAAAGTTGCTCCTTGATAACGTAAATAACTTTCTATTTGAAAATCTGCATCAAAACTAAATTTTAAACTTCCTTTATCTTGGAGCTTACGTCCAAATTTTTCCTGAAGTCCTTTTTTAGAAAGATAAGTAATATGAGCAGCCATTCTTGCTACTGCTAAACCTTTATCGGGTGACGAATGTTCTTTTTTCCAATTAGGATCAGCCATGATTGCCTGTCGTCCTAATTCATTTAGTGCAATATTTTGAGCAGAATGGCTAGCACTGCACGCTATAGGAATAGCAGAATGTGTTTTATCAGGATAGAGAGAAGTAAATTGCAAGACTTGCATCCCACCCATTGATCCACCAGTTGTAGCAAGTAATTTTTTAATACCCAAATGATCTAGTAAATATTTTTGAGCTTTAACCATGTCTCTTATTGTTATTACTGGAAATGTAGTGCCAAATAATTTATTGGTTTCTGGATTTATTTCCTTAGGTCCATAACTACCCATGCATCCGCCCAGGACATTAGCGCAGATCACAAAATATTTGTTAGTATCAATTGCCTTTCCCGGTCCCACTGCTGTGGTCCACCAACCTTCTCTTTTAGTAATCGGATTAATGTTAGTAACAAATTGATCTCCCGTTAAAGCGTGAAAAGCAAGTATTGCATTACTTTTGCTTTTATTTAAGGTCCCATAGGTTTCGTAAGCCAAAGGAAAATTTTTGATTATTTTTCCACAATCAAGCTCAAGAGATTGATCGATAATTAATTTTTTTATATTTTTACTTTCACTATTCATGTCAAATAAAAAAAAAGCCCAGCTAAGCCGGGCAAAAAACCTTTTTTAGCTGTTTTTTTTAAGCGCTCGCAATTAAGTTAAATCAGCGCTGGTTTCTTTTACTAAAAAGTACCTCTTTTGTCAATTTAGGTTGTATTTATTTTGCCACAAAGCAGCATATATAGTATTTACCGTTACAATTTATATGTTAAAAAAAATATGATTTTACCAAAACCAATAAAATTTAAGGTTGAAAGATATGTAGGGGGATTATCTCAGTTTAAAAAAATTGATAATCCAATAAAGCTGTCAGCAAACGAATCTGCTTTAGGACCAAGTCCAAAGGCAATTCAAGCAATTGAAAAAGATAAAGATAAAATTTTTAAATATCCAGAGTCGGACTCTAATTCTCTCAGAGAAGTTTTGTCTAAAAAGTTTAATATTGATTCGAAGAGAATTATTTGTGGATCAGGTTCTGATCAAATATTTGATTTAACGTGTCATCTTTTTCTAGAACCAGGAGATGAAGTAGTTGTCACAGAATTTGGATTTATAATGCATAGGATATATGCATCACTTTATAAAGCTAAAGTTATATTATCTAAGGAGAAAAATTTTAAAGCATCAGTAGATGAAATACTAGGGAAGGTTACCGATAAAACAAAAATCGTATTTATTGCAAATCCTAATAATCCTACAGGTACTTATTTATCAAAAAATGAAATGCTTAATTTAAGAAAAAAACTTAGGAGCAATATTCTTTTGGTTGTTGACGATGCATACTTTGAGTTTTTAAATTCAGAGAATTTTACTTCTGGATTAGATCTTTTTAAAGATTCTGCTAACGTATTAATTACAAGAA
>CAJWDL010000032.1 GCA_913030805.1 uncultured Candidatus Pelagibacter sp. | reverse complement strand
TTGGAAATTGAACCAATTCTTTTTCAGCGTCACCTTCAATTACTGAAAGACCTTTTGCGATACATTTTTGAACAAGATCTTTTTGTGGTTCTAAACCTCTAACATCATTTTGTTGATTTATTTTTAGGTATTCCATAAGTGTTCCGTCTCCACAACCAATGTCCAACACTCTTTTATTATTTTCAATTATTTTGGCTATAACACTAAATTCTTTTTTCATTATTAATTTCGTTATGGATTGAGTTAATAAATTCACTCAACGTTTTTAAAAATTTAGGCACATTTAATAAAAATGAATCGTGACCTTTATCCGAGTTGATTTCAACGAAACCAACATTGGCTCCACAAGCATTTAAAGCTATTACTATTTCTTTATTTTCTCTTGTGGGATATAACCAGTCTGATGAAAAAGAAATAACACAAAATTTTGCTTTTGTTTTTTTAAATGCACTAGCAAGATTTCCATCAAACTGTTTTGTCAGATCAAAATAATCCATAGCTCGAGTAATATATAAATAGCTATTTGCATCAAATCGATCGACAAAAACCGACCCTTGGTGTCTTAGGTAGCTTTCTATTTGAAAATCTGCGTCAAAACTAAATTTAAGATCACCTTTTACTTGTAATTTTCTTCCAAATTTTTCTTGTAGACCTTTATCAGATAAATAAGTTATATGTGCCGCCATTCTTGCAACAGCTAAACCTTTATCTGGTGACAAATTTGTTTTAAAATAATTTCCTCCATTCCAATTGGTATCAGCCATTATTGCTTGTCGTCCAAGTTCATTTAAAGCAATATTTTGTGCTGAATGGCTTGCGCTACATGCTATTGGAATAGCAGAACATGTTTTGTCAGGATATAAAGAGGCAAACTGTAGAACTTGCATACCTCCCATTGATCCACCTGTGATAGCAAGCAGTTTGTTAATACCTAAATGTTCTAATAAGTAAATTTGGGCCTTAACCATGTCTTTGATTGTAATTACAGGAAATGTAGTGCCAAATAATTCACCAGTTTCTGGATTTATTTCTTTTGGTCCAAAACTTCCCATGCACCCACCTAAAATGTTTACGCAAATAACAAAAAATTTATCAGTATCAATTGCTTTTCCAGGTCCAACAGCGGTTATCCACCATCCTTCTTTTTTGGTAACTGGATTGATATTAGTAACAAATTGATCTCCACTTAAAGCATGGAATACGAGTATTGCATTATTTTTACTTTGGTTCAAATTTCCATATGTTTCATAAGCTAAAGGAAAATTTTTAATTATCTTTCCACAATCAAGTTTAAGGGGTTGATTAACAATTAATTTTTTTATGTTTTTTGTTTCTTTAATCATTATTCTTCGATTCTTCTTAGATAAAAAAAAACCCAGCTAAACTGGGCAAAAAACCATTTTTAGCTGCTTTTTTTGAGCGCTCGCAATTAAGTTAAATCAGCGCAGCATTCTTTTACTAAAAAGTGCATCTTTTGTCAATTTAGGTTGTATTTATTTTGCCACAAAGCCTCATATATAGTAATTACCGATACAATTTATATATTAATAAGATGACATTTTTTCCCAAGCCAAGAAAAATAAAAGCCGAAAAATATGTGGGAGGATTATCGAGAGGTATTCAGTGGGAATACTCGGATGATGCAATCAAGTTATCTGCAAATGAGTCTGCTTTAGGACCAAGCCCAGAAGCAATTCGGGCATTTGAAAAAAATAAAAATAATCTTTTTAGATATCCCGACGATGATTCTGAAGATTTGAGAGATAAAATTGCACAGACATTTAATACCATTTATGAATTGAAAGGGATTGATCGACGTAGAATTATTTGTGGAGCAGGTTCTGATCAGATATTTGATTTAATATGCAAAGTTTTTTTAGCGCGTGGAGATGAAGTAATAGTAACACAATTTGGATTTATTATGCACAGGATATATGCATCACTTCATAAAGCCAAAATTAGATTTGCAAAGGAGAAGAATTTTAGAGCATCGGTGGATGAAATTTTAAAAAAAGTTACTCAAAAAACTAAAATTGTATTTTTAGCAAATCCAAATAATCCTACTGGAACTTACTTATCAAAAAATGAAATTCTTGAATTAAGGCAAAAACTTAGGAGCAACATACTTTTGGTCATAGATGATGCTTATGCTGAGTTTATGAATAAAGACGATTTTTCTTCTGGTTTAGAACTTTTTAAAAATGCTTCAAATGTTTTAATTACTAGAACTTTTTCAAAAATTTATGGACTCGCTGGATTAAGGTTAGGGTGGGGCTATTCCTCAAAACAAATTATTGATGCGATGTATAAAGTTAAACCACCTTTTAATATTAATGGGGCTGCGCTTGCAGCAGGTGAAGCAGCTATTTGGGATATAGAATGGACACAAAAAGCAATCAAACATAATACATTATGGACAAAAAAAATATTTTCTGTTTTAAAGGAATGTAAAATTAAAGCAAATGAACCTACAGCAAATTTCTTTTTGATGAATTTTGATGAAACAAAAATTAATTCAAAAAATGTCTTTAATAAATTAGGCAAGAAACGTATAATTTTAAGAGAAATGAAACAATATAGAATATCTAACGCGTTAAGATTTACTATCGGAGATAAAGAAGCAAATGAACGTTTTATCAAATCTATTAAAGAGATTTGTAAATAATGTTTAAAAAAGTATGTATAATTGGATGCGGTTTGATCGGATCTTCTTT
>CAJWDL010000031.1 GCA_913030805.1 uncultured Candidatus Pelagibacter sp. | reverse complement strand
TTGGAGTAAGTATAAATAAAAATTTGGGTATGGATGATTGGATAGCAAATAATGATAAGGATTATTCTACTAAAATTTTAAAACTTACTTCGAACCCGAATCAACTTTCACAAACAAGAAAATGTTTAATGAATAAAGTTGATTCGTCAACTTTGTTTGACTCTTCTCTTTTTGCTGATAATTTTAATAAAACACTTTGGAAAATTTGGGAAAAATTTACTACTAAATAAATTGTTGAATTAAATTTTATTATAAAATTAGAAGATTTGTTAGCTAACCATTTTTCCTACTTTTTCACCCCCAAATAAGTGGAAATGTAAATGAGGTACCTCTTGTCCACCATTTTCACCAATATTTACTAAAGATCTGTAGCCTTTTCCATTATCAGATAAAGAAATGCCCAATTTCTTTGCAACAAGGCTAATCCCCTTGATTAATTCACTTATTTCTATTTCTGATGCTCTTAAAGAAAAATCATCCAAGTCTATGTATTCGCCCTTTGGTACTACAAGTGCGTGTATTTTTTTTTGCGGATTAATATCGTAAAAAGATAAAATATATTCATTTTCGTAAATTTTTTTGCAAGGAATTTCACCCCTCAAAATTTTAGCAAATATATTATTTTTATCGTAACTCATTTTTTTCTTTTATTTAATTCCTCCATAACATCTTCTATTTTAATTTCATTTGACTCAAAATAAACCAATAAATGATATATAGCATCTGCAGCCTCATGAATTTTATTAGTATTTTGTTCAACTGATTCGATTAACTCGCTAATCTCCTCTTTAACTTTATCCGAGCTTAACTTTTTATCATTTAATAATTTATTTGTGTAAGATTTGTCTGGGGAAGATTTTTTTCTCTCTCGGATAATTTTAATGAGCTCTTCTAAAGATTGTAACATACTAAATTCTAACAGGTATACCTTTTGAGTCCAAATATTGTTTGGCTTCTAATATTGTATGTTCTCCAAAGTGAAAAATTGATGCTGCCAGGACAGCGCTTGCTTTACCAATTTTAATACCTTGATGTAAGTGTTCTAAGTTGCCAACTCCTCCTGAGGCAATTACTGGTATGTTAACAAGCTTAGACACTTTTTTGGTTAGATCTAGATCATAACCTTTTTTGGTTCCATCTCTGTCCATTGAAGTAAGAAGTATTTCACCAGCACCTAGGGATTCCATTTTTCCTACAAACTTTAAAGCATCTATACCCGTAGATTTTCTTCCTCCATGGGTAAATATTTCCCATTTATTTTCCTGTACTTTTTTTGCATCCACAGCAACGACAATGCATTGAGAACCAAATTTTTCAGAACTTTCCTTAACTAAATTTTTATTATTTACTGCAGCTGTATTTATTGAAACTTTATCAGCACCAGCTAATAATAAATTTCTTATATCTTCTAATGTCCGAACTCCTCCTCCAACCGTTAATGGCATAAAGCATTTTTCCGCAGTCTTTTTGACTGTTTCCAATATAATATCCCTATTTTCGTTTGAGGCTGTAATATCTAAAAAACACAATTCATCTGCGCCTTGTTCATCGTATATTTTTGCTTGTTCTACTGGATCTCCGGCGTCGATTAAATCTACAAAGTTAATCCCTTTAACTACTCTTCCATTTTTTACATCTAAACAAGGTATAATCCTACTTTTTAACATTTTAAATTAACTCAGCTAAATCACTAATTTTTATATCACCATCATAAATTGATTTACCTACTATCACGCCCTCAATATTTGAATTACTTAGTAATTTAATTTTTTTTATATCTTCTACTGAAGAAACCCCTCCCGAAATAACTAAAGGAATTTTCACTTTATTAGATAGCTCAACTGTATCTTTTATATTTGGTCCTTTTTTTGTGCCATCTTTATTTATATCTGTATAAACGATTCTAGAAACACCAAAATTTTGAATTTCCTTTATATAGTCTATAACAGAAATATTAGTTTGTTTTTTCCATCCGGATAAAGCAATCAAACCATCTTTAACATCTAGGGCAACAGCAATTTTATTTTTAAATTTATCGCAAGCAATTTTAAGTAAATCTTTATTCTCTACAGCAGCTGTGCCCATAACAACCTTGTCTACACCCATTTCTATCCAATTATTTATATCATCAATTGTTCGTATGCCACCCCCAATTTGAATTCTTGATTTAACTTTTTTTATTATTTCTTTAACAATAATAGAATTGACTGGTTTCCCTTGTAGTGCACCATCTAAATCAACAATATGAATATCATTAAAACCACTTTGAGAATATTTTATTGCTTGGCTGTCTGGTGAATCTTCATAAAAAATTATTTTATTAAAATCTCCTTTTATGAGTCTAACGCACTTACCATCTTTAATATCAATGGCCGGAAAAATAATCACTTAAAACTCCCATTTTAAAAAATTTTCTAAAATTTTTAATCCATTTCTTTGACTTTTTTCTGGATGAAATTGGGTACCAAAAATATTTTCTCTAGCAATCGCTACAATAATTGAATTACCGTAATTTGCGGTAGCAATTATACAATCTTTTTGTTTCGTTAAAAATTCATAGCTATGAAGAAAATACATGTGAGATTTGTTTTTCAGACCAGAAAAGAGAGTAAAATCTTTTTTAAATTCTATTTGATTCCAACCCATATGTGGCAGTTTTAATGTTTTATTAATATTATTTATTTTTTTTACTGTTGCATCTACCCAACCAAAGCCTTTTGTTTCTTGAGATTCATAACCAATTTTAGCAAATAGTTGCATACCAACACATATTCCAAAAATAGGTTTTTTTTTAACCAAAACAAATTCATTTAAAGCATCTTCTAAACCTGAAATTTTTTTTATACCCAAATAGCAATCTCTAAAAGATCCTTGGCCTGGAAGAATTACTTTGTTTGATTTTTTAATTACTTCCGGATTAGATGTAACTACTATTTTTAAATTTAAATTCGTATTACTAACGGCAGCTTCGAGTGCTTTAGCTGCTGACCTTAAGTTGCCAGAACCATAGTCAATTATTGTAATCGACATTACTAATTTTATAAAACGCCTTTGGTTGAAGGAACTTTATTTTTTATTTTTTTGTCTATTTTTAGTGCTTCACGCAATGATCTTGCCAAACCTTTAAAACAAGATTCGATTATATGATGGCTATTATCACCATAAATGTTTTCAATATGTAAAGTTATGCCTGCGGCCTGGGAGAAAGCTTGAAACCATTCTTTAAACAATTCGGTGTCCATCTCGCCTAATTTTTCTACTTTTAATTTGACCTTCCATACCAAATACGGCCTATTAGAAACATCGATGGATATTCTTGTTAATGTTTCATCCATGGGTATTAAAGCATGAGCGTATCTTGTTATTCCTTTTGATGAACTGAATGCTTTTTTTATACATTCTCCTACGGCAATACCCGTATCTTCTGTGGTGTGATGCAAATCAATGTGTATATCACCTTTGGTCTTTAAATTAATGTCGATTAATGAGTGTTTAGAAAATTGTTCCAGCATATGATTTAAAAAACCAATTCCAGTATCAATTTTATATTTTCCTTTTCCATCAATAT
>CAJWDL010000030.1 GCA_913030805.1 uncultured Candidatus Pelagibacter sp. | reverse complement strand
GCAATATGCCAAGAAAATAATATTGCAAAATCTGGCTGATCAACAAATAGTTTTTTTTCTGATAAAATTGGAATTTTTGTGCCTGGTATATAATTTCCTATTTTTTTAGAACCTTCAATTTCCAAAACATAATCAATAATGTTTTCATCTAATCCAATATAATTTATCAAAGTACTTGCTCTTGCTGGAGCCCCGATACCACAAATTGTTTTATTTTCATTTTTAATTTTTTTCAAAATTGAATAAAGATTGATTTTGGATTTAAATACATTTTTTCTGAAATTACCAAAAGTTTTCCAGTTAAGGTATTTTTTTTCTAAATCTAGTATTTTTTTTACACTTTTGCTAATTTTAAACTTTTTGCTTCTCGTAGCATAAACTCTAATAGATCCGCCATGAGTATTTATCTTTTTTGCATGTATTATTTTTACTCCATGTTTATCAAATAAGTATTTTAAACTACTTAGGGAATAATATCTTAAGTGTTCATGATATATGGTGTCATATTGATTTGTTTTAATTAACGAAACTAGATAGTGTGATTCAGATATAAAAACACCATCTTTCTTTAGTATTTTAAGTATATTTTTCATTAATTCGCCAACGTTTTCAATATGAGCAAAAACATTTGTGGCTGTTATAACTTTTGCCTTACCATATTTTTTAAGTACTAATTTAGCAGTGGATCTATCAAAATAACGGATTACTGTTGGAATTCCTTTTCGAATGGCTATTTTTCCAATTTTTTCGGGAGTAATTCCTAAAACTCTATGATTATTCTTAAAATTACTTAATAAATTTCCATCATTCGAACCAATGTCTATTACCAGATCATTAGTTGAAATTTTTACGATCTTATTACAATCTCTATATAGTTCTTGAAAGTTTTCCCTCAATATTTTTGTTGTACTGCTGGTATATGCATAATCTTTAGAAAATAAAATTTCTTTATTTACAATTGTATTAAGTTGGACAAGTTTTGACGTAGAAGAGTACAACAAATCAGCCGGATAGAATATTTCCTCTTCTATTTTACTATTAATTTTTTTCATTTCAGTCGGAGGAGGCAAATAACCTAAAAAAATTATAGATTTTAAATCATTTGATCCTGAAATCTGGCATTTTGAAATTGTCTTTGAATTTAGTTTCATTATTTATATTTATAGTTAATTATATTGGAATGAAAAGCAATATTTGTTAATCCTTTATATAAAATGTTCAACAAAAATAATATTTGTATAATTGGTGGAGCGGGTCACGTAGGAGCTCCCTTGGGTTTAGTTCTTAGTTCCAAAGGATATAATGTTGTTCTGATTGATAAAGATAAAAAAAATATCAAGAGCCTTAATAACGGAATAATGCCCTTCTTAGAAGAAGGAAGTACAAAGTTATTAAAAAAAATGATAATAAAAAAAAAAATTTATGCTACTCAAAATTTGAGTGAAGTAAAAAAAAGTAGATATATAATTATATGTATTGGTACGCCTATAAATAGTCAACTGAACCCAAATTTAAAAAATTTTGTAAATTTTTTTTACAGTCTCAAAAAATACTTAAATAAAAATCACATAATTATAATCAGAAGTTCGGTTTATCCAGGAGTTTCAAATAAAGTTTTTGAAATTATAAAGAATCGTTGTAGAAATTTAAGCTATTGTCCTGAAAGGATCGTTCAAGGAAAAGCGATAGTTGAACTTCCTAAACTTTCTCAAATTGTATCAGGAAAAAACACAAGGGCAAAATTGGAATCGGGAAAATTGTTCAAAAAAATAAGTAAAAAAATAATTTATACAGGAATCATGGAAGCAGAACTTATTAAATTATTTTCAAATGCTTACAGGTATATTAATTTTTCTATATCAAATCAATTTTATATGATTTGCAAAAACCAGAATATTGATTTTCATAAAATCAGAAAAATTATGAGAGACGATTATAAAAGGAACGCAAATATACCAATGGCTGGTTTTGCCGCTGGTCCTTGCCTATTAAAAGATACAATGCAACTTTCTTCTTTTTACAATCACAAATTTTCTTTAGGTCATACTGCCATGTCTATTAATGAAGGTTTGCCTAAATTTTTAATTAAGAAGTTAAATAAAGAATATAATTTAAGAAAGAAAACCATTGGTATTTTGGGCTTGTCATTTAAGAGTGACACTGATGATCTCAGGGATTCATTATCAATTAAATTATTGAAACAACTTAAGGCAAGAAAAATTAAAACATTGCAATCAGATGAATACTATAAAGATAAACATAATATAGATAAAAAACTTTTAGTCAAAAAATCGGATATAATAATTGTAGCAACGCCACACAAGGCATATAAAAATTTAAAAATTAGTAAAAACAAAATATTAGTAGATATTTGGGGTTTTATTGAAAAAAAATAGAAAAATATTGTTAATTGGTGGAAGCGGAAATTTGGGTACATCCATAATTAAGTCTAGACTTTTTAAAAATTTGTACTTTCCTGCTAAAAAAAACCTTAATTTAACAAGTAGAAAAAGCATTAGAAAAATACTCAATAATCATAAATTTGATTTAGTAATTAATTGTGCAGCTATGGCAAGCATTTTAGATTGTGAAAGAAATGTGACAAAAGCAATAAATGTTAATATTGGAGGAACTTCAAACTTGGTCAAAGAGATACTCAGACACGAAATCAATTATAAAAGAAAAATTAAACTTATACATATTTCTAGTGATGGTGTTTACCCATCCCAAAAAGGAAATTATTCTGAAAGAGGACCACTGGGTCCCTACAATGTTTATGGCTGGACAAAACTAGCATCAGAATTTGTTGTAAGTTTAGTGAATAAACATGTGATAATTCGAACAAGGTTTTTTGATAAGGAAAAAATTAAATTTAGAAAATCAGCTAACGATATTTTTACTTCTAATATTGAAGTAAACGATTTGGTTGAAGCAATAAAAATGATTTCATTAAAAAGTTTTATTGGTGTAATTAACGTTGGTTCCAAACGTCGTTCGGACTACGTTGCATATAAGTGGTTTAAAAATAATCTCAAACCTTGCAAACGAAAAGATATAACAAAAAATTTAAATGTTAATTTAGCTAAAGATTCTTCAATGAATTTAAATCTTTTTAACAAAGTTAAAAAGAATCTATGAAAAAGGTCCCATTAGAGATTGTAATACCTATTTACAATGAAGGAAAAAATATTCTTAAATTATTTGAACTTTTTAGGACATTTATAAAAACAGAATTTAGAATTTTGTTATGTTACGACTTAGGGGACGACGATATTTTTAGTTTTAAACAAGAATTTGAGAAATTTAAATTTGAAATAGTTTTTGTTAAAAATCCTTCAACAGGCCCATGTGCGGCAATAAAAGAGGGATTACATTTTGGAAATTCGGAGTGTGTAATAGTTTATCCTGCCGATGATTTTCTAAATATTAATATTATAGACAAAATGTATTTTTCATTTAAAGAAAACAACGATATAGTTGTTGCAAGCCGATTTATAAAAGGTGGCTCGATGAAAGGATGTCCAATAGTTAAATCAATTTTGGTAAGATTGGCGTCCTCGTCTTTGTATGCGCTTTCTAGCATACCTGTTAGAGATGCTAGTAATGGATTTAGATTATTCTCAAGAAAATTGTTAAATACTGTTAATATAGAATCAAAGGTTGGTTTTGCTTATTCATTAGAACTATTATCAAAATGCAATAGATTAAAGTTCGGAATACACGAAATACCTGCCCAGTGGGAAGAAAGAAGCGAGGGATCGAGCAGATTTAAAATTATTAAGTGGTTGCCAGAATATTTTCGATGGTACTTATATGGCTTAGGTACTACATGGCTAAAAAAAAGCCCGGAAGATGTTAAAAAAAGGATATAAATTTTTTATATAGTTATGAAGAAAAAAACTTTTGTGGTTACAGGTGGTACAGGTTTTATCGGTTCAAATATTTGCCAACTATTAGTTAATGCAAACCACAGTG
>CAJWDL010000029.1 GCA_913030805.1 uncultured Candidatus Pelagibacter sp. | reverse complement strand
TATGACCTATTTTATTTATTTGAATGAAGGATTGATTAAAATTATTTTTCCAATTGCCAACATTGGTGCCCAGAGCGATAAATGCTTTATTTAGTGACACTTACTGAAAGACACCCGTATTTTTTCGCGGTTTCTGGTTTTTCAACTTCCAAAGAAATGTTTTGAATTCTAAATTTTTTCTTTAACGCTTTGGAACTTTCAATGATTAATTTTTCTAATGTTTTGTATCTTGAAGATTCAATGTATTTTTTTATGAAATGTTTTACTTCGGAATAACTTTTTAAATTACCAATGCTGTCCGCATTTTTGTTCTTATGAACTTTGTAGGAAAACTTAAGCGTTACAAGTAATAGTTGCGATTTTGTGTTCTCGGTAGCATAAACTCCTATCTTGGTACGAACTTTTAACTTGCTAATTTTTACCGTAAACATGAAATTCTTTTATAGACCTCAATTGCCTGTCTCGTTTCAAAAACATCATGGACCCTAAAAACGCCCACTCCTTGATCGAGACAATAAAGTACAGAAGCTATAGACCCTCCGAGTCTTTTTTCAATGGGAGAATCATCTATTCCGCTTATCCAGCTTTTTCTTGATGCTCCAAGCAATAAACCACATTTTTGTAATTTTAATTTTCTTATATTTTTAAAAATTAATAAATTTTGCTTTAAATTTTTTCCAAATCCGATTCCTGGATCAAACCATATTTTATTTTGTGGAATTCTGACTTTGTCAATTTGTTTGAGTTTTTGCTTAAAAAATTTTTTTACATCTTCAACGACATCTTTATACTCTGTAGTTTTTTGTTGCATAATTTTAGGTGGCGCCGGTGTATGCATTAAAACAAGCCCGTTCTTATATTTTTTTGAAAGATCAAACAAATCAGTGCTTCCGCCAAAAATATCATTGATTATATGCGCGCCTTGGCTGAGTGCAAATTCCTGAGTCTCGGTTTTATAGGTATCAACGGATATAAGAAATTTATTTTTTGGTAAAACTTTTAGTATGGGATCTAGTCTTTTGATCTCCTCTTTGTAAGAAATCGGATCGCTCCCCGGTCTTGTGCTCTCAGCCCCAATATCAATGATACTTGCGCCATTTTTCAGCATATGTTTTATGTTTTTTAAGGCATCTTTTTTTTTATAATTAAGTCCACCATCACTGAAGGAATCTTTAGTAATATTGCAAATGCCCATAATTGCGGGATATTTGATAGTGAATTGTGATCGATTAAGTTTCAATTTATTGTGTTATATACGAGTTATATAAATCATGTAATTCATTAAAAATAATACTTGATTTACTATTCCATTTTACTTGTGGAATACTGTGAAGTTTTGTTACCCCCTTGCCTGATCCCACAAGTAAAATTTCATCAAAAAAATTTAAATCCTTTACATTGATATTTTTTTTAACAATTCTTCTTTTGGTATGACGTACGATGAATTGAAGAGTAGTGCCAAAATAATATTTAGTTTTAGGTAAATATAACTTTTTATTTTTTACACAAATAATATTAGTTGTGCATCCCTCTAAAATGTTTTTTTTATTCATTAATATTACCTCGCAATATTCAGAATTAATTTTTTTTAAATATCCAAGTATCTTCTTATAGTACAAATTTTTTATTGATGGATTTGGTCGTTGATAATTAACTAGAATTCCCTTTAAAGGCGCAGCACATTTCAAACGCTTACGAAGGGTAATTGAAATTTTCTTACTATTAACAGCCATTCGAAGAAGATGGTCGTATTTGACATTAGTTTTTATTTTATTTCTTAATAGGTTTTCAAGTGTTGATGATTTTAAAATAAAATCGATATTTATTTTTTTAATTGATCCATTTAAATTATTTAAATGATCCTTCAAAAAAAGAAACTTAGGCGGTGAACCAATCAGTCTAATGGTTGTAAAGGCGCCCTTGGTGTTCCACAAACTTTCATAAGGAACTTTATCAAAAGTTTTATGCAGATATGATTTTTTGAATAAAATGTTTGCCATTTTTTGTTAAAAAAGATTCCGGATGAAACTGAAAACCAAATATTTTATTTTTGTGATCCTCAAAAGCCATTGCCACATTGCTTTGCACGCAGCGCATGGTAATTTGAATGTCCTTGGAGTCATAGGGCTCGTATAATCTTAAAGAGTGGTACCTTCCGACTGAAAATATTTTATTTCTTTTAAAAATCTTGCTGTTATTTAAAACTTTAATTTTGGATTGAAAGCCATGATAAACGTTCTCTTGTTGGGTTATTTTCCCCCTTTCATTAAATAATATTTGCTGAAAACCTAAGCATATTCCTAAAATTTTTTTCTTTCCCTTCATTTGAAAGTAAATCGAACTAGATTTTGGATAATCTCTGGGCTCTCCTGGACCGGGAGAAAAAACTACCATTGATGATCGGTGTAATTTATTTTTATTTATTTCAAAATAATTAGATACATAAACTTCATCAAAATTTCCCAAAAGATGGGCCAGATTAAACGTGAATGAATCCTGATGATCAATTAAATAAATCATAATTTAAAAATATCGAGAAGTGATTTTGCTTTAATAAAATTTTCATAGTACTCTTTTTTGGCTGTACTGCCCCAAACCACGCCGCTTGCCACAGAGATTTCACATACATCCTTGAAATTTAATATGGCGCGAATCATAATATTAAACCGCATATCTCCATTTGATTTTATATAACCAAAGCTACCTGTGTAAATATTCCTATTATCTTTTTCATAATGGTTAAGTAAGTTTAAAGTGTTGATTTTTGGGCAACCAATTACAGAACCTCCTGGTAACATTGCTTTGATTATATCTATTATTTTTGTAGATCCATCTAACTTTCCAACAACTTTTGTTACATAATGATATAGATCTTTATATTCTTCAACATATTTTAATTGCGAAATTCTTACACTGCCCTTTTTACAAATCCGTGAAAGGTCATTGCGTTCCATATCCACAATCATATTATGTTCCTTGCTTTCCTTTTCATTGTTTTGAAAATAAATTTTTGCCTTATTTTTTGATGTGCGTGATGTTCTTTTCAATGTGCCGGCAATGGGCTTGGTTGTGATCATGTTGTTTTTCTTCTCTATTAATGTCTCTGGCGAACAACTAACGATTGAATAATCCAAATCTCTGATTACAAATGACTCAGGTGATTTATTTATTTTCATTAAATTCCAAAAAAATCTAACAGGGTCAATTCTTGAGTTGTTCCTGTATTTCTGACAAATCTTAATCTGGTATGTTTCTCCCCTTTTAATTTTTTTTATAAACTTATCAAACAGCTTGGAATATTGTCCAAGTGACAAGTTTACTTTAAATTTTTTTTGATAAACATATTTTTTTTTAGATTTCTTTAAGTTATCTAAAGATTTAAAATTTGATAAAATACTTTGAATTCTAATATTCCTTCTAATCTTGATAACCGTTTGGGGCTTGTAAAAAATACTTTTATAAAAATTATTAGATTGCTGATTTGGAATCTTTACTCCAATTAATTCACAGCAAAGCTCATAACCAAAAAATCCAATGTATCCGTTAAAGAATTTATTATATTTTTTTCTGGAAAGGGTGGTTTTTTTTATGAAATTTTTTAAATTTGATTTCCTAATTACGACCTTATCTGAAAAGTCAGTGTAGACGTCAAACCCCTTATTCATCTTATATATGATTAAGGGCTTGTCTGATTCAAATAATCTATTTAAATACGCCTTATTATCCATAAACCAAAATAATATAGCTAGCTATGAAAGAAGAAAAGGTAAATTTAGTAGGGTTTTTTTTATTTATCGTTATCATAATTTTTCTCTCCTTAAAAACGCACGCCCATGGAACAATTATAGTGTCTGGAGTTGAACATAATGAAGGATTTATAGATGTTAAAATTTACATTGATAAAAAGAATTTTTTAAATGAAGAAATGGCTGCCGAAACTGTAAGAAAGAGGGCGTCTAAGGGAAAAACAGTAATTCCATTATCAAAACTACATGAAGGCACAATCGCGGTAGTTGTCTACCATGATGAGGACGGTAATGGGGAACTAAAAACTGGATTTTTCTGGCGACCCAAAGAAGGATTTGCTTTTAGCAACGACTACACTCCCAAGGGCCGGCCTAAATTCAAAAAAGCTGCAATCGAGCTCGCACATGGCGAACCAATTAATATTGAATTAAATTATTAATAATATTCCCAACTGTTTCTAATATCCAAACACCTTTTGCATACTATAAAGTAAGTAATAATTATAATGGCAACATTAAAAATTCAAAATACATTAGGAAATACCAAAGAGGAGTTTATACCAGTTGATTCCTCTCATGTGCGTATTTACGCCTGCGGGCCTACAGTTTATGATTATGCGCATATCGGCAATGCCCGGATGGCAGTGGTTAATGATTTGCTGGTTCGCTTGCTTCGCAGACTCTACTCCAAAGTTACATATGTTTCTAACATCACGGATATAGATGATAAAATTATCGAAGCGGCACAAAATGCAGAAGCGCCTTTTCAGGAATTAACTCGCAAATTTGAAAAAATTTACAATGAAGACATGTCTGCGC
>CAJWDL010000028.1 GCA_913030805.1 uncultured Candidatus Pelagibacter sp. | reverse complement strand
CTCAAATTTATTAAGATAATTTTTATTTCACCTCTATAATCTGAATCGATAGTACCGGGGGTATTTAAAACAGAAATACCTTTCTTTGATGCCAAGCCTGATCTTGGTCTTATTTGGATTTCATAATTTTTTGGAATTACTAAAGAAATACCAGTTGGAATCATTGCTCTATTACCTGGATTAATAGTTATTTTGTTTTTGATGAAAGCAACTAGATCCATTCCAGATGATCCAGAAGTTTTATAGGAAGGTAGTTTGATATTTTTATCAAACTTTTTAACTAATATTTTTACCATTTATACTATTGGATAAAATTATTAACTATTTTTTTAGCTATTTTATTTGCTATATGAGATTTTAGATTTTTTTCAATTATTTCAACTTCATCGCCACAAATAATTGAAACAGCATTATAGTCAGAATTAAATCCAATTTCAGGATTTGAAACATCATTAGCTACAATCCAGTCACAATATTTTTTGTTTTTTTTCTCTTTAGCAAATTTTAATATATCATTTGTTTCTGCAGCAAAACCGACTACTAATTTTGGTCTTTGCGAATTATTTTTTGATAAAAATTCTAATATATCTATATTTCTTTTAAAATTTAAATTTAAATTATTCTTTTTAATTTTTTTTGTTTCGTACTTTGTAGGTTTAAAATCTGTTATTGCAGCAGTGCATACAGCTATATCTACAGGTAGAGCTTTTTTTGTCTCAATAAACATTTGATCAGCAGATTCTACTCTTATAATATTTACGTTTTGAGGTTTTTTTAATATGGATGGTCCTGATATTAATGTTGTTTCAACGCCAAATTTTGCTAACGAATTAGCAATTTCATATCCTTGTTTGCCGCTTGAGTTATTTGTAATAAATCTAACAGGGTCTATATATTCTTTCGTTGGACCCGCAGTAACAAGTGCCTTTAAATTTTTATTTTTTACAATATCACGATTAGAAAAATAATTTTTTACAAATTCATATATTTGCTCAGGTGATGACATTTTTCCTTCACCATATTCTCCACATGCCATATCGCCAGTCGATGGTCCTGCAGACAAATACCCAAAATCTAATAACTTATTGATATTATTTTGGGTAGCTTTATGAAGCCACATTCTAACATTCATTGCAGGAGCTAATATTATTTGTTTGTTCGAAGCTAATATGAGAGTAGATGCTAGATCGTCAGCTTTTCCCGAAGCAAGTTTAGCTATTGAGTTTGCAGTGGCCGGAGCAAATAAAATTATATCAGACCATCTAGATAATGATATGTGATCCATTTCAGCTTCTTTTTCGCTATCAAAAATATCTTGATAGACTTTATTTTGAGATAGTGATGCAACTGATAAAGGAGTAACAAATTTTTTTCCAGATTCTGTTATCACAACTTTTATTTTGCAATTTTGTTTTTTAAATAAACGAATTAAATCAAGAGATTTATATGCAGCAATTCCTCCGCCAATAATCAAAATAATTTTTTTCTTATTAAACAATTTATCCATAAATTTCTTATTTGAATACTATGAGAACAAAAATTACAAGGACTAAAACTCCTCCCAATATCTTGTTGCGCATTAACTCTAGCTTTAACTCTTCTTCTCTTAGACTACGATATGCTAAAGTGTTTGGGTTAAATTTTCCTTTAGCCATTAAAGTCATAACTTCATTTGCTCTATCCATAATAATGGGTAAATCTGGTAATCTTTTAAGCACTTCTGAAGCTTCACTTACAGCATCACTAGCTTTATTAATTGGATCTTTAATTTCTTTTAACCAATTTTCTAGTATTGGTCGTGATATATTCCATATATTTGTATCAGGATCAAGTTTTCTAGCAACTCCTTCAACGACAACCATAGTTTTTTGTAAAAGTAATAATTGTATTTGAGTTTGCATTTTAAATTTTTCTGTATTTTCAAAAAGTTGAGCTAATAATTTGCCACCAGATATATTTTTAGAAGATTGTCCAAAAATTGGTTCACCTATTGAACGTAAAGATTGTGCAAATTCTTCTTTAGAGAATTCCTTTGAAACTAATCCTGCAATAAAATGTACTTCGGACACTTTTTGATAATCTCTTTTAATAAATCCATAAAGTATTTCTGCTAGATATTTTCTGTTTTTTTTGTCTAGCCTGCCCATTATTCCGAAATCAACAGGTACAATGCTACCATCTTTTTTGACAAACAAATTTCCTTGATGCATATCAGCATGAAAAAAACCATCTCTGATAGCATGTCGTAAAAAATGTTGAATTATATTCTGTGCCAATTTCTTTGTGTCAATATTCTGTAATTTTAAATTTTCAACTTCTCTTATCGAAATTCCATCTACTTGATCCAAACAAAGAACATTTTTACTAGTTTGATTCCAATAAATTTTAGGAACATTAAAACCAAAATCATTTTTAGTATTTTCATAAAGTTCGCTTGCTGCTGCGGCTTCAAATCTAAAGTCCATCTCAACATTTGTAATCTCACGTAATAATTGGACAACTTCAACTAATTTTAATCTCTTAGTTTTTTTAATAAGACTTTCAACAATGTAAGCTAAAAACATCAAAGCATCTAACTCTTCATTAAATACCTTCTCTATATTTGGTCTCAATATTTTAATAGCCACGTTCTTTTTTTGACCAGAAACATTAATGTTTGCAAAATGTACTTGTGCTATTGAAGCTGCCGCAACGGAATCAGAAATATTTTCAATTTGCTTAAAATTTTCATTACCGAATTCTTTTCTTAGTATATTTTTAGCTATAGTTAAATCAAAAGGAGGCAGTTTATCTTGAAGTTTTTCTAATTCTTTTGAAATGTTTTCTCCAATTATATCAGGTCTGGTTGATAAAAATTGACCTAATTTTATGAAAGTTGTACCCATTTCTTGAAGTGCATTGCATAATTTTTTTCCAGGAGATAAATTATTATCGTTTTTTTTATTTTCAAAATTAAAACCAATTACAAAAAAAAGTATTTTGATTGTAATTGGTGGATTATAAATTTCATAAACAGATGAAAGCGCACCGGAAGTTGCTAGCTTCCTCCCAATTTTAAATAGCATTAACAATTTTTTAAACATTTAAACTTTCCAGGCTGAATGAATTGCTACAATTCCACCGCTTAAATTTCTATAGGATACGTTTATAAAATTCTGTTTTTTAATTTGTTGAAAAAACTTTTCTTGAGAATAAAATTTTTCTATGCTGTTAATCAAATATTCATAAGGTCCTGATTTTCCTACTATAAATTTTCCAAGTTGAGGTATCGATTTTGAGTAAGTTTTATATAATTTATTTAAAATTTCATTTTCTACTTTTGCAAATTCTAGACATAAAAATCTACCACCAGGTTTTAAAACACGATAAGCTTCTTTAAGTGCGTTATTTATATTATTAATATTTCTAATACCAAAACTAATTGTATAGTAGTCAAAATAATTATTTTTAAAAGGTAATTTTTCAGCGTTACTACAAAACCATTTAACGTTTATATTTCCTTTTAACTTTTCTCTATTTATATTAAGCATTTCTTTGCTTTCATCCACACAACACACGTGACCTTTATAATTAATTTTATTTAAGTATAATTTTGCAATGTCACCTGTGCCAGACGCAACATCAACTAAGGTTGTATTTTTTTGAGGATTTAACCAATTGATAAAGTTTTTTTTCCAGAGTCTATGAATTCCTAAAGACATTAGATCATTCATAAGATCATATTTATCAAAAACATCTTGAAAAACTTTAGTAACAAGCCTTTCGCTATTTTTATGATGAGTTTTCATTTAAATTAATAGATCATATGTTAAGTTTTTTCACAATATATATAATTTATTTATGCCGGAACTTCCTGAAATAGAAATTGTTAAAAGATCTTTATTTAAAATGATAAATAAAGCAAAAATTATCGATATTAAAATTAATAATAAGAATTTACGTTATAAAATACCACCTACGTTTTGTAAAAGCTTAATTGGTGAAAAAATTTTAAAGATATCAAGAAGATCTAAATATCTAATTTTTTATTTTGAAAAAAAAATTCTTTTAGCACATCTTGGTATGAGTGGAAAATTATTAATAATTAGAGGACGTGATAATGAAATTTTTAAAACAAGTTTTTATTATGATTTAAATGTACTGCATAAACACAATCATATTTATTTTAAATTAAATAACGATTTGGTATTAGTTTACAATGATGTTAGGAGATTTGGTTTTTTTAAACTATATAATACTACCGAAATAAATAGAATTAAATTTTTAAAAAAACTTGGTTTGGAACCTTTTAGTAAGGCATTTAATATAAAATATTTTAAAACATTTGTTCAAAAAAGAAAAAAAAATATTAAAAATTTATTAATGGATCAAACTTTTATAAGCGGTTTAGGTAATATTTATGCAAATGAAGCTTTATTTATGTCAAGGATTAGACCTTTAAGATTATGTAACAGCTTAAGTTTAAATGAAATAAAAAACCTAATTTTTGATATAAAAAAGATTTTAAGATTTTCAATTTCTAAGGGTGGTTCTTCAATTAGAGATTTTAAAGATACACTTGGAAAAAGTGGTGCTTTTCAGCAATTTTTCTACGTATATGGACGAGAAAATAAAAATTGTTCTCGTATTTCGTGTAAAGGTAAAATAAAAAAAATTCAAATATCTAATAGATCATCTTTTTACTGCAATAAGTGCCAAGGTTAAATTTTATTGACCGATATAAGTCAAAAAGATATATATTCACTTTTTTATGCCAAATACTAAATCAGCCATACGACGTGTGAAAAGAACACGAACACAAGCTTCATTAAATAGAATAAGAAAAAGCAAATATAAATCTGCTGTTAAACAA
>CAJWDL010000027.1 GCA_913030805.1 uncultured Candidatus Pelagibacter sp. | reverse complement strand
CCTGTTTCTAAAAATAACAAAAGAATTAGAAGATAAGAAAGTGAAGTTTGATTTGTTTGGTAAAAAGTATCCAATAAAGTTCAATACTTCACATCATTGGTATAAAAAGATTAATGTAAAAACCCTTCCGAAATCGCCAAAGTTTTTAAGATTTGATATTAAGAATTTTTATAGAGATACAAGGGCATTTTTTGATGGTTATTTTTGGCAAAAATATAGACCCCTTTTTTTAGAACCAAAAACTAAACAAGTAAATAATTTGAACAATATTGATTTGGAAAAGTATGATGTAGTTGCCTTGCCAAAATCATTATCACAAAGGCAAAAACTTTCAGACATTAGAAATTTCCTTGAACAGCAAGAAGTGAAGTATAGAAAAGGTCGTAGAAAACTAGGCACTTCAAGGCATAAGGCAGAAATCGCTATTGAAGGGGCAAAAGATAATGTTCTTAAAAGATTGTTCCATATTTTTAGATTGTTCCAAACCAAGAAAAATAATTTTACGACTTTAGATGTTTATTCTCATTATATGAATCAGATTTACAAAGAATCTTTAATTAAGGTTGTTAGAAAAACAAAACATAGTGGCAGTGCAAAAACTATGAAAGATTATGAAAGTCAAATTAGAAACACAATGAGAGATATCCGATTTACAAAAATTTTAATTTTAAATCTTTGTAAAGGCAAATTTCCTGTCATGAAAAAGTAGGAAAAGTAGTCAAAAAATTGTCTGACAATTGTCTGACAATCCAAAATCAAAAAGTGAGTAACGACGAGAGTTTTGGAGCGGGAGAAGGGAATTGAACCCTCGACCTAAACGTTGGCAACGTTTCGCTCTACCACTGAGCTACTCCCGCCTTATAAAAAAAGCATTATTAATTAACCTTTATTTAAGGTCAAGCTTTCTTTGAAAGTTAAGCAATTTATTAAGAATTTTAACAATATTGAATAAGTGGTACAAAGCTATAAATTCGAATTGATAGTATGCAATCAGCAAATTATTCAAAAATATTTAGTTTTTTTAATAAAAGAATTATTGAAATTATTGGTTCATTAACAGTTTTATTATCTATTTTTCTTTTACTATCCTTGTCTACTTACACACCCGAAGATCCAAATTTTATATTTCCAGAAAAAACAAAAATACAAAATTTATTTGGATTTTATGGAAGCTTCACATCAGATCTATTTTTACAATCATTTGGAATAATTTCATTTTTATTTTGTGTCACTATTTTTTTTACAGGTATATTAATAATTAGATATAAAAAGCTAGAAAATATTTTATCAAATTTATTTTATTCAATAATTTATATTATTTCTGGTTCAACGGTCACAAGTATTTATAAAGATGATTCTTTCTGGTTAATCATAAATGGAAGTGGGGGATTTGTTGGTCGTAATATAAAAGAATTTATTTATAGCCTTAATGGATCAGTTGATCAAAATATAATTTTTTTTCTTCTATTGAGTTTAACAATAATTTTCTTCTTATTAAGCATCCAATTTAGGATCAAAGTTTTTTTTAGATCAATGAAATCAATTTTATTTTTTGTGATGAAATTCTCTTCTTCAAAATTTAAACAAAAAAATTTTGATTCCGAAATCAAAGTAAATTTGGAAAAAAAAATTGATGAAGATATTGAAGCCGAAACCACTCAACCTAACCTACCATTTAAAAAAGTTGAAACAAATATTAATATAAAAAAATTCAAGTTACCTTCTATTGAATATTTAAAAAAACCTTCAAAAAGTGATTCAAAATTTGAAAACTCAAATAGTGGACATGCTAATCCTGGACTTTTAGAAAAAATCTTTTCGGATTTTGATGTTGAGGGAAAGATTAAAAAAATTAGCCATGGTCCTGTTGTAACTTTATATGAGTTTGAACCTGCTCCGGGAATAAGAGTTTCTAAAATAATTAATCTCTCCGACGACATTGCCAGAAACACAAGCTCACTTTCTACAAGAGTTGCTACAATACCTGGAAAAAACACGGTAGGAATTGAAATTCCCAATCAAATCAGACAAGAAGTTTTTTTAAATGAAATTATTTCTGACGAAAAATTTAAAAAAAGAGAAATTAATTTGCCTATTGCATTAGGAAAAAGCATCTCGGGACTGCCGATTGTAAGTGATTTAACTGATATGCTGCACTTATTAATCGCCGGCACCACAGGATCGGGTAAATCAGTTTGTATTAATACCATTATATTGTCACTTTTATACAAACTAACACCAGAAAAATGTAAACTTATATTAATTGATCCCAAAATGTTGGAATTATCAACTTATGAAGGAATACCCCACCTACTATGCCCTGTAATTACAGAAGCAAAAAAAGCGACATCAGCTCTTGGATGGGTCGTTAAAGAAATGGAAAGCAGATACAAGTTAATGACCAAGGAAGGAGTCAAAAATATCGAAGGTTACAATAATAATAATAAAATAGTTATGCCTTATATAGTCGTGATTGTTGATGAAATGTCAGATTTAATGTTGGTGGCTGGAAAAGAAATTGAAAATTATGTTCAAAAACTTTCTCAAATGGCTAGAGCTGCAGGAATCCATCTTATAATGGCAACACAAAGACCTAGCGTTGATGTAATTACTGGAACAATTAAAGCAAATTTTCCAACACGAATTTCTTTCCAAGTTAGCTCAAAAATAGACAGTAGAACAATTCTTGGCGAACAAGGAGCAGAGCAATTATTAGGAAAGGGTGACATGTTATTTATGTCATCTGCTAACAGAATTATGAGGATTCATGCGCCATATGTTTCTGAAAATGAAATAGAAAAAATTAATAGCTTTCTAAGATCACAAGAAGAACCTGATTATGTTGATGAAATAATGAGTTTTGTTGAGGAGAAAAATTATGATCAAACCTCTATTGAGAATGAAAAAAGAGATCAATTATATAAGAATGCAATTGAATTAGTAAAATCTGAAGGAAAAGCTTCTACTTCTTTTTTACAGAGAAAATTACAGATTGGTTATAATAGAGCCGCAAGAATAATCGATATGATGGAAGATGATGGAATAGTCAGCAAAGCAAATCATGTAGGAAAAAGAGAAATTCTGTAGGTTTAGGTTGATTAAAAGAATATTATTTTTTTTAATAGTTTTAATCCTTTTCGAGCAAAAATCTTTTTCATCACCTAAAGAAAAAATTATAAATAATTTTAATAAAATAAATAATATTTCTTTTAAATTTCAACAAAAAATTGCAGATAAAATTGAATCAGGAAAATGTTATATCAAATATCCAAAGTTAATTTACTGCCTTTATGATAATAAGGATAAAAAAGAAATGGTTTCAAATGGTAAAGCCTTGGTAATTAAAAATAATAGATATAACAAAACTTATATTTATCCATTAAAAACCACACCACTCGAATATATTCTCGATAAAGAATTTATATTAACTAGAATTAAAAATTTAGAACCAAAAATAAATAATAATACAATAGAATTTTTAGTGGGAACTAAAAAAAAAATATTAAGTATTTTTTTTAATAGCAAAACTTATGATTTAGCAGGATGGAAAACTATAGATGTTTACCAAAAAGAGGTTGTCTTTCAAATTAATAATTTAGAAAAAAATATAAATATTGACGAAAACCAATTTAAATTACCTCCTTTAAATTAATTTGTGTATGGAACAAAAAAGTGAAACTCAACCCGATCAACAAACAATAGATGAGGTTTTAAATTTATTTAAGTCAGGTAAGCTTGATAAAGCAAAAATAAAAATAGAAAATTATATAAAAAAGTTCCCAAAATCTTTTGTTTTATTTAATGTTTTGGGAGCAGTTTGCGCAGCTCAAGATGAGCTAGAGGTTGCTATTAACCATCATAAAAAATCTGTTGAAATAAATCCTGATTATGCTGAAGGTTATAACAACTTGGGCATCGCTTTTCAAAAACTTGGCTTATTTGAAGAAGCAGTAAAAAATTATAAAAAAACATTGGAGTTAAAGCCCGATTTTTCACTAGCTTATAATAATTTAGGTGTAGTTTTAAAATCTCTTAATAAGCTAGATGAGGCCTTGCTATATTCAAAAAAAGCAATTGAACTGAACCCTAAATTTGCAGATGCACATAATAATATTGCCGCAATATTACAAGATTTGGGCAACTATGAGGAAGCATATAAATTTTACAAAAAAGCTATAAAATTAAAATCAAACTATTCAGAAGCTTATTATAATTTGGGAATCTTGCTAAAAAAACTTGGCAAAATAGAGGAATGTGTTGAAAATTTTCAGAAGGCAGTAATAGTTAATCAAAAAAATAATAGAGCCTACAGTAATTATCTGTTTAATTTAAATTATCTTACCAAATATGATGACAATTATTATATCGAAGAGGCAAAAAAATTTGGACTTAATTTAAAAAAAATTGACGATCAATTATGCATTCCATACAAATATAACATTAATCCAAAAAAACTTACTGTGGGTTTTGTTTCTGCAGATTTAAGAAATCATCCTGTTGGTTATTATTTAATTGATACCTTAAAATATTTAAAAAAAAAAAATATTAAGCTAGTTGCATATCACAATTCAACAGAAACCGACGACTTAACCGAAAAACTAAAAAAACATTTTGATATCTTGTATAATATTGAAGATAAAAATGACTTAAAGGTAATAAATTTAATAAGAGAAAACGGAATACATATTTTATTTGATATGTCTGGCCATACTAAAAAAAATAGATTGCCGATTTTCATAAATAAACCTGCCCCTATCCAGGTAACCTGGTTAGGTTACAATGCGACTACTGGTCTTAAAGAAATAGATTATATTATAGGAGATCAATACGTTACACCTTTGGAAAATAAAAACCAATTTACAGAAAATATTTTACAATTGCCAAATATTTGGTCTTGCCTTAGCAAGCCAGCTTTTGAAATTAAGAAAGAAAACTCTTCCCCTGCTCTGAAAAATGGATTTATTACTTTTGGAAGTTTTAATAATCTATCTAAAATAAATGACAATGTAATAAATAT
>CAJWDL010000026.1 GCA_913030805.1 uncultured Candidatus Pelagibacter sp. | reverse complement strand
AAAATTAATAGCAATCTAATAATATGATGAAATGCAACAAAGTTTGGATCTAGATTAAATGCTATAGCAATTACCGCAACTTCATAGATTCCACTAGGACAATAAGAAAGTAAAAGAGTTAAAAAATTATTATCAACAAAATAACCATCAACAATAGCAGCAATTATTCCAAGAATTACCAAAAGGGCTGTTGCAACAAAACTATGCGCTGTATTTCTTATTACTTCATTTAAAGATTTATCAGCAAAACGACACCCAACCGATGCTCCTAAAATTAATAAACAAAAATTAATATTCTGATCTGGTAGCTTATAAAAGTTTTAAAAAATGAAATAATATTATTAATTAAGAATTTTTATATATTTTTGGATTACCTTATCCCAATGAAAATTAGCAGAGTTTTCTTTTGCCGCTTTACCAAATTCAATAAATTTATTTTCATCTAATAATTTGTTAATTGCAGAATAAACTGCATCTAAATTATTTCCATCTACAATTAAGCCAGTTTTGTAATTAATAATTGCATCAGCAGCGCCGCCATCCCTCCCTCCAATGGACGGTATTCCATATTGGGCTGCCTCTACATATGCAATACCAAATCCTTCAACTGATTTTTTATAAATAATAGAAGGCATGACAAATATATTTGATTTAGCAACTAATGCATTTTTTAAGTCTTGAGAAATATTTCTTAAAAATAATACTTGTTCTTCTAAATTTAATTCTTTAACTAATTTTTTAATATTTCTTTCTTCTTCACCAAAACCAATACAAGTATAAATTATATCAGGATAAATTTGTTTTAAATTTCTTAAAGCCATAATAATTTTTTCGTGATTTTTACGTTTATCTAATCTTGAAACAGTGATTAATCTTGGTTTCTTATTTTTAAGCAGATAATCTGCTTTATCTAAAATTTTTTTATCAATTAATCTAGCAGGATAAACTCCTGGATTTATTACAATAATTTTTTCAGAATTCACACCATTTTGTATTGCTAGATTTTTTGTATATTCTGAATTTGAAACAATATGATCAACATTGTTTAAAACATTTAAAACTCTATTATTTAACCTACTTCCTTTGTTATGATTAATTTCTTTTGAATGAATTAAGCAAATTTTTTTTTTATTTGATTTTATTAACTCTAAACTTTTCCAATGGTCAGCAATTATACATTCAATTTTTTTATTTTTTTTAATAAACTCATTTATTAAATATGCTTTTCTATATTTTCTTAATAATTTTGCTCCACCGATTCTTTCAATGGAAAATGAAACTTTACCATCGAATTCTTGGTGATTTTCTTGATAATCTGCAAATACTTTTATTAAGTTATATTTTGAAATTGAATTTGCCAGTCCCCACATTAAATTTTGCATACCTCCTAATTCGGGAGGGAAAGATCTTGTAATAATTAAATACACTGATTTATTTAAACCATTTTATACTGCATCCCATACTAGGAGATTGTATTTCAGGTCCTTTACTAGTTTTTGCAATATTAATCATGGACTCTAAAAGTTCATTTTTACTGTCTTTAACTCTTACTCGGTTATTAATTTCATAAATTCTACCTCTGTATTGGAGTTCCAAATTTGAATTAAATCCAAAAAAGTCAGGTGTACAAACGGCATCATATTTTTTTGCTACTGATTGATCTTCATCAATAACGTACGGAAAATTAAAATTATATTTTTTAGCAAATTCAATCATATTTTCAAAAGAATCTTCTGGATGTTCTGTTGGATCATTTGACATAATTGCAATTGATTTAATATCATTATTTTTTAACTCGTTAGTTGTTTTAACTATATCTTCAATAGTAGCGACAACATAAGGACAATGATTACATATAAACATTATTAAAGTTCCATTTTTTCCTTTTACATCATTCAAATCTATAATTTTGTTGTCAGTAGATTTTAGTTTAAAGTTTTCCGCTTTTTTGCCAAATTCACAGATTGGTGTTTTTAAAAGTGTCATGTTAAAAGATTATATAAATTATGTTGTACGATTTAAAAGATAAAAAACCAAAAAATTTTGGCGAAAATTGGATAGCACCAAATGCTGTGGTTATAGGCAATGTTACTTTGGAAAAAAATACAAGTGTTTGGTTTAATGCAACTATAAGGGGCGATATTGAAAACATTCACATTGGAGAAGGATCAAATATTCAAGATGGAAGTGTGCTTCACACTGATCCTGGATATCCACTAAAGATAGGAAAAAATGTAACAGTTGGACATTTAGTAATGCTTCATGGCTGTACAATTGAGGACAATAGTTTAATTGGAATTGGAGCTGTTATTTTAAATAACGCAAATATTGGAAAAAATTGCATTATTGGAGCAAAAACTTTAATTACTGAAAACAAAGATATTCCAGATAATTCTTTGGTAGTTGGTGCACCAGGAAAAGTTATAAGAAAAGTTACTGAAGAAGAGGTTAAATCAGTTTTGGAAAACGCAATTCGCTATCAAAATAATTGGAAAAAATATTCTAAATTAATTTTTTAAATTGCATACGACCTTATTTTCTCAATCTTTTAATTAAACTTGAGGTATCCCATCTGCTACCACCTAGTTTTTGTACATTACCATAGTATTGATCTACTATTTCAGTAATAGGTAATAAAGAATTATTCTTTTTTGCTTCATCTAAAGCTATCTTTAAATCTTTTCTCATCCAATCTACAGCAAATCCAAACTCAAATTTATCCTCTGTCATAGTTTTATATCTATTATCCATTTGCCAAGATTGAGCTGCTCCTTTGGAAATTACTTCAATAACATCTTCCATATTTAGACCTGCATTTAATCCAAAGTTAATTCCTTCCGAAAGTGCTTGAACAAGGCCTGCTATGCATATTTGATTTACCATTTTAGCTAGCTGACCGTTTCCTGCTTTGCCAAGTAATTTCATTTTTTTACTGTAACAATCAATAATATCTTTGGCTTTATCAAAACTTTCTTGTTCACCCCCGATCATGACAGTTAACGCACCATTTTCAGCTCCAGCTTGGCCACCAGATACGGGTGCATCTAAAAAACCAAAATTATTTTTTTTTGAATAATCATAAATTTCTCTAGCAATTTTTGCGGAAGCAGTTGTATTGTCGATGTAAACCGCACTTTTTTTAATTGTTTTAAAAATTCCATTATCACCAAAAGTTACTTCTCTTAGATCATTATCGTTACCGACACATGTAAAAACAAAATCAGCATCTCTAGCAGCTTTTGCAGGAGTATCAGCTTTAGAGCCTTTATATTCTTTTAGCCATTTATCAGCTTTTGATGTTGTTCGATTAAAAACAGTTACATTGTGACCAGCTTTTGATATATATCCAGCCATTGGATATCCCATAACACCAAGACCAATGAAAGCAACTTTACAAGTCATAAAAAAAAATGTTTAAAAGTTTAAGTTTAAAAATAATTATATTTGGCTTTATTTTTACATTTTTTTCTAGTTTTGGACAGAGTTTTTTTTTAGGAATATTTAATCCAAGTATAAGAAATGAACTATCCATCACTCATGGACAATTTGGCTCAATTTATGCGTCAGCCACTCTAGCAAGTAGTTTTTTATTAATTTGGGTAGGAAAAAAAATTGATGATATAGATATTTCTAAATTTGCTCTTTTTGTTATTCTATTACTTGCATTTTCTTGTTTCTTTTTTTCTAAGATTTCATCAATATTATTTTTATTTATAGCAATTTTTTTAATGAGATTTTCAGGCCAAGGCATGATGTCTCATACAGCAACCACAACAATTTCTAGATATTTTACAAAATCAAGAGGCAAGGCTTTAAGCACTGGATGGTTTGGATTATCAGCCGCAGAATTTATTTTACCAGTGCTAATGATTTATCTTTTGTCTATTACAGATTGGAAAAATATTTGGATAATAATTTCAATTATTGTATTAATTTTTTTACCTTTAACTTCTTTTATTTTAGTAAAAAATCTTAATTTTGATTCAAGAGAAAAAACAAAAGATAACACTATTACTGATAATAATTTTAAACAATGGAAAAGAACTGAAGTTATAAAAGATTATAGATTTTATATTATATGTGTCAATATGCTGGCAATGCCTTCTATTGCGACAGGAACTTTTGTTTACCAATCGTTTATACTTTCTTCAAAAAACTGGGGACCTTATGTAATAGCACAATCCTTTATGTCTTACTCTATACTTTCTGTTGTTACATTAATTTTTTCGGGCTTTTTAATAGATAAATTTACTAGTAGAAAAATTTTAATTTACATGAATATTCCTTTGTTTTTTGCAGCAATGGTATTGTTTTATTTTGATAAATCTTTTTCCTCATTTGTGTTTTTTGGACTAGTTGGTATTACCAATGGACTTTGTAATGTTCTTGGGTCTTCAACTTGGGCTGAAATATATGGAGTAAAATATATAGGGTCTATAAAAGCACTTACTACCGCATTAATGGTTTTTGCTACTGCTTTTGGAACGGCTATATTTGGAATTCTAATAGATGCAGGCTTTTCTATAGAGCAAATTTCTTTAGTTTCGGCAACTTATATTTCTATTTCAATAATTTCTTTGTTTTTTATAAGAAAAAACTTAAACCCTATAAAAATATAGAAATCACTTGATTTTATAGTTTTCCAAGTATAAATAACCCGCATGGCAAGAGTTACCGTTGAAGATTGTATCGATAAAGTAGATAGTCCATATGAATTAGTATTGGTTGCAAAAGAAAGAGCTACTCAGCTTAATTCAGGAATAGAGCCTACTTTAGATAGAGATAATGATAAAAATACAGTTATCGCATTAAGAGAAATTGCAGATGAAAATATTAAAACTTCAGATCTAATAGAAAGCGCAGTATATAAGCTTAGAAAACATGTAGAACAAATTGACGACACATCAGAAGACGATGATGAAATTGGCGACAATTTTGAGAACCTTTATAAAGGTGAGATTTCAAAAAGCGGAATACCTATTTTACCTTCAAAGAGAGCTAGAAAAATTCCTGAAAAAATTCAAGTATCACAAGAAGACCTTGCTGAGTTAAAAAATTCGAGCGAAGACCAATCAATAGCTACCACACCTACAGAAGAATCATCAGAAGATCAAGATGAGGAAGTTTCTTTAGATAACCTTAAAGAAGAAGAAGAAGTGGCCAGTTCTGAAGAAACGGATAAGAACTCTACAAATAATTAATAAAATAATATAATAATCTTATATTATGCAAAGAAAAGTATCAGTCGCTCCCATGATGGATTGTACAGATCGTCATGAAAGATATTTTTTAAGATTAATCAGTAAAAATACTCTTCTCTACACTGAAATGATTGTTTCTGAAGCAATAGACAGAGGAGATAAAAAAAAACTTTTAGCATTTAATATAAATGAAAAACCTTTAGCTTTGCAGTTAGGTGGATCATCGCCAAAATTGTTAGCAAATGCTTCCAAATTGGGAGAAGATTTTGGCTACGATGAGATCAATTTGAATCTAGGATGTCCTAGTAAAAAAGTTCAAAAAAATAAATTTGGTGCTTGTTTAATGAAAGAACCAAACTTAGTGGCAGATTGTTTGAGCAATATGCTATCAGCAACCAAGTTACCAGTTACTGTAAAAACAAGAATAGGTTACGATGATGTTGAGGATTATAAGAATTTATACAATTTTATAAATACATTAAAAAACATAGGTATAAAAACTTTTATTGTTCACGCAAGAAAAGCAATTTTAAAAAAATTTACTCCAAAACAAAATTTAAATATTCCACCCTTAAACTATGACGTTGTTTATAAATTAAAAGAAGATTTTAAAGATAAAGAAATAATTATAAATGGAGGAATAACTTCGATAGAACAAATAAAAGAACACTTAACTAAAGTAGATGGAACAATGATAGGTAGATCCGCTTATCATTCACCTTATTTTTTGGCAGATGTTGAAAAAGAAATATTTAAAAACGAAAATGTGCCTACAAGACAGGAAGTAATAGAAAAATTAATTCCTTATGTAAAAGAAGAAATAAAAAAAGGAACTAGAATGAA
>CAJWDL010000025.1 GCA_913030805.1 uncultured Candidatus Pelagibacter sp. | reverse complement strand
AGAACAAAAAATGGTGGGTCGTATTTGCGTTGTAGTAGTTGTAGGTGCAGCTTTAATGGTTGCAACATTCTCAAAAGATGCACTAGTTCTATTGGGAGGATTAGCAGTAGCATTTGGTTTCCAAATGTGGGTGCCACTAGCTTCTGTTTGTTATTTCCCATGGTTAACTAGACAAGGAGTATCTTGGGGTCTGTTAGCAGGAATAATAGGTGTAATGTTAACAGAAAGTATTGGCCAACAATTATTTGGTGATACTCTTCCTTGGGGAAGATGGCCTTGGACAATGCACTCTGCATTCTGGGGTATGTTCGTTCAACTAATAGTGTGCTTGCCAGTTTCTGCATATACACAAAACTCTAGAGATCGTGCTCATAGACAAAAATACCATGACTTCTTAACAGAACATGCTGGCCTTTCAGCAAGCAAGCAAAGTCTTAAGCCTGCGGCTTGGATTATAACTATTGCTTGGTTGTTCTTTGGAATTGGACCAGGGGCTGTTATAGGAAATGATATCTTTGGTGTACCAGGTGATATCACTACATGGACATTTGGAATTCCATCAATTTGGGCTTGGCAAATATTATTCTGGTTATTAGGTACTGGAATGATGTGGTTCTTAGCTTACAAAATGGAAATGTCTACTATGCCTAGAAAATCAGTAAGTGCTCTAGTAGAAGATATTGGAGACACTGCAAGATAAGTAAGATTTTCAAATTAACAATTTTATCAAGAAGGGCGGAAATTTCCGCCCTTCTTTTTTTTTGACATAATTCAAATATAAAAATATAAAATTCTTATGAGTTCTATTAAAATTGCTCCATCAATACTTTCTGCTGATTTTGGTCAATTAGGTTCTGAAATTAATAAATTAGAAAAAGCAGGAGCAGATATGATTCATGTAGATGTAATGGATGGTCATTTTGTTCCAAACTTAACTATAGGACCACCAGTTATTAAAGCGCTAAGAAGTTATTCAACTTTACCTTTTGATGTTCATCTAATGATAACACCTGTTCACAAATATATTGAAGATTATGCTAGAGCAGGTGCAGATATAATTACAATACACCCTGAAACAACTAATAATTTAGAATCTTCTATCAATTTAATAAAAAAATTAAATAAAAAAATTGGTTTATCACTTAATCCAGATACTCCAATTGACGCCATTAAAAAAAATTTATCTTCAATAGATCTTGTTTTGATTATGAGTGTTTATCCTGGTTTTGGAGGACAAAAATTTATTCCTGAAGTAGTAAATAAAATTAAAGAACTCAATAATATCAAAAAAAAACAAAATATAAAATTTGATATTGAGGTTGATGGAGGCATTAACTTTGATAATTCAAAATTAGTAATTGCAGCAGGAGCAAATATTTTGGTTTCTGGTACAACAATATTTAAAGAAAATAATGGAGATATTAAAAAAAATATTGATTCTCTTAAATTGATTTAAAGTAATGATTTTGAAAAGTTCTTTATATTATATAAATGAATTTTTTTTTTATATAATTAACAAAATAAGAAAAATTTATCTTAGCTCAAATCTTTATAATAAAAAAATTTCAAAAATAGATCATAAAAGTTTAGAGTATAAACCAAGTCCAAATTTGCTTGACTGCTTAATAAAATATGAAAAGAAAAAGAATAAAATTGAAGATTTTTACATAAATTTAATTTGGACAAATGATGAAATTAATGAAAAAGATTACAGAAAATTACATAGTTTCTTTTGGTTATTAAGTCTTGATTTAAAATCATCAAAAAAAATAACACAATCTATAATTTTAAATTGGATAGAAAACAATCAAAATTATAATCCTAAAAATTGGGACATAGATATTTTATCTAAAAGAATAATTTCATGGATTTCTAATTCAAAATTAACTTACGAAGATAGTAACCAAAATTATAAAAATAAATTTAATAACAATATAAAAAAACAGGCTAATCACTTGATAAATGAAATAAATAGATCTGCATGGGTCGATGACAAAATGATAGGCTGTGCCGCTATAATTTTGACAGGACTTTCTTATAAAGATAAAGAAAGATATCTTAATTACGGATTAAGATTATTAAAAAAAATTATAAATTTTTCATTCGATTCAGAAGGTTTCCCAAAATCTAGAAATTTAAGACAACTTATATTTTATCTAAAATATTTTATTCTAATTAGAGAATGGTTAAAAGAATCTCAAAATGAAATTCCAGAGTATTTAGATGAAATTATTTATTACCTAGGTCAATCATATAATTTTACCTGGCAAAGTAGTAACAAAAGTTTGCTTTTCAATGGTAATCATGGGACAGATAATGCTGAATTCGATAAGTATTTAAAATTTCATGGTTATAAATTTAATAATGAAAACAACGAACATGGAGGGTATGTTGTTTTGAAAAATAAAAATGTTTTGCTAGCAGTTGATCTTGGACCATCTCCAGAAAAAAAATATAGCATTGATTATCAATCAGGAGCATTATCATTTGAAATTATTTTTAACGGTAAAAAATTGATTTCTAATTCAGGCTATTTTCAAGATTATAAACATCAACTTAACCCTATATCAAAATCAACTGCTACACATTCTACTTTAATATTAGATAATCAATCTTCATCGAAAATGAAAAAAAATTCAGATGGAATATTAATTGTAGAAAAAGGATTAAAGATTTTAAAAAAATCTATTATTGCAGAAAAAAATTATTGGAGCATACATGGATCGCATGATGGGTACTTAAAAAAATATGGCATGATACATGATCGAAAAATAGAGTTTTTTCCTGAAGCAAACAAATTCGTTGGTGAAGATAAATTATTAAAAAAAAGAAAGTTCAAAAGTAGTAATTTTGAAATTCGTTTTCATTTTGAACCGGGAGTAAAAATAACTAAAACTCAAGAAGAAAAATCAATTTTAATTGAGATGAGTAATTCGGGATGGAGATTTTTTTGCAAAAATCATATAATTGATATTGAAACTGGACTATATTTCGGTAAAAAAAATTCTTTCACTGAAAATCAAAATATTTGCGTTTTAGGAGTAACTCAGAATGAAGATCAGGTTATTAAATGGGAAATAATTAAAATTTAATGAAAAAAATTAAAAAAGCACTTATTTCAATTTCTAATAAAGAAAACATTTATTTGCTTTTAAAATATCTTACAAAATTTAAAATCCAATTAATTAGCTCTGGAGGAACATATAAAGAAATAAAAAAATTAGGCTTTAAATGTCTGGAGATTTCTAAATATACTGGTTCGCCTGAAATATTGGGTGGACGTGTAAAAACATTGCATCCAAAAATTCACGCTGGAATTTTGAGTAAAAGAAATAATAAATCCCATCAAAAAGATCTAATAAAAAATAATTTTGAAAAAATAGATTTAGTAATAGTTAACTTTTACCCTTTTGAAAAAACTTTAGAAAGTACTAACAACCATAATAAAATAATTGAAAATATCGATGTTGGTGGACCTACTATGGTTCGTGCTGCTGCAAAAAATTATAAAGATGTTACAGTCATTATTAAACCCAAACAGTATAATGAATTAATAAAAGAATTAAATCACAACAATGGGTCAACTTCTTTGGACTTTAGGCAAAAAATGTCGGAAGAAGCCTTTAATGAAACAGCTTATTACGATGCTTTGATTTCAAATTATTTCAATAAAAAATCAAAAAATTTATTTCCTCAAAAAAAAATAATTATTGGAAATCTTATTGAAAAATTAAGATATGGTGAAAATCCTCACCAAGAAGCTGCTATTTATTCAAAATCAATAAAGCTTAATATTAAACAATTACATGGAAAACAGCTTAGTTATAATAATTATAATGACATATTTTCAGCTTTAATAATTTCTAAATCACTTCCTAAAAACACTGGAACAGTAATTGTAAAACATACAAATCCATGTGGTGTTTCTATAAATAAGAATAATCTTAAAAGCTATAAACTGGCTTTAGATTGTGACCCAATAAGTGCATTTGGAGGAATTGTTTCATGTAATTTTAAAATTAACAAAAAATTAGCTATTGAATTAAATAAATTATTTTTGGAAGTGGTAATTGGAAATGGAATTGAAAATGAGGCTTTAAAAGTTTTAAAAAAAAAAAAAAATCTACGAGTAATTGATGCCAATCATTTAAAATTAAATAATTTACAAAATATAGTATCTAATTTTGGTTCAATTCTATTACAATCTTCTGATACTAATACTTTTTCTCCTAAAGATTTTAAAGTGGTATCAAAGAAAAAGCCTAATTTTAAGACATTAAAAAACTTAATTTTTGCATTTAATATTTGCCGATTTGTAAAATCAAATGCAATTGTATTGATTAAAAAAGATTCAACAGTTGGAATTGGGTCTGGTCAGTCTAGTAGACTGGATAGTTGTAAAATTGCAATTAATAAAATGAGACAGTTTCAAAAAAAAAATGATAGTGATGAAATTTTCGCTGCCTCTGATGCTTTTTTCCCTTTTGTAGATGGTATTGAAAAATTAGTTCAAGTTGGCGTAACAGCGGTAATCCAACCGTCAGGATCAATTCGCGATAAAGAAATTATCAGGTTTGCAAATCAGACTGGAACAATATTAGTTTTTTCCAAAACTAGACATTTTAAACACTAAAAAATTTGGTCTATCTTAGCAGCAAGTATAAAATCATTTTCTGACAATCCTTCTATTGCATGCGTAGTTATAGTAATTTTTGCATATCCCCAGCCAAATGAAATATCAGGATGATGATCTTCTTTTTCTGAAATTTCTCCAACTTTATTTACAAAATTTTGGCTTTCTAAGAAGTTTTTAAATTTAAAATTTTTTTCTAAAAAATAATTTTTTTTTTCGTTTGGTTTTACATTCCAGCCATCTACTTTTTTTTGATATTTGTGAATTTCACTTAAATCAAAAGCTAAAACTCCACCTTCACAAGGAACACATTTTTTATTTAGTAAATCAGACATAATTGGAGCGGGAGAAGGGAATTGAACCCTCGACCTAAACGTTGGCAACGTGTTCCGTATACGTTAGAGCATGTTCCAACATTGTTTTTTCACTCGTCCTTTCTTGACGTTTGTCTAATGGTATCAACGCATATTCGAACAATTAAACAAGATTAAATTGAATCATATATTGTCCTATATTTCAACAATTTACTGAGACTACTGCGTCCTAAACTGAGTCAAAAATCGAGTCAAATTGACTCATCTATGGTCGCTCGCTTCGCTCGCTCCCAGCTCCAAGTTCCAAAAAGGAGCGTCAAAAATTTTGATGAATTTTGAATCTTTTAAGTAACCCACTTTCCCTAGACGTAGAGATGTAACTTATATCTTACCCTTTACGGTTTGATCGAGACAGTTCTTTACGTTGTTTTGAAAAATATTATAAAAATTTATTAAGCCTCTGGTTTCAAAGTGGGTGGTTAATTGCAGAAGTTTACTTTAGTTCTTTAACTAATTCATCATTTTTAAAAATACCTTTCACAACTGTTCCATCTGCCGTTGTGACGGTTCCTTTTCCGTGTACTTTATCTTTTTTAAATTCTCCAACGTATTTAGCTCCATCTGCCCATGTATAAGTTCCTTGTCCATGCCTTTTATCATTTTTAAATTCCCCAACGTATTTTTCTCCATCGGCATACGTTAAAGCTCCTTGTCCGTGTCCTTTACCATCTTTAAATTCTCCGACGTATTCTGAGCCATCATCATTTATGTAATTTCCTTGACAATTTGTCCATTTTTTAGAATTTGATCCTTTGCATTCAGGCAATGAACTTGCGGCCTACGCTAAACCGCAAACCAACAGACCCAGAACCACGATCCCTAAAAGTTTTTTCATTCTTACAGATCTTAACACAAAAGAAATACACTTAATCTATAGATTTTAAGATATAGCCAATTTATATACAGCTAAAGTTAAATGAACAGGATGATTTAAATTTTTTTAAAGATAATAAATTTTTGACCTAAATAATTAATAATAGTTGAAATTGCTGTAGCAAAAATAAACGCAACGGCAGGAATATCTAATTTGTTTAAAACAAAGTCGTGTGAAAAAGCGTTACACAAGAAGGAAATAAGGTATAAAATG
>CAJWDL010000024.1 GCA_913030805.1 uncultured Candidatus Pelagibacter sp. | reverse complement strand
GGAGAAGTTGCGGTACCCCAATCAATTGTTGCAAGCCAACCTGCATTACAATGAGTTAAGATATTTACTGTATCATTCTTTTTATTATAAATCTCTTCAATAATTTTTAATCCATTTAACCCTATATTTTCACAAAACTTAACATCTTCTTCACATATTGCTTTTGCTTCATCTAAAGCAACTTTTAAAATTTCATTGTTGTTAACTCCTGATAATTTTTCCATCATTCTATCAACTGCCCACTTTAGATTGATTGCTGTTGGTCTTGATTGAGTTAACTCCTCAGAACTTTTTTTGACAAAATTGAGATCATTTTTTTCCATAATTGCTAAAACTATCCCGTAAGCAGCTGTCCCACCTATTAATGGCGCACCTCTTACCTCCATAGTTTTAATAGCATTAATCGCATCTTTAACTGTTTTAAGATCTTTGATTATAAATTGATGTGGAAGCTTTGTTTGATCAATAATTTTAACAGTTTGACTTTTTTCATCAAAACAAATTGTGCGATATTGTTTTCCTTCTATTTTCATTTATTTAATACTCTTCCAGCGACCGTTTTTAATTTATCTTTTGTTTTTTGAGTTCTCTTTTCAGGAGCTGTTATAATTGCTACATCTAAACAATTATTAGTTGGATCTTTTGGATCTATATGTTTTTCAAAATTATCAATAAGGTTCTTAATCATATTTTTTGCTTTAGCAGCATTTCCTAAAAGAACCTTAATTACTTGTTGAACATCTACGTTTGCATGATCTGGGTGCCAGCAATCATAATCGGTTACCATTGATACCGATGCATATCTAATTTCTGCTTCTCTTGCTAATTTGGCTTCTGGCATATTGGTCATTCCAATGACATCTGCTTTCCATGATCTGTATAAATTTGACTCTGCTAAAGTAGAAAATTGAGGACCTTCCATAACAACATAAGTGCCTCCTCTTTGATAAGGTATATTCTCTTTTTTAATACTCTCTTCGCAAGCGTTCATAAGGCCAACTGATGTAGGATGAGCCATTGATACATGAGCAACAATTTCTTCATCAAAAAAAGTTTTATTTCTTGCAAATGTCCGATCAATAAATTGATCTATAATTACAAATTTTCCAGGAGGTAATTCCTCTTTTAAAGATCCCACTGCAGAAACCGAGACAATATCAGTAACTCCAAGCTGTTTTAAGGAGTCTATATTAGCCCTAAAATTTATTTTTGATGGTGAAATGAAATGACCTTTGCCGTGTCTTGGAAGAAAATAAACCTCTTTTTCATTGAATTTAGTTTTTATTATTTGATCAGACGGGTTTCCCCAAGGAGTTTTAATATCTAAAAATTCTCTGTCCTTAAATTCTTCAACATCATAAAGTCCGCTTCCACCGATTATTGCTAATTTATTATTTGCCATAAGATGAAAATAATTTATTTATATATATAATTCAATAAATTATGGATTTAAAAGAATACATTAGATCAGTTCCTGACTATCCAAAAAAAGGGATTCTTTTTAGGGATATAACTACATTAATCAAAAATGAAAAAGCTTTTAGAAGTTGTATAGATCAAATTGTAGAAAGAACTAAAAAATTTAAACTTGATAAAATTGCAGCAGTAGAATCTAGAGGTTTTGTATTTGCTTCGGCTGTTTCTTACATTTTAAGCAAACCATTTATAATGCTTAGAAAAAAAAACAAATTGCCAGCAGAAACTCATTCGGTTGATTTTGAATTAGAATATGGAAGATCAACTATAGAAGTCCATAAAGATTCTATAAAAAAAGATGAAAAAGTTTTAATCATAGATGATTTGATTGCTACTGGTGGAACAGCAGAGGCGGCTACTAGACTTATTGAAGTTTCAAGTGGCACGGTTGCTGGATTTATCTTTGTAATTAATTTGCTTGATATAGGTGGGTGTGAAAAATTAATTAAGAAAAATTATAAAGTTGAATATTTAATCGAATTTCCTGGATATTAAAAATCTATTCTAAATTTCGATTTTTTTAATAGCATTGAGTTTAACAGACCTAAAAAGCGATACTTATATTTATTTTTTTCTAAATCATTATTTACAAAAGCAAAATAAATAAATTTTAAAAAAAAAGGTATTATTTTAAAAAAACCTTTCCAATAAGCCAAAAAATAACCATCATGTTTTTTATTAAAATAAAATTGAGACCATAAATAATGCCAATTTCTTAATTTGATTGCTTCAAGCATATGTTTTTTATCAAAAGCAAAAGATCCTTTGAAACCCAAATGATTAACGATTAATTTGCTGCTTGAAAAAATTAATTTATTATTATTATTTAGTCTTCTACATAAATCAAATTCTTCAAAAAAAAGAAAAAAATTTTCGTCAAATATTTCCTTATTTTCAAAATTTTTTAAATTTATAAGAAATGAACAACCTACAACCCATTCAACAGGAGTAAGCTCTTGAATATTAAAATCTATTTCTTTATTTTTTTTTTTGCTGGAAAAAAAACCAGCAGGTTTGTAAACACTGTTGTCATTATATTGTGTTCCAATAATTGAAAAATCAATATTTCCTTTTAAATATTTTTGTATATTGCTAAAGAAAGAATTATCACAAATTATATCGGGATTAAGAATTAGGACATATTTAGTAAATGTTTTTTTTAAACCAAAATTATTTCCTGAACCCATTCCTAAATTAGATCCAGAGCATATAATTTTTACATTATTATATTCTTTTTCTATTTCCTCCTTGTTAATAAATTCTTTTGAGTTTTCAATAATTACGATTTTCACATTGTTATTAATTGAAGAAAGACATTTTTTTAAAATTGTTCTATCTGTTTTGAATGTAACGATTATAACTGTTAAATCTGATAAATTATCATCCATATTTTAGACTTAATTAAATATATACTTCTTTTTAAATTAATGTAAAAAAAATTAAATGAAAAAAATTATAGTTACAGGTGGTTTGGGATTTATCGGAAGTAATTTAATTAAAATACTACTTAAAAAAGATTTTTTTATAATAAATATTGATAGAGTTTCTTACGCTTCAAGTTTTTATAACACTCGAGAATTTATTAAAAACAATAATTACAAATTTATAAGATGTAATATAAATAATTCTAAAAGATTATTTTCAATATTTAAAAAATTCAAACCCGACGGAATATTTAATTTAGCAGCAGAAACTCACGTTGATAGATCGATTGATGGTCCTCATCCATTTATTATAAACAATATTAATGGAACTTTTTCACTATTAGAATGTTTTAGAAAATATTCTAAAATAAAAAAAAACTCTAAATTAATACATATTTCTACAGATGAAGTTTATGGAGATGTATTAAAAGGAAGAAGTCATGAAAATCACCCATATAAACCTAGTTCTCCATATGCTGCTTCAAAAGCATCTTCGGATCATTTAGTTTTCTCTTATGTAAGAACTTTTAATTTGAATTGTATAATAACTAATTGTTCAAATAATTATGGACCTCGTCAACATCCTGAAAAACTTATACCAAAATTAATTTATAATATATTAAATAATAAGCCACTGCCTATTTATGGAAATGGAAAAAATTATAGAGAATGGATTTATGTAGATGATCATTGCGAGGCTTTGATAAAGGTTTTAAAAAAAGGTAAAAAAGGTGAATTTTATAATATTGGTTCAAATATAAATCTAAATAATATTGAAATTTCAAATTCACTTTTAAAAATAGCAAAAAAAACTATTAATCTAGGCAATAAAGTTAAAATTAAGTTTGTGAAAGATAGACCTGGGCATGACATTAGATATGCTTTAAATAGTAATAAAATTAAGAAAAAAATTGGATGGAAACCAAAAACAAAATTTATTGAAGGAATTAAAAATACTTTTATATGGTATTTAGATAATCGCGAATATTATAAAAATATTTCGAAAAAAAACATAACAAATAGATTGGGAAATAAAATTGATTAAAAAAGGGATTATATTAGCTGGAGGTTATGGAACAAGACTCGGTCCACTCACTAAAGCAGTCAATAAACAATTGCTGCCTCTTTACGATAAACCTTTAATTTATTATCCGTTGTCAGTTTTGATGCTTGCAGGCATTAGTAATATTTTAATTATAACTAATAAGTATGAAAAGTCTAATTTCATAAAATTACTAGGTGACGGATCTCAAATTGGAATAAAAATTACATTTTTAGAACAAAGCAGACCAAAAGGTTTACCCGATGCTTTTATTATTGGTAAAAATTTTATTGGAAAAGATGATGTTGTCCTAATATTAGGTGATAATTTTTTTTATGGCCAAGGATTTACTAATAGACTTAAAAATGCTTTGAAAAAAAACAATGGTGCTACAATTTTTACATATATAGTAAATAATCCTTCAGATTATGGGATATTAGAAATCGGCAAAAGAAATAAAATTAAAAAGATTATTGAAAAACCATTTAGACCTAAGTCAAATTTAGCAATAACTGGTTTATACTTTTTTAATCATAAGGTAATTAATTTTGCTAAATCGCTGAAACCTTCAAAAAGGAATGAACTGGAAATTGTTGATCTATTAAATATTTATTTAAAAAAGAAATTATTGAGAGCAGAGTTTATGGGCAGAGGTAGTGCCTGGCTAGACACTGGAAATGCCACAAATTTATTTAATGCTTCACAATATATAGCTGCAATAGAAGAAAGGCAGGGATTAAAAATTGCATGTATTGAAGAAATTGCTTATCAAAATAAATGGATTTCAAAAAAACAAATCTTAAAAAGAATTAATTTCTATGGCAAATGTGACTATTCTGATTATTTGAAGAAAACATTTTAATGCAAAAATATGAAAATTATTAATACTGGTTTTAAAGATCTTAAAATTATTGCGCACAAAAGACATTCTGATTCTAGAGGTAGTTTAAGAGAAACATACAATAAAAAAATAATTAATTGGGATAAATTTGTATTTGAATACTCAACTATATCTAAAAAAAATGTTTTGAGAGGATTTCATTTTCAATATAAACATCAACAATCTAAGCTAGTTACAGTTATCAAAGGAAAAATTTTAGATTGGGTAATTGATCTTAGAAGAAACTCAAGAAACTTTGGAAAAATCTATTCTATAATCTTGTCAGAAAATAACTGTAAATCTTTATATATACCTAAAGGATTTGCACATGCTTATTTTTCAATACAAAAAATGAATATAATTTATTACAAGCTATCTGATTATTATGAGCCCAAATTTGAGGATGGAATTTGCTATAATGACAAAGATGTCAATGCTAAATGGCCTAAAACAAAATTAATTGTGTCGAAAAAAGATAAGCTTCTAGGTAGTTTTCAAAACTTCAAAACAAAATATAAAGGATTGTAACAGTTTATAAATAAATTTATTTATTAATGTTTCAAATTAAAAATCTCATACGAAAGAAAATTTTAAGACTTAAGGGAAGTAAAAATATTTTAAAGTTAAATTTTTTTTTTCATAAATATTTCGGTGAAAAAAACATAGGTGAAATAGGATTAAATTTTTCATGTAAACCGGGTAAGAAAAAAATAGTACAAGATGCAATCGATCGAAAGAAATACAAATCTTATTTGGAGATTGGTTGCTTTGATAATGAATTATTTGATCATATAAATTGTGAAAAAAAAGTTGGTGTAGACCCTTATTCAGGTGGAACTTTAAGAGAAACTAGTGATTATTTTTTTTCAAAAAATAAAGAAACTTTTGATTGTATTTTTATAGATGGTCTTCATGTTTACCAACAAGTAAAAAAAGATATTTTAAATTCAATAAAATCATTAAATCAAAATGGAGTAATTTTTATTCACGATTGCTTACCGAATAATGTTTTTGATCAAGCTGTTCCTCGATGTAAATATATTTGGAACGGAGATGTTTGGAAAGCAATTGTAGAATTTAGAACCCAAGATTATGTAGATACATATACATGCTACGCCGATATGGGAATAGGTATAATTTTAAAAAACAAAAACAAAAATAAATTAGAAATAAGTATCGAAGATTTTTCAAAGTTAAAATTTTCTGATTATTTTAAAAACTTTAAAGAGTATATGAATATTGTTGAATATAGTGAATTGGAAAATTTATTTTAAAAAATGGTAGCGGGAGTCAGAATTGAACTGACGACCTCGGGCTTATGAGTCCCGCGC
>CAJWDL010000023.1 GCA_913030805.1 uncultured Candidatus Pelagibacter sp. | reverse complement strand
CATGCATATGCATATATAAAGTAGAAATACCATGTCCATGATCAAAAATTAAAGTTCCTCCTGTGTAATATAAATCTGACTCAGCTAAAGTTACTGTTCCACTAATCATAGCTTTTACAAGCGTTCCTTCATCTTGTGCAAAATCTAAACCATAGTGAGGCCATTTGGGTTTGCCATTTAGGATTCTTTGGCTTCCATAAACTCCAGTTATTATTGCATCTTCAACAGGAACTATAAATTTATCTCTAAAAAAATCTAAATCACTATCAATTGCTCTTGCTTTAGCTATTAATTTATTTTCCTTTTTAATTCTTTCGTAAACTTCTTCAGGCGGAGTTACTTTTTCTTCTTCTAGACCATCAATTCTTTGAATGTTATATTTTCTTTTTTGAATTTTTTTTACAAATTTTTGTTTATTACCATTTTTATTTAAAGTTATTACAACATCATATTTTCTATCCCGACCGATACCGAACACAAAATATCCATCATCAGTGATCCTTACTTCTTTTTTATCAATTAAAACTTTTGTATTGGGTTCCGTTTTCCCAATTATAAAATGACCTTGTATAAATTTTCCCTGAAATTCAAGCGCAGATGCAACCTTGGTATAAAACAATATTAAAATAAAATAAAAAATTTTTTTCATTCTGCTTGACGAAAATCATTTCTAACAAAAACTAAGTCAGAATGAATCCAATTAACAAATTTGTAGCCATTTTTTATTATTAAATTATAAATTTTGCTTTTCGTAATAAAATCAAGTGATTGATTGCACATTTCCAATTTCTTAAGATTTGTATCTGTGCTTTCTACAACTAACACATCAACTTTATATTTTAAAAAATTAAAATTTTTTAAAGCCTCAAATTCATGATTTTCTATATCAATTGAGAGCAAATTTATTTTGCTATTTTGATATGGAGAACCTTCAATTATTTTATTTAGTGTAACAGATTTTTCCTCAATTATTTTTGAAGGCTTGGATGTTCTTGAATTAACCAACTCTTTACTTAAAGTATTTAGCGCTGATCTTTCATGATAAAAATATAGTTTTTTAATATTTTCATCATCAGACACAATATTTCTAACGTTAAAGTCATTTATCCGAAATTTATTAAATAATTTTATTGAATCGTGATCCGAATCTACATTTATTCCCGACCAACCTCTTTTATATAATAAATAAGTATTATTGAATTTAATTGGATGATTGCAACCTATATCAATATAAACACCTTTGTTAATATTTTTGAACAAATAATCAATTACAAGATCGACACTAGTAAGAGAGTAAGATTTTTTTGTATACTTTTCGTAATAAATTTTTTCTAGAAAAAGCATTTCACTGCGCTGTCCATCCACCATCAATCAAGATTGAAGTTCCCGTAATCATTGAAGAGGCGTCGGAAGCTAAAAAAGTAACTGCTGTGGCTACGTCACTAACATCTGCAAATCGTCCTAGAGGAATATTTTTTAGCATGTCATTTTTAAATTTTTTATTTTTTAAAAATTTCTTTGTCATTGGTGTTACCACAAAAGTTGGGCATACAGTATTTACTCGAATATTATTTTTTGCTAAATCTAATGCCATTCCCTTAGTTAATCCTTCTAAGCTAAATTTTGTCATATTATAAACACTTCTAATTGGTCCACCCACATGTCCCATTTGAGATGACATATTAATTATTGAACCTCCAATTTTTTTTCTATTTTTTGCTTTTAGCATTTTTAAAGAACATAATTGAGCCACATAAAAATTTGCAATTGTGTTTAATTTAACAATATATTCCATATTTTTTTTTTGAACTTTAGTAAAATGTTCTGGAATATTGGTTCCAGCATTATTAACTAAAATATCTATTTTTTTTTGTTTATTAACAATTTTTTTAATTTGATTGTAGTTGGTTACATCACAGACAAAAGAACTACACTTTGATTTAAATTTCTTTACTACTCTAGAAACTTTATCTAAATCTTTTTTTGTTCTGCTAATGATGATTAGATCTGCACCTGCCTCGGCCAATGCAATAGCACAGGCTCTTCCCAAACCTTTTCCCGCACCCGTGACTAAGGCCACTCTATTTTTTAAATTAATTTTTTTTAACATTTCAAAATATTAACTTAATATCGCTAAAAACTGATTTCATTCAATAAATAGTTTAAAAGTTCCCAAAAGTAACAAAAAATAGGTTTATCTTTAATATTTATGTTAATATAATTTTCATTAGAATCGTTTCTAATAAGGGCAAAAGATAGATAGAATGATTAATACCGACAAACGTTTATATAATCTGGACTTAGCGCCTACATCTGGCCAAAATAAAAAATGGGGCTGGTTTGAAATCTTTAACGTTTGGGCGAATGATGTTCAAAGCTTGTTTGGATATACATTAGCTGCGTCATTGTTTTTAACCTATGGACTAAATGGTTGGGCTGTATTTGCTGCAATAATTCTTGCAGGTTTTTTTATAATGTGGCTGGTAAACCTTTCAGGAAAACCAAGTGTTAAACTTGGCATTCCGTATCCTGTATTTGCACGGGTGAGCATGGGAGTTTATGGTGCAAACTTTCCAGCAATGGTCAGAGGTATTGTTGCGATGTTTTGGTATGGTGCACAAACATACTTTGCATCAACAGCAGTTGCACTCTTAATTGTAGGTGTAACGGGGAAAAGTGGCAGTGGTGATTTCTTAGGAATGAACAACATCCAATGGGTATCATTTGTATTTGTCGCAGTTTTCCAAATATATTTATTTTGGAATGGTATTGATTTGATCAGAAGATTTTTGAACTTTGCTGGCCCAACAGTTTATGTAATCATGATTATTTTGATGATTACGATTTGGACTAAAGCAGGAGAAGGTCTTCTTGCGGAAGTTGGTAATATATTCTCAGGAGTTGGTAGCCATGAAGGCGGTCCGTTCCAGGCTTTCTTATTGATTTTTGGAACAATGGTTGCATACTTTGCTGCAGTGGTAATAAATTTTGGTGACTTTGCAAGATTTGTAAAAAGTGAAAATCAAATGAGGAAGGGAAACCTTTGGGGTTTACCTGGTAATATAGTCCTTTTCTCTTTTATTGCACTAATGGTTACTGCAGGATCAGTTGTTGTATTTGGCGATACACTTACAAATCCAACTGATATGGTTGAAAGGGTTGATCATCTAGGATTAACTGTTGTTGCAGCGTTTGCTTTCTTTGCTGCCACCATTGGAATCAACATGGTTGCGAATTTTATTCCTCCTGCGTATGACCTGTCAAACCTAATACCAAGCAAAATTAATTTTAGAGTAGGTGGCTTAATCACAGCAATATTAGGTTTTGTAATTGGTGCATTTTGGGTTTCTGTTATCAGCAACATTGGAATGTTCCCCTTTGTAAATACACTTGGAGCAATTCTTGCGCCAGTCTATGGAATAATGATTATTGATTATTACATAATCAAAAAAGAAAGAATTGATATCAACGATCTGTTCTCTTCTAAAAAAAGTGGCAAGTATTATTACAATGGAGGCTGGAATACAAAAGCATTCTATGCCTGGATAATTGCCGGTATATTCTCAATAGCAACTGTTTGGCATCCCGCATTATCAGGAATGGGAGGATATGCTTGGATTATAGGCGCGGCTCTCGGGGCATTTTTGCACTATCTAATGTCAAATAAAAGATAGTTAAATTTATTAAAGAAATTAAACTCACCGTATTAACCATCACAGATTTTTCTAGTATTCAAGAATTACTTTTTCTTTTTCGAAATTATAGATAATTAGATTGTCTCCGGTACCCTTTCTATCCATTACTAAAAAATTCATATTCTCTGTTGAAATCAAAGGAAAATGCCAAATATCAGGTTTATAATTTATTCCTATTCTTCGGGAAACAACGAAAGATTCAATTTTACTAATTTCAGGTTTGTCACCTGGCGGAGCTACAAGAACTATAAAATTAGTTTCTTTCATAGGAATAAATGCCTGGCTTCCTAATGGATGTTTTTCCATCATGTCGATCTTCATTGGAAAAGTTCTTTTTAAAGTAGAGAAAATACTTACTATAGTTTTTCCTCCATCTCTTGAAGTATTGATATTTGCCAAATTATCAAAGCGTTTTGCATATCCAGCATTTATATCTATTGGCTTGATATTATCAGAGGAAATTAAATCTCCGTATGCAGCAAAATTTTTTCTAGTTATTTCTACTGGTTTAATAATTGCTTCCATTATTCAGCTCTTCCAAAAGCTCTAATTCTTGAAATTCCACCGTCAGGAAAAATATTAATTTTTATATAATTTACTTTTTTATTTTTCATTAGCTTGTTTTGAAAATTATGTTTTTTGTGAGCATGAAGTTTTACTTTATTTAATAATAATTTCCATTTTCTTGACTTTTTAACAATAGCCTTGCCTGAAACTCTAGTATTTAAATGTGCAGCTTGCAGAGAACATTTATTTGGATAATTTCCTTTAAAGTGATGAGTATCAATTTGAATTTTGCTAATTTTGCCTGCTACAGCACATTTAATAATAAGCCAATCAAAATTTTTTTCCCTACTTCTTCTCGTTTCCCATCCATCTCCCATATTTTTTCCTATTCCTGGTGCAAGAATATTTTCAGCTCTTCCAAAATGTTCATTATTACAAGCAATAGGAGTGGCTCCATTTAATACTGAAGTAAGATTTATTATTTTTTTTCCAAATTTCTTTTTAGTTTGCATAGATCCATAAATTCTTATTCTTGCAATACCTCCATCGGGATAAATATTTAATTTAATATGAGTAAAAATAAATTTATTTTTTATATAAAAAAAGTGATGACTATTAGCTTTGGTGGATTTTTTTTTTAAGATCGTGATCCATTTGGAATTATTGCTGGGCAATTTTTTTTTGCTAAAACAGGCTTCTAACGAAATTTTACTAGGTTGATTTCCTGAAAAATAAGACGTGTCTATATCAACTTTATTTATTTTTCCTGGTTTACCCAATTTTAAAATTAAATAGTCATGGCCCTTATCTCTTTTTCTTCTTGTTTCCCATCCGTCCATCCATTTTCCATGCTTATCAAAAACACCTTCCTTAAATATAGGCGGCCAAGGGTTAATGATTCTTTTCGCCGGTGCAAAGAACTCATCCGTTTTGTAGACAATTTTTGAACCTAAGCGTGATTGAGCCAAATCAATTAATCCGTTTAAAAAAATGTATTTAGTTTTGCTCATTAAAAAACTATTTGATTGAATAATTTTTAATCCAATGTTTAGCTATATCTATTCTTTTGCAAATCCAAACATCCTTATATTTTAAAACATAATCCAAGAATTTTTTTAAAGATTGAATTCTTCCTGGTCTACCAATTATCCTGCAATGAAGACCAACCGACATCATTTTTGGATGACTATCTTCGTTATAGAGGGCATCAAAACTGTCTTTAAGATATGTGTAAAATTGCTCACCACTATTAAAACCTTGATTAGTAGCAAATCTCATGTCGTTATTATCAAGAGTATAAGGAATAATTAATTGTCTTTTTTTACCGCGAACTTCCCAATATGGCAAGTCATCACTGCATGAATCGCTATCATAAATAAATCCTCCTTCTTCCATAACTAAATCTCGTGTGTTTGGACTGCATCTTCCCGTGTACCAACCAAGCGGTCTTTTACCAAATATTTTTTCAATAGATTTGATAGCCAATTGCATATGTTTTTTTTCAGTTGATCTAGAAACTTTTTGATAGTCAATCCATCTCCAACCGTGAGACGCAACCTCATAGTCAGATTCTTTAATTGCTTGACAAATTTCTAAATTTCTTTCTAAGGCCATTCCAACACCAAAAATAGTTATTGGAATTTTTTTTTCTTGAAACAATTTATGAATACGCCAAAAGCCTCTTCTAGATCCGTATTCATAAAGAGATTCCATATTAATATGCCTTCCTTTGACAGGTTGTGCTCCGATGATTTCAGATAAAAAAACTTCAGAAGTTTTATCTCCATGCAACACACAATTTTCTGATCCTTCTTCATAATTTAAAACTATTTGGAGAGCTAACTTTGCATTATTTGGCCATTTAACTTTAGGTGTCTTCTGACCATAACCAACCATGTCTCTTGGGTATTTTTTTATCATGTTCTAAATAAATTTATAAAAAAACGTTTATATCACTATAAATTAATTCTATAGCAACAGCCAGTATTGCTAATAATCCTAACCAACCGATCCATTTATATTTTTTAATCCATTTAGATATAATGTTAGCAACCGTTGCCATGAGCAATATTGATAAAATTAAACCAAAAACCAATAAAACATAATGTTGTTTTGCAGCTCCAGCAACCCCAAGCACATTATCTAAACTCATACTGATATCTGCAATTATTATAGTCATAACTGCTTTAAAAAAAGTAGAATTGTCCGTTTTAATTTTCTGCTTTTCTGCACTTTCATTTTTGATTACATCTTTATAAAGTTTATAGGCGATATAAAGTAAAAGTAATCCACCGATAATTTTAAGACCATTAATTTGCAGCAGGTAAGCAGTAATTAAAGTGAACAAAATTCTTAAGACAATGGCGGCTCCAATTCCCCAAAATATAATTTTTTTTCTTAAATCATGATCAAATTGAGAAGCTACCATTCCAATAACAATCGCATTGTCTCCTGCTAAAACAAGATCAATAAATACGATTTGAAAAAAAATAATTACCTGCTCTGTCATGATTTACTATCGGCTATTATCATGTCAGCAGCTTTTTCCGCAATCATTATAGTTGGAGCGTTGGTGTTTCCCGATGTGATATGCGGCATTATTGAAGCATCAACAATTCTTAAATTTTCAAACCCATAAACAATTAATTTATCATTTACAACAGCCATTTCATCATTTCCCATTCTGCAAGTACTTACAGGATGAAATATAGTATTTGCGAATTTTCCAGCTTCTGTTGCAAGCGTTT
>CAJWDL010000022.1 GCA_913030805.1 uncultured Candidatus Pelagibacter sp. | reverse complement strand
CAATCTTAACTCCATCTGCAACTGGAGAAGCTCCCAAAGGTTTGAAATCTACTGGAGATCCCATATTTTGTACAGTTTGGACATATTGTGGAATGCCTTGTATTAGCTTACCATTGTTACAGGGAAAAAATGGACTTCCAGTTGGTGTGCAATTAGTTTCGTCTTTATTTGATGATGAGAGACTATTTAGAAATGCAAGTTGGTTAACAAGTAAAATTAAAAGATGATTAGGTATAAATATGAAATTAAGTGAAAAGTTTACAATTTTTTTAGGCATCATTCTTGTTGGAATATTTGTCATTGGTTTAGCTTGGAGTATTAGTACTGGCCTTGCCGGTTTTTGGAGAGGCCTTCCTTTTTGGATAATAGTTATATTCTGCTTATCTCTTTTGATTTATGATTCTTTAAAGTCTATCAAAAAATAATAAAAATTTATTTTTTCTTTAATGAATTTAAATAATAAAATGTCTTTATTTTATATATTTGGATTAATATTAATTGTATATTTGATTGTTACTTTAGGACTTTATATTTTTCAAAGAAAACTTTTATATTATCCAAATTTTAATAGTCATTTAAAAGGTGATGGATTAAGCCACAGTTTTGAAAATATAAATATAAAAACTAAAGATAATATTAATTTAAAAGGATGGTTTCATCTAAAAGATCCAAAAAAAAAAACTATTCTTTTCTTTCATGGCAATGCAGGTACATTAGATAATAGAATTTATAAACTTAATTTTTTAGGAAATTTAGATGTAAATTTTTTAATTATCGGTTGGAGAGGATATAGTGGTAGCAGTGGAAAACCATCCGAATTTGGACTGTATCAAGATGCTAAAAGTGCATTAAATTGGTTAAATTCAAAAGGAATAACAGATGACAAGATTGTTTTATATGGAGAGTCTCTTGGTACATCTGTTGCTATTGAAGTCAGTCAAAACAGAGATTTTGCTGGTATTATTTTAGAAGCACCCTTTACATCAATGATAGATATTGGAAAAAAACATTATCCTTTCTTTCCAGTTAAATTACTTTTGAAAGATAAATATGTAAGCAAAAATAAAATTAAAAATATTAAATCGCCAGTGTTAGTTATGCACGGTAAAGAAGATAAGATTGTACCTTTTTATATGGGAAAAAAAATTTACGATTTAGCTAATGAACCAAAATTTAAATATTTTACTAATCATGATGATCATATGATGAATTTTGATGAAAAATTAATTAACGAAATTGATTTATTTATTAATAGTCTAAATTAATTTTTTTTAACTTTTAACAAAATTAATAAACCTATTAAAAGAAGAATTATTGCTGCAGAAAAACCAATTCTTTGGCTATTTGAGATATAAGTAAGAGTGCTCACGAGAAGTGGTCCAATAAATGAAGTTAATTTTCCAGATAGGGCAAATAGTCCAAAACCTGATGCCTGATTATTTTTATCTATTGATTTAGTAATAAATACTCTGCTAGCAGATTGAATTGGGCCGATAAAAAGACCGTTTATTGATGCAAAAATTAAAAAAAATATTTTTGTTTTAATAAAAAGAATTATTGCTGAAGAGAAAATTAAACCTAATAGAGAAAAAATAATTACGGATTTAGAAGAAAATTTGTCATTTGCATAGCCACCTATTATGGCTCCAATAAAAGCTGTAATATTCATTAATACGGACAATACTAACAAATCTTTAATCTCCAGATTAAATACACCTACTGCAAATATTCCACCCATAATTATTATAGCATTCAGGCCATCCGCATAAAGCATTCTAGCTAATAAAAATTTTCCTAGATTATTTAAACCTTTATCCCAAAATAAATTCTTAATTTTTTTTATATTATTTGATGATTTTTCTATTTTATTTTTAATTTTTTTTTTTAAAGAAAATAAAAAAGGTATTGAAAAAATTAGGTACCACAAAGCAACTACTATTGATGTAGCTCTGATATTTTCAGAATTTTCTTTTGAAAGTCCAAATGGTAAAACGTCATTATCAATAAAAATTTTAATACAAATTATTAATATTAATATTCCACCTATATAACCTAACGCGAAACTAAAACCTGAAGATTTACCTAAATTATTGTAATTTGAAATTCTTTTTAAAATTGAATTATAAAAAATTAAACTTAACTCATAAAAAAAATTAGCTAATGCAACAATTATTAAAGTATATAGCAGGTATTTTTCTGATGGTTTGGAAAACCATAAAAAAGAAGTTAAAATAATACATATTATTGTAAATAGTTTGATAAAGAATTCTGTACAATTTTTTTTGTCTGCAAAACTTCCTATTAATGGACCGATCAAAGCAACTAATAGTCCTGTAATTCCAATTGCCCATCCCCAATAGGATTGCCCTAAAACAGGGTTAGGAGCAATTTGTTTTGCAAAATATGTTGAAAAGATAAAAGTAATTATAATTGTAGTAAATGCAGAATTAGCAAAGTCGTAAAGAGCAAAATTAAAAAGTTTTTTCATCAAATTTTATAATCACATTTTATTCATAATTTAAACAAACCATATACAAAATTATGTTTTACTTATTATTTTACATGAAATTTAAAGTAATAATTGTATTTATTTTATTATTATCTATTCAAAATTCTAATTCAGAAAATAATTTAGCAAATGTAAATGAAATATTTCATATTGGGAAAATGGATTCTCACAACAAAAACTTTGTTCTTTTTTTTAAGACACGAGAAAAAGCTATTTTAGCAAAAGGAGAAGAATTTAATTATATTACCGAGTATCCACAGGATTTATATATTTATGATAAAAAAAGCCAAAAAACCGAACCCTTGATAACATATGAATGGTTTCCACGTCATGCAAAATTCTATTTATCAAATTATGATTTTCCAGTTTTTCCAGAAGATTTTGCCTACTATTTAATGAAAGATGATAAAACTTTAATAATGGTAAGTGCAGTTAAAAATATAAACCTAAATTTTAAATTTGATATATCAACAAAAAAACTTCATAAATATTCAACAAAGGGAAAATTAAACTTTATAATTTCATCAATCACAAAAAATTGTGGCTTTACAAGCATGGAAGATACTTATCAATGCAATTATTATAAGCCTTTAATATCAAAAAATTTGATTAATTAGTTTTGAATAAATGCATTTGCAAACTTTTCGGCATCAAATATTTGCAAATCATCTTCTTTTTCTCCAAGTCCAAGAGCAATAATTGGTAACTTATATTTTTTTGCAACCGCGATTAAAATTCCGCCTTTAGCTGTACTATCAAGCTTTGTCATAATTAATCCAGTTACAGGAATTATTTTATTAAATTCTTCAACTTGATTAAGAACATTTTGCCCTGAAGTTGCATCTAAAATTAATATTACTTCATGTGGAGCTTCTTCATCAATTTTTTTAGCAACATTTGCAATTTTTTTGTATTCATCCATTAAATTTTTTTTGTTTTGTAATCTTCCAGCTGTATCTATTATAACATAATTGAAATTATTTTTTTTAGCAGAATCTATAGCTTTATATGCAACTGACCCAGGATCTGATCCTTGATCTGATTTTATTATTTCCACATTAATTTTTTTTGCCCAATTTTCTAATTGTTCTATTGCAGCTGCTCTAAAAGTATCACACGCCGAAAATAATATTTTATTTTCATTTGATTTAAAAATTTTACCAATTTTACCAATAGTTGTAGTTTTGCCGACACCATTAACACCAGAAACCAAAATTATTTTGAGTTTTTCAATTTTGTTAAAAAAACTATCTTTTTCCAATGGTTTCATTAATTCTATTATATAATTCTTTAGGATTAAATTTACTTCAGCTAGAGTTTCATTTTTAGGATCAATTTTTTCAGTTGAAATAATTTTTTTTATTTCTGATGCTGCGGTGACACCAACATCAGATTCAATTAAAAAATCCTCAACTTGATCTAGAGTTTTGTCATCAATTTCTTTTTTTACAATAATATCTCTTAAGCCAGATGTAAAAGTTGATGCACTTTTTTTAAAACCTATTTTAAATTTTTCAAATATTCCCATTAAATTTTTATGTCTATTTCTCTTACTTCAGAAACAGGACCTTTCATATGAATATTATTTTTCGCATCAATGAAAATTGATAGTTTTCCAAGTTCAAATTCAATGTCGGTTTTTTCTTTTGTAAAGCCATTTATATTTCCAGCTACAGCAGCTGCACAAGCAGCAGTACCACAAGCTTTTGTTAATCCAGCACCTCTCTCCCACACCTTAACTTTAATTAAATTTTTGTTAATAACCTTAGCAAGTGTGACATTACATTTTTCAGGAAAAAGTCTATTATTTTCAATTGCTGGTCCAATCTCTTTAATATTAAAACTATTAATATTTTCTACAAAAAAAACAACATGAGGGTTTCCTACATTGATTGCTGTACCACCTATATGTTCATTTTTATTTTCATCTAAAATTTTAATACCTAAATTTTTTGTATTTTTGTTTTCACTTATTGGAATTTCATCCCATTTAATTTTTGGAACGCCAATTTGAGTTTCAACTAAATTATTATTTAATATTATTGATTTTAATGTTGCTGAAGAAGTCCAAACATTAATTTCTTTTTTATTATTTTCTTTTGATAAAAGATAAGCAACACATCTAGTACCATTTCCACATGCTCCAGAAATACTTCCATCTGAATTAAAAAATTCTAAACTAGCATCTAAATTTTTGTTTTCTTTAACAACAATAAGCTGATCGCAACCAATAAAATTTCTGTCACAAATTTTAATAATTTCTTTTTTAGATAATTCTATAATTTTATTTCTTTGATCAATGATTACAAAATCATTACCTAAACCATCCATTTTATAAGCTTTGAATTCCATATAATTAATATTTAACTTATTTATTGACTTTTTGAACCTCTATTATAGTTTGTTTCCGTTTCCGCAAAATCAGCAATTTGCGGTGTCTTTGGAAACAAAGAGATCGACACTAGTCAGCGAGGGTTCGCCCACTAGTGCGTTTACTGCTGTGTGTAATTATGTTTGAAAATTTGACAAATAAATTTGAAGAAATTTTTTCTTCTTTAAAAAAAGCACCATCTCTTGATGAGGCACAAGTAGATGAGGGTTTAAGAGGTATAAGACAGGCTTTATTAGAGGCCGATGTATCTTTGCGTGTTGTAAAAGAATTTATCGAAAGAGTAAAACCTAAAGCTTTAGGTGAAGAAATAATTAGATCAACATCACCAGGTCAGATGGTGGTTAAAATTGTTTATGATGAGCTTGTAAAACTCCTTGGCGATACTAATTATGATATCAATCTAAATGCAGTTCCACCTGTACCGATGATGTTAGTAGGTCTACAAGGATCAGGAAAAACTACTACAACTGCAAAAATAGCAAAATATTTAGAAAAAAATAAAAAAAAGAAAGTAATGATGGTTAGCCTAGACGTTTATAGGCCAGCTGCACAAGAACAATTAAAGTTTTTAGGTGAACAAAACAATATTCTGACATTACCGGTAATTGATGGACAGCTTCCAGCCGACATTTGCAAAAGGGCTATAAATGCTGCCAATCTTAATGGAGCAGAGATTATTTTATTTGATACTGCTGGCAGAACTCAAATCGATCTTCAAATGATGAGCGAAATAAAACAAATTGAAAGCATTATTAATTCCACTGAAAATTTTTTAGTTGCAGATTCTTTAACAGGTCAAGTAGCAGCGGAGGTTGCAAAAGAATTTAAAAATACAATTAATCTTACAGGAATAATTTTAACTAGGGCAGATGGTGATGCCAGGGGTGGAGCAGCAGTAAGCATGAAATATGTTTCAGAGGTTCCAATTAAATTCTTAGGAGTAGGAGAAAAAATAGATAATTTAGAAGTTTTTCACCCCAATAGAATTGCAAACAGAATTCTTGGTATGGGAGACATTGTTTCTTTAGTAGAAAAAGCAGCTCAAGACATTAGTGAAGAAGATATAAAAAAAACAGAAGAAAATTTAAAAAAAGGAAACTTTTCAATGGAAGATTATTTAACTCAATTGAGACAAATGAAAAAAATGGGCGGAATAGAAGGAGTCATGTCTTTTTTGCCAGGTGTTTCAAAAATTAAATCACAAATGGATCAAGCTGGAGTAGATGAAAAAATAATAACTCAAAACGAAGCTATAATTTTGTCTATGACAAAAAAAGAAAGAGAGAACCCAAAAATAATTGATGGTTCCAGAAGAAAAAGAATTGCTAATGGCTCTGGTACAGATGTAGCCACTATCAATAAATTGTTAAAGCAATTTAAAATGATGTCTGAAATGATGAAGAAGATGTCAAAAGGCAACGCGAAAGGTATGACTGATAAAGGAATACCTCCAGAGCTTTTTAATCAATTAAAATAAAAAAGGAAACAAAATGTTAAAACTAAGATTATCTATGGGTGGAACAAAAAAAAGACCTGTGTATAAAATTGTAGTGGCAGACAGTAGGTTTGCAAGAGATGGAAGATTTATTGAGAAACTGGGATTTTTTAATCCTCTGCTACCAAAAGAAAAAAAGGAAAGAGTTGGTCTCGAGTCAGATCGGATAAAATATTGGCTGAGCCAAGGTGCTAGACCCACCATAAGAGTAGCTAGAATTTTGGGTGAAAATCAATTAATTCCTATGCCAGCGAGTGGAAATAATCCTCAGAAAGCTATTCCTAAAAAAGACAGAAAAAAAGATGATGCGGATAAATCTAAGGAACCAAAAGCAGAAGAGAAAAAAGCAGAAGCTCCAGAAGCAAAAGAAACTAAACCAGCAAAAGTAGAAGAGAAAAAAGCAGAAGCAACTAAACCATCAAAAGAAGAAGAGAAAAAAGCAGAAGCTCCAGAAGCAAAAGAAGCTAAAACACCAAAAGTAGAAGAGAAAAAAGCAGAAACTAAACAAGGAAAAGAGAAAAAATAATTATGCTGCAGGTTCAAATATTTACACTTTATCCAGAATTGTTTCCTGGGCCTTTGAACAAAGGATTATATGGCAAGGCTTTATTAAACAATATCTGGAACTTAAAAATTGTAAATATAAGGGATTATTCATCAGATAAGCATAAAACTGTAGATGATCCTCCATTTGGAGGAGGATCAGGTATGTTAATCAAGCCGGATGTTTTAGCAAATTCTTTAGATCAAAATGTTAAACCAAACGAAAAAATATATTATTTAACTCCAAAAGGTAAATTGTTTACTCAAAAGCTTGCAAAAAATTTATCAAAAGAAAAAACTATAAATATAATTTGTGGACATTTTGAGGGAGTTGATCAAAGAGTAATTGATACAAGAAATATAGAAGAATTGAGCATTGGAGATTATGTTTTGTCAGGAGGGGAAACAGCTGCATTAGTAGTATTAGATAGTATTTTAAGATTAATGCCAGGAGTCCTTGGAAATGATCAGTCGATTTCTGAGGAAAGTTTTGAAAATGGATTATTAGAATATCCTCAGTATACAAAACCCCAAATTTGGGAAAAAAAAAGTGTACCAGACGTGCTTTTATCTGGAGATCATGCTAAAATTAAAGACTGGCGTTTATCCAAATCTGAGGCTATAACACGCGACCGAAGACCAGATTTATGGCAAAAATATAAGAA
>CAJWDL010000021.1 GCA_913030805.1 uncultured Candidatus Pelagibacter sp. | reverse complement strand
CTTATTTATGTAATTATAAGAACAATATATCTAACATTAAGATGGATATTAATTTATTTTATAAATTTATAAAAAATAAACCAGAAAAATTTACATGGTATTTTATCGACCGGCCAAACAGTGAATTTATACCTTCGTTTACAAAAAAGATTTTTAAAAAAATAGCTAAGGTTTATAACTAAAAAATTTATGTGCTTTTAGATATAAGTCTTTGTCGAAGGTCATCTATAGGTAACATAGAACCGTTGTTATTATAGTGCCAGTAGGTCCATCCGTTGCAGCTTTCTGTTCCAATTATTTTTGCAGCCATTTTATGTATTGAACCTTCCGAATTTTGATATTTAATACTTCCATCAGCCATAATTTTAGCATTTATCTTTTTTTTATAATCAAAGACACTCATGCCAGGTTTAACGATTCCTAGCTCAACTAAAGAGCCAAAAGGTATTCGAGGTTTAGATTTGTTGTTTTTGATAGTATCAAGATAATGATCTTCCATTTTTATTGTTTTTTCCAATCTTTGTTTTGCTGCTTTAAAGTATTTTTTTTCACTCTCAATTCCGAAATAGTTTCTACCCAACTTTTTTGCAACTACAGCAGTTGTTCCTGTACCAAGAAATGGGTCAAATACAAAATCATCCTTATTTGTCGATGCTAATAATATTCTATGTAATAGAGATTCAGGTTTTTGTGTAGAATGAACTTTTTTTCCATTTTTTTTAATTCTTTCATTGCCGTTACAAATCGGCAGAGTCCAATCAGATCGCATTTGCAAATCGTCATTTAAACATTTTAGAGATTGATAATTAAATGTGTACTTTGATTTTTTATTTTTAGAAGCCCAAATTAAAGTTTCGTGTGCATTAGTAAATCTTGTACCTCTGAAGTTTGGCATAGGATTGTTTTTTCTCCATATAACATCGTTAAGTATCCAAAACTCCATATTTTGAATATGGTAACCTAAACGAAAAATATTGTGATAGGTCCCGATCACCCAAATGGAACCGTTATCTTTTAGAACTCTTTTGCTTTCGGTTAACCAGATTTTACAAAAGTTATCGTAGTCGTTAAAATTTTTAAATTGATCCCACTTATCATTAACGCCATTAACTTTACTATCGTCTGGCCTTTTAAGCTTCTTTCCTATTTGTAAATTATAAGGTGGGTCGACGAAAACTAAATCAAACGTTTTATCAGGAATTTTTTTTAATATTTCTAATGAATTACCATTTGTAATTTTGTTTAAAAATTTGGTCATGTCTAGATTCAACTTTACGTTGAATTAGACTCTAAATTTATAAATCAGTCAAACATTGATTAAGAGAAAATGAATGCTATTGTGTTTCACGTGTTGAGCGCATCAAGATCTTGTGTATCGGTTTAAATTTTTTTCTATGATATTTTGTAACTCCATATTTTTTTAATCCGTGTAAATGGTCGGTCGTTCCATATCCAAAATTTTTATTCCAGCAGTATTTTGGATATTTTTTAGACAATTTAATCATAAACAAATCTCTCGTGGCTTTTGCAACAATTGAAGCCGCTGCAATACAAGTAATTTTTTCATCTCCCCTAATAAAAGTTTTGAATTTCATATTTACGTTTTTTGGTGCGAAAATTCCATCAATATAAGCTATGGCTGGCTTATGTTTTAATTTTTTTAAAGCTCTCTGCATAGATAAAAGAGAAGCATTTAAAATATTTATTTTATTTATTTCTTCTACGCTTGCTGAACCCACAGCATAAATAGAGTTTTTTTTTATATATTTTGAGAGTAAAATTCTTTTTTTAAAAGAGATTTTTTTTGAATCTTTAATACCTTTTGTATTGATATTACTATTTAAAATTACTGCTGCAGCAAATACCGGTCCAGCTAAACATCCTCGACCTACTTCATCTACGCCTGCCATTTTGTTAATTTTAAACAATATTTTTATATTTTTAAAATTTTAGATTTATCTCTAATCATTTTTAAATCTATCCAAGCTAATTTTTTTTGCTCAGGTTGACGCATCAAAAATGCAGGGTGAAAAGAAGCTATAATCCAAGGTTTAACTGCACCTATTTCTTTTTGAATCCACTTGCCTCTAGCTTTAGAAATAACTGATTCATTTCCAATTAATGCGTTTAAAGCTGTGCTTCCTAGCAATAATAAAATTTTTGGATTGATGATTTCGATATGATTTTTCAAATAGGGTAAATACCTTTCAATCTCTACTTCAGTTGGTTTCCTGTTGGCTGGAGGTCTATAATTTACAACATTTGAAATATAAACTTTTGTTCTGTCTAATTGAATCGCTGCTAACATTTTATCCAGTAATTTGCCTGCACGACCAACAAATGGCTTTCCTTCAGCATCTTCATTAGCACCAGGTCCTTCACCTATAATCATTATTTTTGAGTTAATATTACCATCACTAAAAACTAAATTAGTTGCATTTTTCTTTAATTCGCAATTTTTTATGAGCTGTATTTTTTTTTTTAATTGATTTAGTCTTTCTAATTTAGGTCCAGTAAAAGCAAAAGTTGTGTTATCACTTGTTCTTTTTAATGGGGTATTACTTAGTAAAAAATTTGCATTAATTAAATTATAATATTCGATGAGATTAATTAACTTTTGATTTAAATTTTTTTTCATTTTATAAAGTATATTATATGAAATTTTTAATAAAAAAAATTTATATTATATTATTTTTGCTAATTATATTATTAACGACGACCAAAATTTTTGCGAAAGACAGCAAGATTCAATATGCAGAAGAAGATATTTCTAATTATTTTTTGGGGATAATATCTGCAAAACAAAGTTATAATAAGGAAGCTTTTAGGTATTTAAAGAAAATCCAATCAATAAAAAATAGACATTCACAATTTAACGTTGAATTTATCAGAACAATTGTTTTACTTGAAAAATTTAAGCAAGCATTTGCTTTTTCAAAAAACGTATGGAGCAAAGACGAATTATTTTTTGAAACTGATCTTTTGTTAGGATTAGATTCTTTTATAAAAAAAGATTATATAAGCGCAGAAAGATATTTTGAAAGATTAAATAAAATTTCACAATATAATCTTATTTTTGATAATTTTTTTGGTAATGTTTTGATGGCTTGGACTAGAGCGCTCCAAGGCAATAAAGTGGAGAGTTTCAAATTTCTTGAAAAAATTCCAAGCCCTTATCATCATTTAAAAAGTATTCAAAATATTTTTTTACAATGCTATTTTGATTCCAATAATACTCAGAAGTCTTTAGAAGAATTAATTGAGAATGCAGATTATAATTTTTCAAGATATAATTTTTTTTTAGTAAATTATTTATTATCTAAAAATAAAATTATAGAAGCCAAAAAAATAATTCAAAATAGCAGAAAGAAATATAGTTCAAATTTGTTGATAAGGCAGACAGAGTTTTTTCTTCAAAATGATGAAAATGAAAAAATAAAAGTTTTTTTTAATTGTAAAAACTCAAATGATTCGCTTGCCGAATTTTTTTACACGATAGCTAATTTGTATGCGAGCGAAAGAAATTACCGGTTATCAAATTTTTACCTAAAAATTTCGCTCTTTTTAAATAGCAGATTTACACCAAATGAAGCACTTTTAGCTGAAAATTTTTATTATCAAAAAAAAAATAAAGAATCTAAAAGTGTTTATTATTCTCTTAGGTCAATAGGGGCCGCATATTCTTGGTATGCTTCAAAAAATATTGCTACAATTTTATTACGTGAAAAAGGAAAAGAACATTCTCTTAATAGTTTAGAAAAAGATTTTGAATTGTTATCAAATCCAAACTTTGAACATTATTATGAACTAGCAAACTTTTACAAAGATAATGAGTATTATAAAGAATCCATAAAATATTATTCATTAGCTTTGAAGAAAATCAAAAAAAATCATCCTTTAGTTCCAAAAATATTAGATAGAAGAGGAACAAGTTTTGAAAGGTTGAATGATTGGGAAAATGCAGAAAAAGATTTGCTTGAATCTCTAAAAATATTACCAGACCAAGCGCACGTATTAAATTATTTAGCATATTCGTGGGTTGATAAAGGAATTAATTTAGATAGAGGATTAGAAATGCTAAAAAAAGCTACCGAACTAAAAAAAAATGATGGTTATATAATCGACTCACTTGGATGGGCTTATTACGCAAAAAAAGATTATATAAAAGCTAAATTCTTTTTGCAAAAAGCTGTAGAATTATTACCATCAGATCCCATTATCAATGATCACTATGCCGATACTTTGTGGATGCTAAATAAAAATATTCAGGCCAGATATTTTTGGAGCAATATTTTAAAATTAAATGATGTTGAACAAGAATTAAAAGATAAGATTAAAAAAAAATTAATTTTTGGTATTGTCAAAAAATTATAATTTGATTTAGTGAAAAATTTTAAAATAAAATCTTATTGTAAAATTAATTTGTCTTTGAGAGTTATAAAAAAATTAAATAATAATTATCACAATATAATATCTTTAATAACTTTTTGTGATTTACACGATGTAATATCGATATCTAAAACTAGAAGTTCAAGGGACAAAATAAGTTTTTCTGGTAAGTTTAAAAAAGGTATTAATAAAAAATCAAATACTGTAACCAAAATATTAAATTTACTTAGAAGAGCTAAATTGTTAGAAAATCAAACTTTCAAAATAAATATTCGAAAAAATATACCACATGGTTCCGGTTTAGGTGGAGGATCTTCTAACGCTGCTGATTTATTAAATTATTTTAACTCAAAGATGAAATTAAAATTAAGCAAAAAAAAAATAAAGCAACTAGCAAACCAAATAGGTTTTGATGTACCGATTAATTTAGAAAGGCAAAATACTTTGTTGACTGGAAAAAAAGATGAAATATTAAGACTTAATCAAAAATTTAAACTTAATTTACTAATAGTTTATCCAAACTTAATTTGTTCAACCAAGATAATATATAAAAAAAATAAAAAAATAAGTTTATCAACACCACAATCTTTTTTTTGCATAAAAAATAATAAAAAATTAATTAATCTTCTAAAAAATGAAAATAATGATCTTGAAGAAGCTGTAATAAAAATTTATCCAAAAGTTAAAAAAATTATTGACTATATTAAATCTATAAAAGGCTGTTATTTTTCAAGAATTACCGGATCAGGATCTGCCTGTATCGGAATATTTTCTAACATGAAGAATGCAATTTATGCTCGGAAATTGATAAAATTAAAATACCCAAACTACTGGTGCGTTGTATCAAAAACTATGTAAAATAAATCATTTGTGATATATCTCAAACTTGAATTGGGGCGTAGCCAAGCGGTAAGGCAGTGGTTTTTGGTACCACCATCCTAGGTTCGAATCCTAGCGCCCCAGCCAAAAAATGTTTAAGAAAATAAAAAATATTATTTTAAAAACTGACCGTTTTCTTTATAAAAAATTTGGATCGGACAAAAGTACTAAATTTTTAGAAAATATAAAAGAAGCCCAAATAATTTTTTCACATCTTAATGAGATTGGTAAAGAGAGCAAAGTTAGATTTGTTGGAGGATGCGTTAGAAAAGCAATTTGTAGCGAAAATATTGATGATATTGATTTAGCAACATCTCTCGAACCAGATGAGGTTAAAAAAAAACTTCATAAAGAAGATATTAAAGTTATTGATACAGGAATCTCTCATGGAACGATAACAGCAATTTTAAATAAAAAAAAATTTGAAATTACAACTCTAAGAAAAGACATTTCAACAGACGGTAGACATGCAAATGTGGAATTTACTTCAAATTGGGAACAAGATGCTTCGCGAAGAGATTTTACAATAAATGCAATATACGTAGATATAGAAGGAAGAATTTTTGATCCTCTAAATGGAATATCAGATTTGCAAAATGGAATAATAAAATTTATTGGTTCCCCTGATGAAAGAATACAAGAAGATTATCTTCGTATTTTAAGATACTTTAGATTTTTTATACAATATAGCAAAACGGATCACGATCAAAATATCATACGTTCAATTAAACAATATATTAATGGGATAAATAAAATTTCAAATGAAAGAATTTTTAATGAGTTGGAAAAAATTATGATGCTTAAAAATGTGTACAGTTTATTTTCCCACGAACTTTCGAAAGAGATTATTCTAAATATATTTCCGCAATTTAAATATTATGAAAGATTAAAAATGTTCGATAGCTTAAATATAAAACTAAGAGATAAGTATGATAGCTATTTAATTTTGGCATTACTTATTTTAGACCAAACAAATAACTACGAATATTTTTGTCATAAATATAAAACTTCTAATAGTATTAAAAATAGATTTGAAAATATTTCGGTAAATTTTGAAAATCTTAAAAGTAAAAAGTTCTATTTAGAAGAAAATATTAAAAAACTAATTTATTTATCAAACAAAGATTATGCCAGAGATTTACTACTTTTTTCAATATGCACAAATAATAAAATAAAAACTTTAAATATTGAAAAATTAATTGATTATGTGGCCAATTGTGAAATACCTAAATTTCCTATTTCTGGTGACTATTTAAAAAAACATGGATATGTAACTGGACAAGCGCTGGGTAAAAAACTTAAATCATTAGAAGCAAAATGGATTGAGAATGATTTTATTATAGAAAAAAAAACGATTGAAAAATCTTTAGAAAAAGTTAGTAAAGATTAAATATATTTTACCTCTGTTATTTCGAAATTTTTTTCGCCTGAAGGGGTTGTAACTGTTACTAAATCCTTTTTCCTTTTTCCTATCAATGCTTTGCCAATTGGTGATCTAAAATAAATATAGTTTTTTGTCATATCTGCTTCGTCTTTACCTACTATTTTATAGATATTTTTTTCATTATTTTCTAAATTTACTAAATAAACAGTTGAACCAAACACTACGTTATCTTTTTTTTCTAATGTAGTTACATCAACGACGTTTGCTCTTGCAATTAAGTCATTTATTTCAATAACTCTACCTTCAATTTTTGCTTGTTCCTCTTTTGCAGCGTGATATTCCGCATTTTCTTTTAAATCACCGTGTGCTCTGGCTTCGGCAATTGCTTCAACTATTTTTGGTCTTTTAATCTTTTTTAATTCTTCTAATTCTTTTTTTAATTTCTCGAGTCCCTGAGATGTAATTGGTTCTTTATCCATATATTATTTCCATTTTGCCGATGGTGGCATAGACATTAAAATTGCCTCTGGGTTGCCACCGCTATTTAATCCAAATTTTGTTCCACGATCATATAATAAATTAAATTCTACATATCTTCCTCGTTTTAGTAATTGAATTTCTTTTTCTTTTTTTGTCCACTTTTTAAACATTTTATTTTTAACCATTGCGTATACTATGTACGCAAAAGTGCTTCCTACATCCTTAATAAATGAAAAATCCTTTTTCCAATCATCCATTTTATAATCAAAAAAAATACCTCCTATACCACGAGGTTCACCTCTATGTGGTAAATAAAAATATTTATCACACCATTTTTTATACTTTTGATAATATTTTTTATTGTGCAGACTACACATTTTTTTTAATTCATTGTGAAAATATTTTTTTTCTTTATTGTCAATAAGGTTTGGCGTTACATCCATACCGCCACCAAACCAATTTTTTTTCGTACAAATAAATCTAGTATTAAAATGCATTGCTGGAATTTTAGGATTTTTTGGATGTAGTACAACTGAAATACCTGAGGACCAAAAATGAGTACTAGTGTTTGTACCTGGGATTTTTTTTGAAAATTCTTTAGAAAATTTACCCACAACATTTGAAAAAGCAACTCCACCTTTTTCAATTACTTCTCCTTTTATGGTTC
>CAJWDL010000020.1 GCA_913030805.1 uncultured Candidatus Pelagibacter sp. | reverse complement strand
CTACAGCAAACAATGGTTGACCAAAATATTCAGCTTTTTTTGGAAAAATTGGATCTCCATCATGCACAGCTCCAACATCATTTCTTCCAGGAACATCTACAGAAGTTACTACTGAAATCACTCCTTCGCTTTTCCATACTTCTTTTAAATCCAATTTACTAATGATTGCATGAGCTTTTTTACTATATCCAATTGCACCATATAATGTACCTTCGGGCTCAATTATGTCATCTATGTAATTCGCATATCCACTAACATGTTTGACCCCACTTTCATGAGGTCTTATTTGTTCAATGAAAGAACTTACATTCATTTTAAGCGTTTATCCTTATTAATTTTTTTTGTTTAACTTCTAAAAAACATTTCTCCAATAATTTTTTTGCAACTTCCATTCGGTATTTTTTACTAGCTCTAGCATCAGTAATAGGCTTAAAATCTTTTTCTAATTGTTTTTTTGCTTTATCAATTTTTTGATCTGATAAAAAAGAGTTTAGAAGTATTTTTTCACAATTAAAAGCTCTCTTAGGAATACTCGACATTCCACCATAAGCAATTCTTATTTTTTTTATTTTATTATTATTAATTTCAATATTAAAAGAAGCACAAACAGACGAAATATCATCATCAATTCTTTTCGAGATTTTATAAGCTTTGAAAATATTTTTTTTTAATAATGGAATTCTTATTGAATGAATAAATTGTCCTTTTTTAAGTTTAGTTTTACGATAACCAATAAAAAAGCCATTTAATGGTAAAATTTGTGTTTTGCTTTTATCTTTAATCACGATTTGTGAATCAAGCGCTAATAACAACGGCAATGTATCACCAATAGGACTTGCTGTTGCTATATTTCCTGCAATTGTACAGATATTTCTAATCTGAACTGATCCATATCTTTTTAATATTTGAGAAAAATCAGGAAAATATTTTTTTATAAAAGAATCAAAATTTATTAAAGGAGTTGTGGCTCCTACTTCGATGTAGCTATTATTCTCTTTTATATAATTTAATTCATTAATTGAATTCATATAAATTAGAGAATTCAAATCTTTTCTTTCTTTGGTAACAATTAAAGAAACATCAGTGCCTCCGCTTATTAATTTAGAATTTGGTTCTTGTCTAAGGATGCTTTTTAACTCGTTTACTGACTTAGGTGCAAAATATTTTTTATTATCATTAATTATAGCAATATTTCTCTGTTTTATTTTTCTTAAAAGATCTAAAGTAATTTTTTTATTTCTACTAAAATGGTCAAACCTACTTTCTTTATTTAAACTTTTTGCTGCATCAATTATGGGTCTGTAACCAGTACAACGACAAAGGTTGCCCTGAATTGTATCTTTAATAATATCTTCTTTATAAGAAGAATAATTTTTGTACATCGCAAATAGAGACATTACGAATCCCGGTGTGCAAAATCCACATTGAGATCCATGATAATTAACCATTGCCTTTTGTACTGGGTGTAGTTCGTCTTCTGAAATTAGATCTTCAACTAATATGAGTTGTTTGCCTTCCAGACTTGGAACAAAAGCTATACAAGAATTTATAGCTTTGTAACTAATGTTATTTTTTTTAAGTTCTCCTAGTACCACGGTACAAGCGCCACAACCCCCTTCTGCACAACCTTCTTTGGTTCCAGTTTTTTTTAATTTTATTCTTACATAATTAAGTATAGTTTCGTTGGAATCTGGATTATTAATTTCAACAATTTTATTCTTGTAAATAAACTTAACTATACTGGAAGTCATTTAACTTCCTCGATAAGTAGAATAGCTCCAAGGCGAAACAAGCAAAGGTACATGATAATGTTCTTTGGCATTAGATATCCCAAACTTTATAACCACATCGTCTAAAAAGGGAATTTTAGGTATCTCAGTTATTTTTTTAAAATAATCACCAACAAAAAAAACAATTTCGTATTGACCTTCTTTAAAATTTGCACCATCAATCAAAGCATGATCGGTTCGACCCTCATTGTTTAATATGACACTGTTTAGTTTTTCTTTTTTATCATTTTTAACATAATAAAGATCAACTTTAATCCCTTTCCCTGGCTTACCCGAAAAAACATCTAAAACATGCGTTGTTAATTTTGACATAAATAAATTATAATTATTACAATAAATTTAATTAAAATGAATTCAATAAATTATATTAATAATTTATCTAAAGATGAATTTTGCAATATATTCGGCAATGTTTTTGAAAATACTGCTTGGATTTCAGAAAAAACATATAATTTAAAACCTTTTTTAGATTTTGACACTATTGAAAAAAGTTTCTTATCTATCTATGATCAATGTGATAATGGACAATTTTTAGAAATTTTTAACTCACATCCTAAGTTAGCGGTAGAAAAAACTCTCACTAAAAATTCACTTAAAGAACAAAGAAGTACAGGTTTATACGAATGTACTGAGCAAGAATTAAATGAATTTTCAAATTTAAATAAAGAGTATAAAAATAAATTCAATTTTCCATTTATAATTGCCGTATCTGGAAAAAATAAAAAAGAAATCTTGGATATTTTTAAAGCTAGAGTTAAAAATGATTTAAACACAGAATTTCAAGAAGCAAAAAAACAAGTAAAAAAAATTGCATTAATAAGAATTAAAGAATTATTTAATAAAATTTAATTTTAACTTTTTTTTTCCAAGTCTTTTATATTTATGAATTTATTGGATATTTTTTTATTATTTGATTTGATTTCATTGAAAAAATTCCATGCTAAAACTAGCACTGTTGGGTCTTTTTCTTTTATTTTAGTTTTAGAATAGATTGGAATATTTACTCCTGGAATCATTTTATTATGTTTCAACTTGTTGTCTTCAATTATATAATTTATTTCATTTGATATACCAAAAAAATTAAGTGCAGTTGTTGCTTTGGCTGGTGATCCATAACCAATTATTTTTTCGTTATTTCTTTTAATTTTTCTTATATTATCAATTACATTTTTTCTAATTTCATAAATTGTTTCAGCGAATTTTTTATAAGTTGAATATTTTTTTATTCCAAATTTTTCTTCCTCTATTAATAATTTTTTAATGCTAGTGTCTATTTTAATATTTCTTTTTTTTGAGATATATATTCTTAATGATCCTCCATGTGTTGATAGTCTTTCTGCTTTATAAATACTTACTTTAAATTGATTAAAGAAAAAAATTAGACTAGTTAAAGACCAATAATTAAAATGTTCATGATAAATATTGTCAAAAGTTAAATCTTTCAATGTATTTAGCAAATATTGTACTTCAATTATTATAGTACCATTATTTGATAAAAGTTTTAGCATACAATCTGCCATTGATTTAAGATCATCTGCATGAGCAAATACATTAGAAGCTAATATCAAATTAGCGTTTTTTTTAATTTTTTTTAAATTCTTGTGATTTAAGAAACCATTGAAAGTTTTAATTCCTTTGTTCTTTGAAACCTTGCAAAGATTTTTTGCTGGCTCTACACCTAATAAATTTTTAATTCTTAACTTTTTAAATGGAACTAACCCTACTCCATCATTAGAACCAATATCAATAATATAGGATTTTTTTGTTAATTTAAATTCTTTTACATATTTTTTTGCTGCATCCTCAAAATGTTTTCTAAAAGAAGCTGTTGTAGAAGAAAGGTAAAAATATTTATTAAACATTTTTTTTGCATCTATTGCTACTGATAATTGTACATTATGACAATTTGGACAATAATTCATTTCTAAAGGGTATTTTTCCAATTTATCATTTTTTGATTTGACTAAATTATTTGCCAATGGTTGAAAACCTAAAGATACAACTCTTTTAAGTTTATTATTATTACAAGATCTACATGTAAATTTGTAATAAGATAATAAATCTTTTCCCTCTTTATTGTCTATTAGAAAATATGGAAGCGTGTGAGTAATTCCATAATTTTCATGCTCTCTTTCTCCTCTCACTAAATTTAAAAAAATTGTGTCTTTGGAAAAAACCATTGCATGGGCCACATTAGGTTTTGTTACAATTAGATCTCCTTGATTTACAACGTGTGTTATTTTATGGGTTTTCTCATTAATTAAATCTTTATAAATACTTATAAATTGTCCCTTAATCAAAATACATTTTTGTTCTTGAACTGGATGATAGTGATTTGCTCTAACTGTTCCTTCCTTTGATTCAATATATCCTATTAAGTTAATTGGCTCTGTTAATTCGTAATTACTAATTTTTCCTCTATCATCTATAAATTCATTTTGGCCTAAAAATATATGTTCCAAATTGTATTTATTTTCCTTGTAAGACCATTGCTCGATCATGTTTTTTATAGCTTCTTCTAAATTATATAGAAATTTAAATCCTGTTTTTAAAAGTTTTTTATTTGACAATGTATAGCCTGAGTTTGGTATTTCATCATCGGTGGTTTCTAGTTTTACTTTTGGATTTACTTTTTTGCAAATTTCTGCAACTTTTTTCACAGATGTAGATTCATTAACTAAATGAAAAGTTTCTTTTTTAATCTTATTGTTTTCTTCAACAAACTTCATACATCTCACTACGTCAATCAGAGAAACCGCACTTTTAATTTGCTTTCCTCCGGCAAACAATTTTATATTGCCATTTTGAGATGCAATCTTAGAAAATAAATTAGGCATAATATTTATTCTCATTGTATCTACAGAATAGCCATATACGGAGCCTAATCTTAAAATTACATAATCATGACCTGAATTTTTTATATCTATTTCATTTTGAACTTTGCTTGATGAATACATTAAAATTGGTTTGGGAGTTTCATTTTCCTCAATATTTTCTTTTGTGTTACTAAGTCCTTCAAAAATAACATGAGTGGAAGGAAAGATAATTTTACAATTTTGAGGAATACTTTTTAAAACATTATTAGTTCCATCAATAGCAACCGATCTAATTTTTTCGTCTGATTCAGATTTTGATTTACTTTTAACATAAGCAACATCAGTAATTCCTGCGAGATGATGAATGACATCTGCATCATGTAAATGTTTTTTTAAAAACTCAACATCAAGAATTTGTCCTTGAAAGAATTCTATGTTCCAGTCTTTAAGTTGACTAACTCTCTCAGAAATAAACCTACTATCAATAGCAATTACTTTATTTCTCCAACTTTCGCCTGAGTAAATTTTACAAAGCTCTGTTCCTAAATATCCTAAAGCTCCAAGTATAACTATTTTTTTTTTCATAAAGAGTTTACTAACAAATTATTTATAACTTTACATCTAATATAATTAACATTATTAAAAAGAAATATGAAAATATTTGACTGTTTTATGTATTATAATGAAGATACCATTCTAGATCTTAGATTAAACTATTTAAACCATTTCGTAGATCATTTTGTTATAGTTGAAAGTACTTTTAATCATAGGGGTGAAAAAAAAAAACTTAATTTTGATATAAATAAATTTTCAAATTTTAAAAAAAAGATAAAGTACTTTATTTTAGATGATCAACCAAAAAATATTGACAAGATAAAAAATGAAGATACTGAACAAGAAAAGTCAGTAAAATATATATTAAATGGATATAAAAGAGATCATTTTCAAAGGAATTATATTTTAAATGGAATTAATGATGCTGACCCAGAAGATTTAATAATAATTTCTGACATTGATGAAATCCCAAATTTAAACAAAATAAATATTGATGCTGTTAAAAATAAATTAATCTTTTTTAATCAAAAAATGTGTTACTACAAATTTAATCTCTATCAAAAAAACTATAATTGGACTGGAACAAAAGCGTGTAAGAAGAAAAATCTTATTTCACCTCAGTGGTTGAGGGATATAAAAACTAAAAAATATCCAATTTGGAGATTAGATGCATTGTTTTCAAAAAAAAAATATAGTGATATTTATTTTGTCAAAAATGGTGGCTGGCATTTTTCTTATTTAAATACTCCAAAGCTTATTGAAGAAAAATTAAGATCGTATACACACCACAGAGAGTATGATTTAAATCCCATGGGGATATCAAATATTGAAAAAAAAATTAAGAATAGAGAATCAATATATAACTTGTGTGTTGATCAAAGAAAAAATCAATTTTCTAAAGGAGTTAAATTAGATATTTTAAATATAAATGAACTGCCAGAATACATAGGCAATAATTACGAAAAATTTAAGGAATGGTTGGAAGATTAATGAAAGGTTATTGGATAGCTTTATATAAAAAAATTGGAGATATAGATAATCTTAAAAACTATGCGGCCAAAGCGACTCCTGTAATTAAAAGTTATGGTGGAAAACCATTGGTTAGGGGTGGCAAATATATAAATTTAGAAGGTGATGATTTTCGAAGAACTGTAATATGGGAATTTCCGAGTTATGAGAAAGCAATGGAATGTCATAATTCTAAGGAATATCAAGATGGATGGGCAATAGCTAAAAAAACAACAGAAAGAAATTTACAAATTGTTGAAGGAACCTAATATTCAACATCAACAGGGTCAATACTTCTCCACATATACCAAGTAAAAACACTTCTGTAACCCAAATGTAATTTTGAAATTTTATTCAAAAATCTATCACTTGGTGGATAGGAAGTTTTGTAGTTTTTAGATATTGCTCTTATCAACCCTATATCTTTAGTAGGAAATACATCTGGTCTATTTAAATTAAACATTAAAAACATTTGTGCACTCCATACACCTAGTCCTTTTAGTAGAGTGATATAAGTAATTGCTTGTTCATCGTTCATTTTTTGCAAATCTTTAATATTAAAATATTTATTATTAAAACTTTTAGCAATATTTTTTAAATAAGTTATTTTTTGATGTGATAATCCTGTACTTTTTAAGCTACGTGAAGTTAATTTTAACACTGTTTTAGGAACTATTTTTTTTTTGCATTTCATTTCAAATTTCAACCAAATAGAATCCGCTGCTTTCGTGGATATTTGCTGTCCTATTATTGTTCTACACAATGAAAAAAAAGGATCTTTTCTGCTAGTTAAATAACCTTTGTTAAATTTATTAATAATTTTTCTTAATACAGGGTCTCTTTTTGAAAGTATCCTCTTTGCCTTATTCCAATAAGCAGGGGGTTTCTTCATTGTTGTCTAGGTAAAGTAATAGGTTTTTTTAATTCACTTTCTCTAAAGAAAATAATTGCTGAAGAAACCACAATTAATGCTGCTCCTGATAATGTATAAATAGTAGGAATTTCATTAAAAAAATAAAATCCAATTATTAATGCAAAAACAAGTGAAAGATATTTTAAAGGAGTAGTTAGAGTGACTTCTGCAAGTTTGTATGATTGTGTTAAAAATAAATTAGCAATACTTCCTAGCAATCCAATCAAAATTAATAAAATAAAATCATATGTATTGGGCATTATCCATCTTCCAAATGGAACGGTTAGCAAGCCACCCAATCCACTAACTACACTAAAGTAAAAGGCTATTAACCAAACAGGTTCTCCAGCAAGAGTTAATTTTCTAATAATTATAGAAACTCCAGCAAAACCTAGACAAAATATCATTGGATAAATATAATAAAAATTTAAATTATCAAAACCAGGTTTTGAAATTATAACTACACCAATAAACCCAAGACCAACTGCGATCCATCTTTTTAATCTTATTTTTTCACTTAAAAAAAAAATACTAAATAGAACTATCCATAAAGGTGCACTAAAAGCCAGTGCAGTAACTTCTGCAAGCTGTAAATTTCTCAATCCAATAAAAATAGCTGCCATTGCAATTGCTCCAAAAAAAGATCTATAAAAATGTAAACCAATATTTTTTGTTTTAAAAAAATCTTTAATTCTTTTTTTTGGAATTAAAAAATATATTGGTATTAAACCAAATAACGCTCTAAAAAACATGGTTTGACCTACATCATATTCATCGGTAATTTTAATTAAAATATCCATGAATGAAAAAAAAAGAACGCTCGTGATCATATAAACTGCGCCTAAATAATTTTGATTTTTGATCATTTTGATATTTTGAATTATATTTATCACTAAATTATTAAATATTATGCAAAAATTTATAGGAGGCATTGGTTGTTTTTGGGACGAAACCAAATATGAAAATATTCCAGGAATTACTTCCACTGAATGTGGCTACTGTGGAGGCAAAAGTTCAAACGTAAGTTACAAAGAAGTTTGCGGCGGAGATACTGAACATGTAGAAGTTGTAAAAGTAGAATTTGATCCAAAAATAATTACATACGAAGAAATAACTAGATTGTTTTTCAAATTTCATGATCCTACCACACTAAATCGTCAAGGACCTAATACAGGATATCAGTATCGTTCAGAAATATTTTATAAAAATGACGAAGAGAAAAATATTGCAGAAAAAGTATTAAATGAAGTTAATCAAAAACTAAATGGTAAAGTTGTTACAAAAATATCTAAAGAAAAAAATTATTGTAAAGCAGAAGAATATCACCAAAAATATTTTCAAAAAAAATCACTGATATGAATTTGGTTTCAACTGAATGGCTTAATAATAATTTGAGCAAGGTTAGAATTTTTGATGCTAGCTGGCACATGCCAAATTCAAAAAGAAATGCTGAAAAAGAATATTTAGATAAACATATTCTCGGAGCAATCTTTTGGAATATTGAAGAGCATAGTGACAAGGACTCACTTGTACCTCATATGCTTCCTAACTCAGATTATTGGACTCGAATGATGTGGTCCTTTGGAATTAAAAATACCGATCATATAGTTGTTTATGATTTTAGTGACGTTTACAGTTCATGCAGATTATGGTTTTCTTTAAAATACTTTGGACATGAAAAAGTTTCTGTACTAGATGGAGGTTTAAAAAAGTGGCTAAAAGAAAAAAAACCTATAACAAAAAAAATAGAAAAAATAGAACAAATAAATAGTTACCAAACTCATGAAAATATTGATCGTGTAAAAAATAAAAAACAAATTGATGAAAATATAATAAAAAAAGGATTTATAGTTATTGATGCAAGAAGCAGAGGTAGATTTGAAGGGCAGGAACCTGAGCCAAGAAAAGAATTAAAAAGTGGTTCTATTCCAAATTCAATTTGCTTACCATTTAAAGAATGTATTAATGAAGACCACTCTTTTAAAAATAAAGAACAACTTTTGTTAAAATTTAAAGAAGTCTTAGGATCTAAACAACTACCAATTAATTTGGTATTTTCATGTGGATCAGGAATTACAGCGACTGTTTTAAGTCTAGCTTATTCTATAATTAATGATAAATATTTGCCTATAATTTATGATGGTTCTTGGGCCGAGTATGGAAAAATAAAATAGTTTAAATGAAAAGATCAACTAAAATTACTTCAATAATTATAATCTTCTTTTTAATAATCGCTGGAGTCATTGTTGCAAGAACAATGATAGGAATGCATTTTCAGAAAAAGTTTAGTAAAAGACAACTTCCTGGAATAATTGTAACAACTGTTAATCAGAAAAAATTTGAAAATAAAGTTGAAACTTTTGGAACTGCTATACCAATAAGAAGAAAAGCATATAACATAGAAAAATTTGAAATTATTTCACCAATTAAATTTAATCAAAAAGTAAAAGAAGGAGAAGTAATAGCAAAACTTAAAACTAGAAATATTATTGCACCATTCGATGGAGTAATAGGAAAAA
>CAJWDL010000019.1 GCA_913030805.1 uncultured Candidatus Pelagibacter sp. | reverse complement strand
ATGAGCCTTTACAGGCAAATTTAAGATTTAACATACTAAATAATTGTGTAGAAAAATTTATAGTTTGTGAATCAAAATTTGACCACAAGGGTCAATATAAAGGGATTAATTTTAATATAGAAAATTACAAAGATTTCAAAGATAAAATTATACACCTAGTTATTGAGGAACAATTTCCAGATACTTCTAATCCATGGAAAACCCAGGCTTTCCAAAGGGAATTTATTTTTAGCGGTTTAAACAATGCAAAACCAGAAGATTATATTATGTTTTCAGATCCGGACGAAATACCACATCCAGAAACTCTAGCAAGCTTGAAGTTAAATAAAAAATACGGAATTTTCCTTCAAAAAATGTTTTGTTATAAAATTAATGTTTATAATCCTCACGAAAGCCCTTGGGAAGGTTCAAGGATTTCTCTAAAAAAAAATTTAAAATCAATTGATTTTCTCAGACAAAAGATACTAAAAAAAAATACTCGCTACCCATTTTGGAGAATTGATAAAGAGAAAAGTATACAATTAATTGAAAATGGAGGTTGGCATTTTAATTATCTATCCGAACCTGAAAAAATATCACGGAAATTAAAAACATTTGCCCACACCGAATATAACAAGGATAAATTTACCAATATAGGTGCGATCAAAAATAATATTAATGAGATGAGGGATTTATTTAATAAGGGATATCAATATTATAAAGTTCAATTAGATAACACATTTCCGGATTATATATTAAATAACCAAAATAAATTTTATAAATGGATTAAACAATAAATCATTTAAACCTGAAATAACAAAATTATTTGTCTAATTTTTTTCTAAGTCTTTTATGTTAACAAATTTCTTGCAAAGGCTTTTATTGTTTTTTTTTATATCATCAAAAAAATTCCAAGCTAGAACCAAAATACAATCAACTTTTTTAGAAATTTTATCTTTTCCTACAATAGGTATATTAACTCCAGGTAAATATTTACCGTGCTTTAATTTATTATCTTCAACAATAAAATCCATCTCATGAGAAATACCAAAAAAATTTAATGCCGTTGTAGCTTTGGCAGGTGATCCGTAACCCACAATGTTATTATTTTCTTTAATTCTAGTAATATTTTTTATTACGTTTTCTTTTATCTTGTAAATTTCTTTCGAAAACTTTTCATAAGTTTTGAAATCTTTAATGCCAAAATTTTCTTCTTCCTTTAAAAGTTCTTTAACACTTTTCTCTATTTTTATTTTATTATTTTTTTTAACATATATTCTTAAAGATCCGCCGTGAGTAAAAATTTTTTCAGCCCTAAAAATTTTTCCACCCAATTTGTTAAAGAAAGTGAACAAGGAAGTTAAAGACCAGTAATTGTAATGTTCATGATAAATGTTATCAAAAGTCAAATCTTTCAAAGTATTAAGTAGATATTGAACTTCTATAATTATTGTTCCTTGTTTTTTTAATAATTTAAACATACATTCGGCCATAGTTTTTAGATCATCAGAATGTGCAAAAACATTTGATGCTAGAATTAAATCGGCGTTTTTCTTTATTTTTTTTAAACTATTTTTGTCCAAAAAACCGTTATAAGTTTTTATCTTTTCTTTATTTGCAATTTTTGCCAGATTTTTAGCTGGCTCGATTCCTAGTAACTTTTGAAATTTTAAATTTTTGAACGGTTTTAGTGCTATCCCATCATTACTACCTACATCAATAATATAAGATTTTTTTGGAGATAATCTAAATTCACTAATATATTTCTTTGCTGCTTTCTCAAAATGTTCTCTAGTTAATTTCGAGGTTGAAGATAAATAAAGATAATTTGAAAACATTTTTTTTGGATTAACTGCTACAGACAGTTGGCAATTATAGCACTCTTTACAAAGATTCATTTCAAGTGGATAAAATTCGCATTTTGATTTTTTGTTTTTTAGTAAATTATTTGCCAATGGTTGGTAACCCAAAGACAAGACTCTTTTTAAATTTTGACTTCCACAACAACGACAGTCAAATTTGTATAAATTTATTAAAATGTCTTTTTCCTCATTGTTAACCAAAACATGACGCATAGTATGGGTAATTCCATAATTTTCATGTTCTCTTTCTCCACTTACTAGATTTAGAAAAATTGAGTCTTTAGTAAAAACCATTGCGTGAGCAACATTTGGTTTTGTAATTATTAAATCTCCTTCATTGACAACGTGTGTAATTTTTTTTGCCTTGTTGCCTAATAAATCTTTAAAAATACTAATATACTGACCTTTTATAAGAGTACATTTTTGTTCTTGGATGGGATGATAGTGATTTGCTCTTATCGTTCCTTTTTTTGACTCAATGTAACCAACCAAGTTGATTGGTTCTGGTAATTCATAATTACTGATTTTTCCCCTTTCATCAATAAATTCTTTTTCTCCCTTCTTAATATATTCTAAATTTTCATTAAAATTCTTAGAAGACCATTTAGTAATCATTTCTTTAATTGAAGTTTCTAAATTATATAAAAATTTAAATCCTGTATTTAAAAGTTTTTTGTTTGAAAGAGTGTACCCTGGATTTGGTATTTCATCCTTAGTTATTTCTAAATTAGTTTTTGAATTTATTTTTTTGCAAATTTCTGCAATTTCTTTTACAGAAACATTTTCTTTCGTAAGATGAAATATTTCTCTATTAATTTTATCGTTTTCTCCCATAAATTTAAGACATCTAACCACGTCCTGTAACGGGACGAGACTTTTTATTTGTCTACCGCCAGAAAACAAATTAATAGTTCCATTTAATGAAGAAATTTTAGAAAATAAATTTGGTACTATATTTATTCTTGTAGAGTAGTTTGAATACCCATAAACAGATCCTAGTCGAAGTATGATGTATTTTTTTTTTGATTTTTTTATATCCAGCTCATTTTGTACCTTGCTAGCTGAGTAGGCAAGTGCAGGACAGGGAGTTTCTTTCTCATCAATATTATTCTTAAATTGTTTAAGACCTTCAAAGATTACATGGGTAGATGGAAAGATAATCTTGCAGTTTTTTGGAATTGATTGCAAAATATTATTGGTTCCTTCAATGGCCACTTTTTTGATTTCATCATCCAATTTTTGGCTAGACTGCTTTTTAACATGTGGTACATCTGTAATCCCAGCCAAATGGTAGACAACATCAGCATCTCCTAGATGTACTTGTAAAGAAGATTTATTAAGGATTTTAACTTGAAAAAATTCGATATTCCAATTTCTCAATTGATTAACTATTTCAGAAACAAAACGATCGTCAATTGCAATTATTTTGTGATACCGGCTTTCCCCCGAATATAGCTTACATAGCTCAGCACCTAAGTATCCAAGAGCACCAGTAATAACAATTTTTTTTTTCATAAATAAATTATTATGGTTTGATTCTTTCAATCAAAATTCTTAATAGAACAGGAAACATATGATAAAATCTTATTTTTTTTCCTTCATTTTTTGTTCTACCACTATAATTTACAGGAACTTCAAAAAATTTTTTTCCCTTCTTGGTTAATTTGCATAAAATTTCTGCATGCTGTTCAAAGCCAATTGTTTGCAAATTTTGAGAATCTAATAATTGTTTCTTAAAACACAAATAACAGCAATATACATCTGTAAAAGTGGTATTATATAAAATATTAAAAAAAAAAGTCAGAACGTAATTACCCAGTTTATTAAGGATATTGAAAGATCGCGTATATTTATTGTAATTAAATCTTGAGCCAATGACCATGTCTGCTTGGAATTTTTGAATAACATCTATAAACTTTGAAAAATCTTCGGGATCATATTCTAAATCTCCATCCTGAAAAATTACATAATCACCAGTAGAAAGTTCAAGACCCTTTTGTACAGCATACCCTTTGCCAAAATTTTGCCTACCATCAACTAAATGTTGATACAAATTATTGTTAGATTTCAGTAGCTCTAGGGTATTATCTTTAGAACCGTCATTGATGACAATTATTTCATATTCAATTCTGTCATCTTTAGTTTCTTCAATTCTTCTTAAAGTTGTAATAATAGTTTTTTCTTCATTATATACAGGTACAATGACAGATAGCTTTTTTATTATCATTTATATTCAATTATTAATTAATAAATATATTATGTGAAGGTTATATAATTTAATTTTCTTAAATGAAAAGTATTTTTAAAAATAAGTTAAATTTATTTCTTTTTTTTTTACTCGTAATAAACTTAATCTATATTAAAAATATAAGTTATTTTAAGTTAGAAATCATAAAAAATTCATTTAATAAAAATTGGATACCTATTTACTCAATATACCGTCCTGAAGTAATTGAGTCTAAATATTTATTGAATAAACATAAAATTAGTAAATTCAATGTTAGTCAAAAAATAATTGGAGAAAAAGATCTTGATTTTTCATCAGCAAATACGATTAAAGCAACTGACCTATACACATATTTTAGAATAGTAGCATATAATTATCCGATTAGGCTTGACTCACAATCAAAATATTTTCTCTTCTTTCTAAATGAAAAAACTTCTGAAAAATGCAAGGAACTAGACAAAGGTAAATATCTGAAATTATTAATATGTTAAAAAAAATCAAAAGAGTTTTAAAAATAGAAATATTTGTATCTATCTTAGTATTATTAATTTTATTAAATTATTTTATAATGTTTATAAGCTACAATGAATATGTAATAAAATTAATATTTAGTCTTTATATTTTTACAATTTTAGTTTTTTTTGTTTATAAACCGTTAAACTTTTTTCATTTAAAAATAACACTAATTATATTAATGATAATTGTTCTTGGAAATCCAACTTATTCTTGGGATGCTTGGACTATTTGGTTGTTCCATGCTAAAAGAATTTTTTTTGAACAATCAATCATTGCTCAATTAGATGGATATGCTATGTGGACCCATAACGATTATCCAGTAATAGCACCTACATTTGCAGCATCACTAGCAACATTAGTTGGAGGTTGGAATAATATTTTTCCTAAATTAGCATTTTTATTAATGTTTTTTCCACCGCTAATTCTATCAATTAAAATATTTAATGTAAGATATCATTTGTTATTTCTAATATTAACTTTATTTATATTAAATTTATACTTAATCAATGGACTTGTAGATGGACTTGTTGCTATATATTTCTCATTTAGTTCCTACCTGGTATATGATATTTTTGTAAATAAGCAAAATTCATTTTATTACTTATTTATAACATTCTGTTTTTTTATTATTCTTTCTCTATTAAAAAATGAAGGAATAGTTATGGTCACAATTTTATTAAGCATTATCATTATAATTAATATTTCAAAAAAAGAAATATTACAAAATTATAAAAAAATATTTTTTTTATTATTTTCACTTATCCCAGTATTAATTTGGAAAATTAATTGTATTAATCATAATATAAAAAATGATTACATAAATTATGATATGCTAAATATATTAACAGATAGAATTTTTGATTATAATTCTTTTAAACTAATATTTAAGTTTTTGATTTTAGATACTAAGTTTATTCTTTCAATAATTTTTATTTTAATAGCTTTTAATTTTACTAAAAATAAAAAAATTTTTTATTTCAGCCTATTAGTTGGAATGTCTTATATATTCTCGCTGTTCATGGTATATTTAATGACTCCTTTTGATCTCACATGGCAGTTATCATCGAGTGCCTCTCGTATAATCATGTCACCAGTTTTTTTGTTTTCTTTTTTTGGACTTTTACAAATTTACTGTATGAAAGAAAAAATTTCACAAAAAATATTTCAAATGAAATAATCTTGGCAGTCGCAGGATTTCATAAAATTTCACGTTCAAGTTTTTTATATTCCTGTAAATAATCTCGATATTTTATCATCTCTTATTTACCTTAGAATCTTTTGATAAATTATTTTACTTATTTTTATTTAATAATTTATTAAATTTATAAAATGCTACTACTTTAGAGAAATAATATACACATTGGGTAAGTCTTAACAAAAAAAAGTTGATTATTGATTTAACAATGTAATTAGGTAATTTTTTTTTAAGATTCCTGAATATTTCAGAATGTTTATTTATTTTAAAAAAATAATAGAGTTCATCAAAGGTAAAATTATAATTTCTTATAAAAGTCTTCTTCAGAGTATTTTTCACTTTAATATGGCCGTGAACATGCTGAACTTTGGCATTAAAAATTTGGATAATTGATTTTTTTATATTTGTTATTCTTCTACAAAGTTCAAAATCCAAGAAATAAAAAAAAAATTTTTCATCGAATAAACCAATTTCAAAAATATCTTTTTTTTTAAACAAAACTACTGATCCTAAAACCGTTTCTACGCATACATCGCCCTCTAAATTTAAAACATCCATTTTAAGGTTTTTTTCTGGCAGACAACCCCCATTATAACTTAATTTTGATTCTTCATCATAATAAGTAGGTGATGTTATAAAGCAGTCTTCATACTTTTTGTGTGATTCTAAAAGTATTAATATATCTTTGTTTGAAATTAAAGCATCGGCCTGAAACATTAAAATATATTCAGTATCGCATTGTCTGATTGCTTGATTGGCAGCTTTTGTATATCCGTAATTTTTTTTATTTAAAATATATTTATATATTTTAAATTTTTCTTCGACCTTTTTTTTAAGAGAAATATTTCCTGCATTGTCTACAATAATTATTTTGAAATTTTTAATATTTTCCAGACACCGAGATATAAGACTTATTTTTTCCTCATAAAGCACGACTATAATTGTTATTTCATTGATTGATGCTTTCATCTTTGTACTAACTCTAAAATTTAATAAAAGGTTTTAACAATTTGTCTTTTTTAGAAAGAATTGGTTTTCTAATTCCCCAATTTATGTTTAAAAATTTATCATTCCAAATAATTCCACTTTCCTGATTTGGATACCAATCTTCCGATAAAAAATAAATCACTATATTCTCCTTAGCCAAAGTACTGTATCCATGGGCAAATCTTTTTGGGATAATTAGTGCTTCTCCGGAAGTTAATTTAAATTTATAAACTTTACCAAAAGTTTTACTATTTTTTCTGATATCTACAACAAAATCATTAATAATTCCTTTTAAGATAAAAATAATTTTATGTTGGGCAAATTTTTTTTGAAAATGCAAACCTCTTATAACATTTCTTTTTGAGGTCACAGTAATGCATTTGCAGAAATTAAATTTTATCTTTTTTCTTAATAAAATTTCTGTAAGACTTCCCCTCAAATCTTTATGAATAACTTGTTTTAATTTTCTTGGTTTATTAAGTTTAGATATTACTATCATTTTTTAAATTATTCTTGGAATGGGAACATGTGTAATAAATTTTCCACCATTTTCTATGTATTGCTTTTCTTTTTTGAATATTTCTTCTTTAAAATTCCATGCACCTAGAAAGGCATAATCAACTTTATTCAACAAAGTTTTATTATAATTTTTAATGGGTATATGGGTGCCCGGCATATATTTTCTAATTTTATTTGGTGTAGTGTCAAGGAAACATTCTAGAATTTCATTCTTGATGTTACAATAATTTAAAACTGTGCTTGACTTAGCTGTTGCTCCATAACCGATAATTTTTTTGTTTTTTTTTTTTAATTTCAAGAAAATTTGCTTTAATTTTTTTTTTGAACTTTCTACTTTATTTTTAAATTCAATGTATGTTGAATATTTATTGATTCCATACCTCAGCTCTTGGTTTAACTGCATTTTTACTTTTTTATGAATCTCAAATTTGTTATTTGAAACCTTCTTAATATAGTATCTTAATGAGCCTCCATGAGTATTTAATTTTTCGATGTTAAAGATTTCTAGTCTGTATTTTCTAATCAAATTATTAATTGATAACAAAGAAAAAACATGAATATGTTCATTATAAAATTGGTCATAGGATATCTTTTGTAAGCATTCTAAAAGAGACGGTTCTTCTATTATTAATATTCCATCATCAGATAAAATATAGGCTATTGATCTAAAAACCGAGTTTAAATTATTAATGTGACTCAAAGTATTAGCAGAATAAATTAGTTCAATTTTTTTGATTTTTGATTTTATTTTTTTTGCTAATCTCATATTCCAAAAACTTACATAAGTTTTATAACCCATTCTTTTTGTAATTATTGCTAAGTTTTTACATGGTTCTACGCAAATAACTTTTTTTTTACTGAAATTTCTTATAAAAGGACCATCGTTACTACCTATTTCTAATATAGAATTAGGGTTATAAGTTTTAATTAAATTTTTTGCCAATTTTTTAAACGATAATTTCATTGTCTGGGACATTGAAGACTTGTATGGATAGTTGCCATCGAACATTTTTTTTGATGGAACTGTATTAACAATGGATACAAGTTTTGTTTTTGAATTAAAACCCACTTCCAAGTGATAAAATTGCTCTTTATTTTTTTTAATTATATCTTTTTTTGTTAGGTATTTATTTGCAAGAGGCTGCATTCCAAGGTCTAAGAATTTTTTAATCATTTAAATTTTGAGAGTATTTTATTAATATTTTTTTTATAAATAGTAAAGATAGCTAAACCATTTTTCAAAATGTCCCTGAAAATAAAAATTATATGCATTATTTCCTCTGGAGTATGACACCGCGGATTGTGGTAAATCTGGACCACATTCTACAAGTCGCGGAACCTTTAGTCCCTCTGCAATGCTGTTTCCAAGAGATAGGTTTCCTAAGAAAAATTTACTAGACTTAATAATTTGAGCCATTTCCAAAAAATTATTACAATCATAAAACTCTAAATTGGGAACTTCTTTTTTTAAATCTTCATATTCGTCATTCATTCCAATAAAAAGTAAGTTATCGTATTTTTTGAGAAATTTATAATTAACAAGAGGATTTTTCCTTTCAAGACTACGAATAATGACTACTTTATTTTTAATAATTTTATGAGGCTCTACATATATATTTGGAATCGATAAATCTGTGTGCACTCCAGTAATATTAGAATAACATCCTATACAATCTAGGTTAAAATTTGTTGGCATTTCTCTAATCAAATTAAAATCAATATCTATTTCTTGATTTGTATATTTATCTACTTTCTGAATATAAGGTTGATTCATAAGTAACGGCATCAACATGTCTACATTTTTATCAGTAAGAAATACATGATCTCCAAAACGTTTATAATGCCTGGCATTTGGTGCCAAAGATTTGTTAGCCTGTATATAATAATTGCATTTATGAGTTTTTGAAAGTTCTTTGATGATTGTCAAAGAATTTATAACATCACCTATGTGACCACAATGTAAGAAAGAGAGCTCTTTTTTGTTTTCAATTATTTTCTGTATATTTATGATTTTTTGCTCCAATTCTACTTTGAATATTTCTACATTTTGTTTTACAGAGGCTGATTTTTTTAGATTCATTTTGTAATGAAAATGTTTATCCTTATTTGTGAGTTTATAAAAAAGTTTTTTAATATACATATTTTATGAGAGCTACGTTCCAAGATCCAAGAATTTTTCATTCATATTTCGCAGAAACGTTATAGCTTTCATTTCCCAGTCAAAAATTTTTATAGTGTTTAAATTTAAAAATTTTCATAAATAATTTATTTATTTATATCGTAATAGATAACCGGCCACTCTAAATAATTCGTATATTTTTTAAACCAAAAAGGCAAATATCTTTCTGCTAAAAAAGTATACATTCTCATTTTACCATAGCCTTCTAAATTAAAACCAAATATATCCTCGCAACTTTTTAGCCAATCAAATACATCCGTAAAATATGAGTTTATTATTTTTGGTGAATTAGAAATAAACATGTTTCCTCTAGAAAAAGAAGTTTCATTTCTAGTGAAATGTCTAAAATCATCTCTATCTTTATTGGGTAGCAATTCTATTGCTTTATCAAGATTTCCTGAACCATGAAACATATCAAACTGCCACCTTATTGTTTGACCACTTCTCGAAAAAATAGCTTTTGGATTACGTAAAATTGCTAATTTACCATATTTAATTATTTTAATTACTTTTGTGCCACTTATTGACATTGGTTCACCAATAATAGCATCGAAATTTTTCCACTCCGGTTCATAATTCTGTAAAACTAAATCTTTAAGCTTATTGCTATTTATATTGTTTTTGTTTTTCCAATATATCCTATAAGGACAAAATCCAACCCATTCATTTTCTTTTTTATATTCTAGAAGATTTTTCCAATACCAATAATAAAAAGTATATTCTCCATAAAAAGGATTTTTTTCGGAAATATTTTCTTTGGTATTGTCTCTCAACCATTCCTTGGAAAAATCATTATTTTTTAGACCTACAGGAATATAATTTAAATTTTTGATTATCTCTAAATTGGCGTTTTGTAAACAACTACAATATATTTTTAAATTATCCATTTAATCCAGTTATAATCTAATTTTTTATAATGTGTAAATTTCATTCGCTCTAGAACCCGCCTAGTTGGCGGAGAGAGTGGGATTTGAACCCACGATACCTTTAACAGTATACACGCTTTCCAAGCGTGCGCCTT
>CAJWDL010000018.1 GCA_913030805.1 uncultured Candidatus Pelagibacter sp. | reverse complement strand
TGATTTAAAAAACCAATTCCAGTATCAATTTTATATTTTCCTTTTCCATCAATATTGGTTTCAACATTAATCGTTGTTTCTTTAGTTTTTCTCGATATTTTTGCTTTTCTAGGCATTTTAATTTTGGATAAAGGTATATAATTAAACAAATGTGATATCAATAAAATCAAAAATACTCTTGAACTAGCAAAATAAATATCCACATAAATCTATGACTATGAGTGAAATTCAAAATTGGCATGGAACTACTATTATTCTTATAAGAAAAGATAATGACGTTGTTGTTGCGGGAGACGGACAGGTAAGCCTGGGCAATACTATAATTAAAAAAACAGCAAAAAAAGTAAGAAAAATAGAAAAACGAAATGTCATAGCTGGTTTTGCGGGATCAACTGCTGATGCACTAACTTTATTTGAAAGATTAGAAGCAAAATTAGAAAAACATGCCGGAAATTTAACCAGGGCGGCTGTTGAATTAGCCAAGGATTGGAGAACCGATAAATACCTTAGAAGACTTGAGGCCTTAATGGCAATAGCAGATAAAGAAAAAAGTTTTATTATTTCTGGTACCGGAGATGTTTTGGAGCCCGAAGATGGAATTATTGGAATAGGATCTGGTGGTAATTTTGCTCTTGCTGCTGCAAAAGTTTTAATGGAATCCAAGTTGACAGCGGAAGAAATAGCGAAAAAAGCAATATCTGTAGCTGCAGAAATTTGTGTATATACAAATAACAATATTACGGTTGAAAAAATTTAATGGAAAAATCCAATATTACGAATTTCAAGCCTAAAGAAATTAAAGAGAACGTAGAACAAAGTTCTGATGTAACTTCTTTATCTCCACGAGAAATTGTATCTGAATTAGATAGATATGTAATTGGACAGAACCAGGCAAAGAGAGCTGTTGCAATTGCTTTAAGAAACAGATGGAGACGTCAAGCATTAACAGATGAAATGAAAGATGAAGTTTTACCAAAAAACATTTTAATGATCGGGCCGACAGGAGTTGGTAAAACTGAAATTTCTAGAAGATTATCAAAACTGGCTGAGGCCCCTTTTATTAAAGTAGAAGCTACAAGATTTACCGAAGTTGGATATGTGGGGAGAGACGTAGAACAAATCATAAGAGATCTTCTTGAAATCGCAATAGCAATGGAAAAAGTAAAAAAAAGAAAAGAAGTTTTTACAAAAGCACAACAGGCTGCGGAAGAAAGAGTTCTAGAGGCAATGGTTGGAAATAAAGCCAGTATTGCAACCCGGGAAAGTTTTAGAAAAAGATTGAGAAATGGAGATTTGGATAAAAATGAAATAGAAATTGATGTACATGACAGTCCCTCAATGCCAAGTTTTGAAATACCAGGGATGCCAGGAGCAAATGTCGGTATGGTAAATATTGGAGAAATACTTGGAAAAACAATGGGGAAAAAGCCTAAAAAGAAAAAAATGACCGTAAAAGAATCTCATGAAATTTTAATTGCGGAAGAATCTGATAAATTAATTGAACAAGATAAAATTGTTAAATCAGCAAAAGTTTCTACCGAAAACAATGGGATAGTTTTTTTGGATGAAATTGACAAAGTATCCGCTCGAAGCGATAGAATTGGAGGAGATGTATCGAGAGAAGGTGTCCAAAGAGATTTATTACCTTTGATCGAAGGGACAACTGTTAGCACAAAATATGGAACTATTAAAACTGATCATATTTTATTTATTGCTTCAGGGGCATTTCAGTTAGCAAAACCCTCGGATCTTTTGCCTGAACTTCAAGGCAGACTTCCAATAAGGGTAGAGTTAAATGCTTTAACAAGTGAGGATTTTAAAAAAATTCTAAGAGAGCCTGATAATAGTTTAATTAAACAATATAAAGCTTTGTTAAAAACTGAAAAAATTAATCTTGAATTCACTGATGATGGAATTGAGACCATCGCAGAACTGGCTACAGAAGTTAATTCCAGTGTAGAAAATATAGGAGCAAGAAGACTGCACACTATTATAGAAAAAGTTCTAGATGAAATAAGTTTTACTGCCACAGACAGAGGTGGTGAAAAAATTATTATCGATAAAAAATATGTTCAGAAAAACCTGGGTGAATTAGTTAAAGACACCGACTTATCAAAATTTATTCTATAACTTTTTTAGAAATATATAAAATGCACCTTCGCCACCATCTTCTATTTCAGCTTTTGATATACTCTTAATTTTACTTTTAATTTTCAAGTTAGCATTTATATAATCGGGTACCGAATTTTTTAATATACTTAAATCTTTAGAAACATATGGATTATTACTAGTTTTAGACCTTAAACCTTTACCTGTTATAATTATAATCTTCTCAACACCTTCCATAAAGTATTTATCAATAAGTATTTCGATTTTTTTATTAGCCTCATCTAAAGACAGACCATGCAAATCAACTTTTTTAATTTTTTGCGTAGATGCTCTTTTTTGATCTAAATAATGATCTTTATTTTCAATCGTTTCTTTACTTGAAGTAAAATTTCTCCATGCCTTAAGATCTTCTGGTGCGATTTTTTTGTTCAAATTAAACTTGGATTTCTACTAAATACCAGTTTGGATTGCTGCTCCACATATTTTTTGAAAATTTCCAAACATCTTTAACCGTTTTAATAATGTCTGGGTTACCCTCTATAACATTATTATTTTTATCTTTTTTGCAAGTTATGATCTCGCTGACAAAGTCCACCGTAAAAGTATAATTATTATCTTTTTTTTCAAAATTCTTAATTTCAGCAGATTTAACGCCAACAAATGTTAGTTCTGATTTTAAATTTTCTTTTTTTCTATAATCAATTTCATCAGAAAAATTCTGGAATATTTTTTTATTTAGAAGAGGTTTTAAAGCTTTTTTATCACCTTTGGCAAAGGAAGTAATAATCATTTCATAAGCTTTTTTTGCACCCTTAATAAACTGTTCTTTCACTGCACTATCAAGTTTACCTGAGCCTAAATTAACAACTTTTTTTTCGTTACCGTTTTGTGTTACCTTTTTGCCGAAAAGACCCCCAAAATCTTTTTTTTCATGACCGGTTCTTCGACCAAGTATTTCCCTTAACCTTAAGATAATAAATCCCGCTATTATCGCCAATAAAATAATATCAAGATATTCGAAGCTACTATTCATATGTTTTTTGTAACATTTTATTTTATTTAATATAATGGTTTATATCAATCTGCAAAATATATATTCTAAAAAAAAATGAGCACACTCCTGATACTAATTATAGGTATTCCACTAATTGAAATATATTTATTTATTAAAATTGGATCGGCAATTGGCACTTTGAATACCATTGCATTTACAATAATTACTGCCCTAACAGGAATTATATACGCAAGACATGAAGGATTTAATACCCTAAAATCAGCTTTTCCTCAGCTAGCAAGAGACGAGATTCCGATCTATGAAATTATTACCGGAGCAACGATAGCTTTTGCTGCATTACTTTTGATTCTTCCTGGATTTGCAACGGATTTATTAGGCTTTTTATTAATATTCCCTTTCACTAGAAAGTTAATTATAGCAAAGTTTGCAAAAAAATCTAAAACATACAAAAAAACAAAAAAAAATATTATCGAAGGTCAATATGAAGATTTGGACAAAGATTTAGAATGAAAAAAAAATATAAAATATTGGCTGAATTTGCAAAAGACGTTTCTCATGAGACACCTGATATTGAAACATATCTCCAAACAAAAGACAATATTTTAAAATATAATTTAACTCTGGATATTAATAGTAAGCTTTTAAAAAATAAAATGATAGAAGTAAATATTATTTCAAAATTTCAAGAGACTAATTTGGAGAAAAAAAGGTCTAATTTTGAAATTACTTATGCGGCAATAGTTAGAATTGATGAAAATGTTAAAAATGAAAAAGAAATGGAACAAATTGTCTTAAGCGATATACCAAATGAAATTTATCCAAGACTAGAGGATTTGTTTATTTCATTGGTAAATAAATCTGGTTTTCCGGAGGTTAAAATTGAAAGAAAAGTTGATTTTGAAAAATTATATAAGGAAAGATTAAATTAACTAAAAAAAATTTTTCTTTAATTCGTTTTTCAAAAATTTATCATGTAATTGTTTCTCTTCGGATGTTGGATAGATAATTTTTTTTGAATATTTTGTAAATTTAGCATCTTTTTTTTTAAAGAACTCAACATCATTTTGTATTGAAAAATCTAAAGTAGGTTCCTTTTGATCTGTCAGATTGATATAAACTTTGGACAATAATTCACAGTCTATTAAAGCATTATGTTTTTGTCTTTTTGAATAATCAATTCTAAATTTTTTACATAAAGAATCCAAATTAATAGCAGAACCTGGAAATTTTTCCCGAGCCAACTCCAAAGTATCAATAATTCTGTTTTTCTTTATTGTATCTCTACCAATTATCGTTAATTCATTGTTTAGATGTGAAAGGTCAAAATCAGCATTGTGAATAATTAATTTTTTATCATTTATAAATTCTAAAAAATCATTAGCAATTTCTGAAAATTTTTTTTTCTTTGACAAGAATTCATCTGAATAACCATGAATTTTAAATGCATCCTCAGATACTTTTCTTTCAGGATTCAACAAACAATGGAAAAATCTTTTGGTTGGGATTTGATCCTCAAGTTCTAAACAACCTATTTCAACTATTCTGTGACCATCTTTTACTGAAAGACCGGTGGTTTCTGTATCTAGCACAATTTCAAACATTTTATAAAATTTTTTCTAAAATTTGTTTAACATTTTTTTTAACGGAATTATTCCTAAAATTATTTTTTATCACAAAATTTGATTGCCGTTTTTTAAATTCTACAGGAAGTTGAAGTTCTTTAAATTTTTTTATTATTTTTGAATTAAAATTTGGTTTTTTTTTTAATCTTTTATCAATTTCTTTTTTTTTGGCATCTACAAAAATTAAAATATCATCTTTTTTATTAATTTTATTTTCCATTAATAATGGAATATCTAAAACAATAATTTTTTTATTTTTATTTTTATTTTTTTTTATAAAATTATTCATTTCAGATTGAACCTCCGGATGAACAATTCTAACGATTTTTTTGAGATTATATTCATTTTTTGTAATGGCCTCAAAAAGCTCACTTTTTTTAACAGGGAAAGAAGTTATATAATTAGGAAGTGTTTTTTTAAGTTTGCTGTAACATTTTCTGCTTTTTCTATATAATTTAGCAACTTCGGCATCAGCATTAAAAACTGGATAACCAAATTGTTTTGCTACGTAACTTTTTCCAGAACCAATATCTCCAACAATCGCAAGTCTAATCATAAATCTAATAATTTATTATCAATTTTTGGCAAAATATTATGCCAAATTCTAAATGCTAATTGAGCTTGGTAAATAAACATCATCTTGCCGTTTTCAATTTGATTACCAAACTGCTCTGCCTTTGAGAGAAATTTTGTTTTGCTTGGGTTATAAATAATATCATAAAATAATTTGTTTGATCCAATATCACCATAGTTCAATTTTATTTGATCATCAGTTTTCAAGCCCAAACTTGTAGCATTTATTATCACATTGAAATCAGGAGTTTCTCCCCAATCTATAATCTCTAAATCCGTGTACTTTTTTTTTAAATCATCAGCTTTTTTTTTGGTCCTATTACTTAAAATGATCTTAGCTGCTTCTAACCTTTTTAAAGCTAGAATAATTGAAGAAGCCACTCCTCCAGCTCCCAAAATGAATACGTTCTTGTTCTTTAAATTATAATTAATATATTTTAAACCTTTCTCAAATCCACCAATATCAGTGTTGTCTCCAATAATTTTGTTATCTTTTTTGAAAATCGTATTAACCGACTGAACTTCCTTCGCGAGAGGTGTTAGTTGATCAAGGAAAGGTATGACAGATTTTTTAAAAGGGACGGTTACATTTATTCCATCTACCCCCCCCTTTTTAACCTCATCTACAATTTCTTCAATGTCACTTTCGTTAAGCTGCTTCTTGTCATAAATGGCATCTATATTATTTTCCCTAATCCAACGGTTATGTAATTTGGGAGACAAAGAATGTTCAATTGGGTTTCCTATAACTAAGTATTTTTTCATTTTATTGTATTAAAATATTCCTTTATTTGTTTGACTGGCAATCCCATAATGGAGTCTTCGTCTCCTTCTATTTTTGAAAATAAAGATCTGCCCTCAGCTTCGATTTGGTAAACTCCATAAGCATATAATTCTTTATCCCTTATTTTTGCTAAATATGATTTAATTTCATCTGGACTAAGCTGTTTCATTGTTAAAGTTGAAGTGTCGGTGGAGTTCCAAATCATAGATCCATTTTTAGATATACAAACAGAGCTGATTAATTGATGTTTTTGACCATTTAATTTTCGAAGTATCTTAATAGCTTCTTCTCTATTTGTGGGCTTTGAAATAAGTTTTCCATTTAAATCTATAACACTGTCCGCACCTAACACGAGTTCACCGTGTTTTTTTTCACTAATTTTTTTTGCTTTTAATTCTGCTAAATTTTTAGAAATTAGCTCCGGTGTAGCGTTTGTTTCCAAAAGCGACTCTTTGATCTGCTCTTCATTTATTTTTGCTGGAATGACTTCACATTTTATTCCATTATTTTCTAATATTTTTTTTCTTATTCCGCTCTTTGATGCCAAAATTACATTTTTTATCATCGGGACCAAATAATGTCATAAATTTTTATAATTGAGGCTGCGCTTTCCTCCACAGATTTTCTTGTAACGTCTATGATTGGCCAGTTGTTTTTTTTAAAAATATTTTTTGACATTTCAACTTCTAGCCTAATTTTTTCTATATCCGTATATGAACCCGATTTTTTTTCATTCAAAAAGTTCATTCTATTTTTTCTTACATCTAACAACCTTGGTGGTTCTGCTGTTAGTCCTACCACGCATAAAGTTTTAGAATTTTTTGTTAATTTGCTGGGAATAGAATTTTTATTTACTATTGGTATGTTGCAAGTTTTATATCCTCTATTTGCCAAATAAATTGATATTGGCGTCTTGCTTGTTCTGCTTATGCCTAAAAGCACAACATCTGATCTTTCTATATCGTTTATTATTTTTCCATCATCATGGCTCATCGTAAATTGGATTGCCTCGATTCTTTTATAATAATCTTCGTCGAGCACATGTTGTCCACTGGGTATGTGCGAGGCTTCTTGGTGTAGTAGTTTCGAAAACCTCAATATTAAATCGCCCAACACTCCAAAACAAGGTATGTTTTTCTCTTTGCTTTTTATTACTAAAAACTTAGCTAATTGGGTATCAACAATAGTATATAAAATAATAGAATTTTTTTTTTTCTTACAAATATCCAATATTTTTATTATTTGGTTTTTTGTTCTCGTAAATGCATATTGATGAGATATATATTTAAAATTTAAAAATTGAGCTTTTAGAGCTAAAAAAATTCTATCTAATGTCTCTCCAGTTGAATCCGAAACAAGATAAACTTCGTACGTTTTGTTCATTTATAAACTGTTAACAAATTTATCAATTATTAACTTTGTTTGATATTTTTTTTTATTTTTAATTTTATTAAAACTTATTAACAACAATTAATATATAACCATAGGTGAAAAACTAAATATAAATAATGTTAAATATGAGAGTATTTAAATATTTTGTTAAAATCAAAGAAAGTTTTAAATTCTATTTTGTTAATAAATGTTGAAAAAAATGTGGAAAATAAATAATTAAGGTTATTAACATACTATAATACTAATAATACCTTTGTTTATATTTTATTTATTTATGAGAAGATTAAATAAATGTTTAGAAAAAAAAAAATATACAAATATTCCTATTTGGTTTATGAGACAAGCGGGAAGATATCTAAAAGAGTTTAGAAATATTAGAAAAAGAAATCCTAATTTTATTAATCTTTGTTTAAACCAAAAACTTGTAAAAGAAATAAGTTTACAACCAATTAAAAAATTTGATTTGGATGCGGTTATACTATTTTCTGATATTTTAATTATTCCTTACGGCTTAGGTCAAAAAGTTAAGTTTAAAAAAAATACAGGGCCGATTCTTGGAGATATTAATTTGGATTTAATTCTTAATATTAAAAAAGATGATTTTATAAATCGTATTAATCCAGTCTATAAAAGTTTAAATCTTTTAAAAAATAATATGGATTATAATAATAAAAGCTTAATAGGTTTTGCCGGTGCTCCATGGACGTTACTTCTTTATATGATTCATAAACGATCTCCAAAAAAAAATTTCAATAAAAATAAAATTTTAAATGATAAAAATTTATTAAATAAATTGATTTTAAAATTAGAAAACATTATATGTTTACATGTTGATAAACAAATAGAGGCAGGAGCAAACGTTATACAACTTTTTGATTCTTGGGCTGGCTTATTATCAAGGGACGATCTATACAAATATTGTTATTCTCCGACTTTAAAAATTGTTAATTATATTAAAAAAAGAGGCGTACCAATTATTTGTTTTCCCAGGGGTATAAAAAAAGAAGGCTATAAAGAATTTTGTTCGATTGTTAGGCCGAATGCAATTAGCATTGATTATGAAATTGATCCCGAATGGATAAAAAACAAAGTTAACAATTTGCCCATCCAAGGAGGATTAAATCCTAAAATTTTATTAACCAATAAAAAAAATATAAAAAAAAGTGTTGATCATTACTTAAATGTTTTTTCCGGATATCCTTATATATTTAATTTAGGTCACGGCGTTCTACCAGAAACCGATCCAAACATGATAAAGTATATAATTGATATTATTAGAGAAAAAAAAGCCTAATGAAAAAAGCTGTAATACTATTTAATCTAGGGGGGCCCGATAAACTAGAAAGCGTCGAACCATTTCTTTTTAATTTATTTAACGATCCTGCAATAATTAATATTCCTTCTATTTTTAGGTGTCCATTAGCAAAATTTATTTCTAAAAAAAGAGCTCCGATTGCAAAAAATATATACAAAGAAATTGGAAACAAATCTCCAATTCTTGAACTGACACAAAATCAGGCAAAAAGTTTAGAAAACAACCTTTTAAAAAAAGGTAATTATAAGTGCTTTATTGTAATGAGATGCTGGCATCCACGAGCTTCAAATGTAATTAAAAAAGTTAGAGAATATAATCCAGAAGAGATAATACTTTTACCTCTTTATCCTCAATATTCGACCTCGACCTCGGGATCCTCTATTAATGAATGGTGCGACTTGTGTAAAAAAGAAAATTATAATGTTAAAACAAAAACTATTTGTTGTTATCCCACAGAAAATAATTTTATAGCTTCGCACATTTCGCTTATTAATAAAACTCTAAAAGTAATAGAAGATAATAATTTTAAGTTAATTTTCTCTGCTCACGGCTTGCCGATGAGCAAAATAAAAAAGGGGGATCCTTACCAATGGCAAGTCGAGGAAACTGTAAAAAAAATAATGTCTAATTTAGAGAATAAAAATTTAAATTATGTAATAAGCTATCAAAGTCGTGTAGGTCCCCTGAAATGGATTGGCCCACCCACGGATGAAGTAATTATTAAATATTCCAAAGAAAAAAAAGGTATTGTTATAGTGCCCATAGCCTTTGTGTCGGAACACTCAGAAACATTAGTAGAATTAGATATAGAATATAAAAAATTGGCTGAAAAAAATGGTTGTAGTTTTTATAAAAGAGTAGCGGCGCTAGGAACAGAAGAGAATTTTATCAAAGGTCTTGCAGAACTAGTTTTAAAACAAGAAACAAGGGGTAATTTTATTTCATCATCAATGTGTCCTAATAAATATGTAAAATGTCCTTGTTTAGAATTATGAAAAAATTTATTTTAGAAAAATGAACGCCTATTTATTATTTAAATCAATTCATCTAATGGCTGTTATTTCTTGGATGGCAGGACTTTTATATTTACCAAGAATTTTTGTTTATCATAGTGAGGCTGTTGCAAAAAACAAATCTAAAGATTTGATATCTACTTTTAAAGTCATGGAAAAAAGGCTTTTTATTTATATTATGAATCCTGCGATGATTGCATCTTGGATTTTCGGAGGCTTATTGATTCATACTATTGGCACAGATAATTTGAGCTCTCTTTGGTTGCAGCTCAAGTTACTTTTTGTGGTCATTTTAACTATTTATCATTTCTTTTTATTTAATTGTTTAAGAAAATTTGCTGAAAACAACAGTGCGTATTCGGCTAAATTTTATAAAATAATCAATGAAATACCTACTGTTTTGTTGATTTTAATTATTTTTATAATAATTTATAAACCATTGTGGGCTTGAAATATTGCCAAATAGTAACTATATTCGTTCCATCGCGTCTCCAAGACAATCAGTAAAATTATGAATATCCAAGAACTTAAAAACACCAGTTCCGAGGAACTTATTGCTAAAGCTGAAAAACTTGAAATAGAAAATCCTAGCACATTAAGAAAACAAGAAATTTTATTTGCGATATTAAAAAAACTTGCTGACAATAAGGAGGAAATTACCGCAGGCGGCGTTTTGGAGGTTTTACAAGATGGCTTTGGCTTTTTGCGGGCAATTGAATCAAACTATTTGCCTGGTCCAGATGATATTTATGTCAGTCCAAGCCAAATAAGAAGATTTGGCCTAAGAACCGGCGATTCTGTGGAAGGCCAAGTAAGATCTCCTAAAAATGGAGAAAGATACTTCGCATTGCTAAAAGTTGAACAAATAAATTTTGAAAGCCCAGAAAAAGGAAAAAATAAAATTGCATTTGATAATTTAACGCCCCTTTATCCAGATAAACAATTAAAGATGGAAATTGAAAAAACAAAAATTGAAAAAAATCCAGATTTAACCCAAAGAATCATTGATCTAATTGCCCCTATCGGCAAAGGACAGAGGTCTTTAATAATTTCTCCACCAAAAGCGGGAAAAACAATAATGCTTCAAAATATTGCTCATTCAATATCTGCCAATTACCCAGAATGTTATCTTATGGTTTTACTAATCGATGAACGTCCTGAAGAAGTTACAGATATGCAAAGAACTGTAAAAGGAGAAGTAATCAGTTCTACATTTGATGAACCAGCATCTAGACATGTTGCTGTTGCTGAAATGGTTATTGAAAAAGCCAAGAGATTAGTGGAACATAAAAAAGATGTAATAATTCTTCTAGACTCCATTACAAGACTTGGTAGAGCGTATAACGCCGTTGTTCCCAGTTCTGGTAAAGTTTTGACAGGGGGCGTAGATGCGAATGCACTTCAAAGACCAAAAAGATTTTTTGGTGCCGCACGAAACGTGGAAGAAGGAGGATCACTTACCATAATCTCTACAGCTTTAATAGATACTGGTAGTAGAATGGATGAGGTAATTTTTGAAGAATTTAAAGGAAC
>CAJWDL010000017.1 GCA_913030805.1 uncultured Candidatus Pelagibacter sp. | reverse complement strand
TTGGAGTAAGTATAAATAAAAATTTGGGTATGGATGATTGGATAGCAAATAATGAAAAAGATTATATTTCAAAAGCCATTTCCAAGGCTTCAGATTTGGAAAAATTGTTTCAAATTAAAAAAGAATTAAGAAATAAATTTCTAAAATCTCCTCTAAGTAATACAAAACAATATGCTAAACACTTTGAAAATTGTTTGAATTTAATATGGAAAACATATTTAGAAAAAAAATAAAAACACCCATATCCAATAAGCAATTATTCTTATAAATTTATGAAAAAAATACTTAACTATGCACTCTACGATTTTGCAAATTCATCTTTTACGACAATTATCATTACTTTTATTTTTTCCACTTATTTCGCACAACAAATTGTAAAAGATCCTATATTGGGACAATCTTATTGGGGCTGGGCCATCGGAGTTTCAGGTTTTGCTGTTGCGGTCATCGGGCCATTTTTGGGTGCTATTTCTGACAAAAAAAATTTAAAAGTTACTTTTTTAAGAACGTTTTCACTATTGTGCATAATTTTAACTTGCTCACTCTGGTTTGCAAAACCTTCAAAAGATTATATTTTTTTTACTTTAATAATAGTAGTAGTTGCAAACTTTTTTTATGAACTAAGCTTATTATTTTATAATGCCTTACTCAAAACAGTTTCATCGGAAAGAAATCTTGGTAAATCCTCTGGAGCAAGTTATGCGTTAGGATACCTAGGCGGAATATTAGTTTTGCTTTTGGCAATAAAATTATTTATAGATACTGAAAATCCTGTATTTGGTCTAAAGAAAGAAAATTATGAAAATGTTAGAGCAATTTCATTTTTTGTAAGTTTGTGGTTTTTAATATTTTCAATACCGTTATTAATAAGTGCAAAAAAAACTTTAATAAAAACTAAAAGTGAAATAGGTATATTTTCTCAAATTCAAAAACTTGTTTGGGACAAGGGATTCAAAAAAATTGGAATTTTTTTAATTGCTAGAATGCTCTATGCAGATGGACTCAATGCTATTATTGTAATGGGTGGAATATTTGCAGTTGGGGTATTCCAATTATCGATAAATGAACTACTTCAGTTATCTATTTTAATGAATGTTTCTGCTGTAATTGGTGCAATAATCGGTGGATATTTTAATGATCTTTTGGGTTCAAAAAAAATAATTGTCTTATCATTATTAGGAATAATTATTTCTTCTATTTTAATTTTATTTTCCTTTTCTAAAATGTATTTTTTTGTTTTTGCTACCATAAATGGTTTATTTATAGGTCCCATTCAATCAGCGAGCAGAGTTGTTATTTCAAAAATGCTAATTAACGAAGATCAGAGCAAGGGTTTTGGCCTATTTGCAACTTCAGGAAAATTAACCTCATTTCTTGGTCCGGTATTGGTTAGTACACTTACTTTTGTAAGTGGAAGCCAAAGAATTGGATTTTCTGCCGCTATTTTTTTGCTGATTATTGGACTACTTTTGCTTTTTAAAATTAAAAATCTTGATTAATTTAATAAAATTTATCTAATATTGCTTTGAAATGTTATTATCTTATCCTGATATACAACTTATAAGACCACCGGCCGTTGAGTCTTTTAGATTTGCCACAACCTCAATAACTTTACCAATTGGATTGGCCTACATATCCTCTTCTCTTAAAGAATATGGCTTCAAAGTCGAAATCTTAGATTCTGTAGGTGAAGCACCAAAAAATAGAACTGGTTACTATAAAGGATATTTAGTTGGACTAGGTTTAAAAGAAATAGCTGAAAAGATTAATCCTAACAGCAAGTGTGTTGGAATATCAGTAATATTCACTCATGAGTGGCCAGCTGTAGTCAAACTTATATCTTTAATAAAGGAAAAATTTCCAAATATGCCAATTATTTTAGGAGGAGAACATATTTCGGCAATGCCCGAGTTTTCACTGATGACTTCCAATGCGGATTATATTGTGATGGGGGAAGGTGAAGAAACTATAATTGAATTAATAAAGGTAATAAAAAATAGAGAAACTTTTCAAAAAATTAAAGGAATAGGTTACAGAAAAAATAACGAAGTTATTATAAATAGTAGAAGAAACAGACGACAAAATATCGATAAAATTTCATATCCTGATTGGGATTCTTTCAACATAAAAGGATATCATGAAAACCGATTTGTTGGAGGCATGTATTCGAAAAATTTAACCATTCCTATACTTGCTACACGAGGTTGTCCATATCAATGCACCTATTGTTCAGCTTCTAACATGTGGCTACCTCTGTGGATACCTCGAGATCCAATATCCGTAGCTGATGAAATAGAATATTATGTAAAAAAATTTGGAGCAGGCAACTTTCCTTTTCAAGATCTAACTGCGATAATAAAAAGAGATTGGATCAAAGCATTTTGCGAGGAAATAATAAAAAGAAAATTAAATATAACTTGGCAACTCCCAACTGGAACTCGTTCTGAAGCTATAGATAATGAAATTGCTTTTCTTATAAAAAAATCTGGAATGACCAGTATGGCATATGCACCTGAGTCTGGATCTGAAGAAACGAGGAAATACATAAAAAAAAAAATGAAAACAAATCAACTTTTTAATAGTATAGATGCAGCAGCTCGAGCAAATTTGAATGTAGCAGTATTTCTTGTTATAGGTTTTCCACATGATCTTCCTGTGCATCTCGAAGAGAACAAAAATTTTGTTGAGAGACTAGCAAAACATGGTGTAACTGATCTTTCAGTAGGTTTTTATATGGCCTTACCAGGAACACAGTTATTTCATAGTTTGTACGATTCAAATAAAGTTAAATTAGATATTAAGTACTTCAAACACATTCTTGATAGTTTGGCTCCGTTTCCATTACAAAAATATTGTCCTGCTATATCGCGTACAAATCTATTTCTTTGGAAACTAAAATTTTATATAAAATTTTACAAATCTAAAAAGTTAAAAAATAGCAAATCTAGTCTACTCAATTCAGTTATAATTGCACTTAGGGGTATATTTTCAAGCGAAGGACATGATTCTAAACTTCAAACAGCTTTTCATAATGCATATATCAGTTTAGTTGATACTGTAAAAAGTAAGAAAAAACGCTGGGTTTCTAAAAAAGAAGAATTAAATTTGTTTGACGAATGGGATAATATTTATCGACAGATTAGAAAAGAAAAATTATTGAAAGGTATTGTCAAAGTTAGTCCGGCAGATACTCGTGATTTACACAAAAGCAATATTATCAATCAAGTCCAGAAAGACCATAAAACTGCTAGAAGCATATCAACTACTTCCCAATAATTAATTTGCATAAACTGGAGCAAGACTAGAACATAGAGAGATAGAATTAATTTTTAGTTGCGTATTTTATAAATACAAAACATAATGTTCGTACAAACATTAACCAAATGAGAAATGGGCGAATGGCGGAACTGGTAGACGCGTTGGACTCAAAATCCAATGGTGGCAATGCTGTGAGAGTTCGAGTCTCTCTTCGCCCACCAAGATTTTATGAATTTAAATGAATTTAACAGTTTAATAGACTTATACTTTTATCAAGCAAAAAAACAAAATCCCCAAAGTATTTTCTTGGAATGGCTTAATCCTCAGAATAAAAAAAGGTTTACTTGGTCAGAAACATCATCAAATATTTACAAACTTGCAAAAATTATAAAAGAAAATATTGTAGATAGAGACAGATGTCTTTTAGTTTCCGAGAATAGACCGGAGTGGTTAATTTCTGACATTGCAGTGATGTTAGCAAACGGTATAACTGTGCCAGCATATACTACATATGCTGAAAATGACTATAGATATTTAATCGAGGATTGTCAGCCTTCAGTAATTATTGTTTCTAATAATGAAATGCATGGCAAACTAAAAAATATAATTGAGGAAAAAGACTTTATAAAAAGAGTAATTACTTTCGAAAAAATTAATAGCAGAAATTATAAAAATAAATATTTAGATTTTAGTTCTATAATTGAAAGCAATCTATTAGAAAGTGATAAAATAGAAAATTTAAATTTAAAAAGAACTTCGCCTGCCTGTATAATATATACATCAGGAACAGGAGGAAATCCAAAAGGAGTTATTTTGAGTCATGGAGGCATACTAAATAATTTGGAAGGAGCTTGTGAAATATTAAGACCCTTAATAAATAAGACGCCAATTTTTTTGACCTGGCTTCCTTTATCACATTCTTATGAACACACTGTTCAATTTGCACAAATTGCAGTTGGAGCAAAAGTTTTTTATGCAGAAAAAATAGAAAAACTTTTAGACAATATTTCTGAAGCTAAACCGACCATTATGACTGCAGTTCCTCGATTTTATCAAAATCTTTATAACAAAATAAATATGAATATGAAAAAACAAACTGGTCTTAAAGCTAAATTAATCAAAGCAACAATTTTTCTAGGTAAAAAAGAACTACTAAAACAAAAAATGAGTTTATCTGAAAAATTATTAAATTTTATCGTGAATGTTTTAGTCAGAAAAAAAGTAAAAAAACAATTTGGAGGTAATTTAAGAGCTTTTGTTTCTGGTGGCGGAGCCCTAGACAAAGAAATAGGCGAATTTTTGAATGCTATTGGACTACCCACTTTACAAGGATATGGTTTAACCGAAACCTCTCCAGTGGTTAGCTGCAATCCAATTCAAAAAATTAAAGTTGAAACAGTCGGTCCTCCATTTAAAGGAAACGAAGTCAAAATTGCTGAAGATGGAGAAATATTGGTTAAAGGGGAAAATGTGATGCTGGGTTATTGGAACAAGAAAGAAGATACAGAAAAAGTTCTCAAAGATGGATGGTTATATACAGGAGATATTGGAGAAATAGATACCAAGGATGGTTATCTAAAAATTACGGATAGAAAAAAAGATATAATCGTTAGTGCAGGAGGGGATAATATTTCTCCGGCAAAAATTGAAAATCAACTAACCAATTCTCCCGCAATAGATCAATGCATGGTGTATGGAGATGGAAAAAATTATTTGGTTGCATTGATTGTTCCCAATAAAGAGTTTGAAGGACAAAAAGAAAAAATAAATGAAATAGTAGGTGAAATTAATAAAAATTTAACTTTATTAGAAAAAATAAAAAAATTTTATTTAATTAATGAAAGTTTTTCTATTGAAAATGGTTTGCTAACACCAACAATGAAAGTAAAAAGAAATAAAGTTATTGCAAGATATAAAAATATTTTAGAAAATTTTTATAAAAATTAATTATTTCAATCTTAGATTTAGTTTATTTATTTACTAAAAACTATTGTTATTACTTACTTATTTGCAACTTAACAAAAAAATTAATTTATTTGATTATTTTTAATTTTTTTTAATTTTTTTTAAAAAAATTTATGTTTGACATCAATAAAAAAAAACATAAGAGTAGAAATATAAACCGAATCACTTTGATTCGTGAAAGAAATAATAAAGGGAGATAAAGATGGCTAAAAGAAAAAAAGCTAAAAAGAAAGCTAAAAAGAAAGCTAAAAAAAGAAGAAGAAGATAACACAGTTTTCTTTAAATACGCTCCTTATTACAAAATTTGTAAGGGGCGTATTTTTTATTCAGCTGATTAAATTCTTTTAAGGGCTTTATCAAGTTTTTTTTGAGTTTGCTCGCAAGAAATTCCAAGTATTATTTGAAATTCATTTAGAATTCTATCGTAAGCTTTTTCAAGCAATTGTCTCTCACTATAAGATTGTTCCACAAGAGCGTCATTCCCTTTATTTAAATCTCTTACTACCTCTGCTAAATCATAGATTTTTCCAGAAACTATCTTTTGCTCATATTCCTGAGCCCTTCTACTCCACATTGTTCTTTTTACTTTAGGTTTTCCTTTCAAAATACTAATTACTTTATTTACCTGATTTATATTTGATAGAGGTCTTAAATGAGATTGCTTATTTATTGGAAGCAATCCAACTGCTTTATCTTTTGTAAATTTAATTTCATAACAGTTAACTTCTATACCGCCAATAGTTTTGGTGCCAACCGAAAAAATTTGTCCAACTCCATGCTTAGGATAAACTACATAATCTTTAATTTTAAAAATTTTCTTTTCTGTAGCCTGTTTCTTAATTTTTTCTATTTCAATTTTTTGTTCATAATTTTTTGAAATCCGAAAAACATTTTCTCGTCTAATATTATTCTTGCCAGCTAGACTGGTTCCTACTTTTTTTTTATAAATTTTTTTTATAAATTTTTTTTTTTTAGTTTTTTTAGCTTTCTTTTTACTTTTCTTTTTTATTGGCATATTTATTCTATATTTTCTTTAAAATATTTTTCATATTTGTTTTTTTCATTTCTGAAATTATCTGCATCAGCTGGAGGATTCTTTTTTTGATTTATATTAGGCCAAATTTCAGAATATTTTTTATTTATCCCAACCCATTTTTCTATACCAGGCTCAGTATCTGGTTTGATTGCATCAAGAGGGCACTCAGGTTCACAAACACCACAATCTATACACTCATCAGGTTTAATTACTAGCATATTTTTACCTTCGTAGAAGCAGTCAACCGGACATACTTCAACACAATCTAATAATTTACATTTAATACACTCTTCTTTAATTATATATGTCATATTATTTTATTTATAATAATTGAAGTTTTATATCTCTATTTTCTTTTTTGTATACATAAAATAATCCACTAGATCTTCTCATTAATGTAGATTCATTCATATCCAAAATACCAACTAAATATATGATTTTCCACAAAAGTTCAAGAATTTTAAATCTGAAATTTTTTTTGTAATTTTTTATCTTTCTTATAAATTAAATAATTTGATCAAACCGACTCTCTTTATTTTTGCTTTATTAAGAACGATTTTAGGATCACTTTTCTTTTTATCTGAAAAATTGACAAGGCTTTTAGAATAATTGATTTTTTTTATTAATATAATCCTCTTCTATTTTTATGGCATGAAGAAACAAGGTATAAATTAGAATAAGATTTATTTTACTTTCCTTGTATCTTTAGTCTTCTTTCTGAAAATATTTGCCATCGTTGGTTTTAATTATAATTTATATTAGTTAAAACATTAAATGGGTTATTATTTTTCTTGTATTTTTTTAATAGTTTTTTTTTGTTATTAGTATTTTTTGGTATATATATGAAATGTATTTCATTTTCTTTTTCTTCCTTTTCGACTTTGTAATTCATTAATTTAAGTAATTTTATGAAATTATCTTTACTACAACCAAGTAGATTAATCATGTCAGAGTTTAATTTTATTTTATTTTTTTTATTATTTTTTATAATTTTAATAAATAACCGTTCCAAGATATCAATTCTAACAAAAAAATTTTCAAATCTTTCAAAACCACAAATTAACATAAATCTTTGATCTATGATTTTTTTTAAATCTAAAAAATTTAGACCAAATTTGGGTGGATTTAATTTTAAATTATTTTGAAAAAAATTTTTCCACAGAAGCGCTCTAATAGTTACTGCGCTTGGTTTAAATATTCTGTGCAAGAAGATATGATATCTTCCAATTTTCACACCCAAACTTCTTAATGTTCTTCTGTCTTCTTGTTCAAGTTTTTTTATAAATTCATTAACAGAATCTCTTTTTAATACTCCATTATTTTCAAATAATTGATAACATAAAGCTCGTATAGAGCTATTTTTTTGTTCAAATTTATTTAAATTTACCAAATCTTTTAATTCAGTATTTATAAGATTTTTTAACCAATTATGTAGAAATTCTTTTAATTTATTTTTTGAATCTAAATCCAATATATCATCGGTAATTAAATCTATATTTGGCTCCAAATAATTTTTTCCTGGTATAATCTTAGCGATAGGATTGTCTAACCAAAGTATTCTAAAATCTTCATTTAATTTTAAAATTCCACTAGAAATAATAAGATTCGTTCTTTTACTCAATTCTGGACCAATTCCCTGACGAGCTGCCTTTTTTAGCGATTTAATGTCTGTATTAAGGGCTCCAGTTCTAAAATCTAAATTTAATTTCAGTCCTTTTAATTCTCCGATATATTGCCCATCAATAATAACGTCCTTGTTATTTTTTATTTCTGTTTCTAAAACTGTATCTTGCTTAAGACCTCTAGCCAATACACCTGCCCTTCTGTCTATGAAGTTTTTTGTTAATTCTTCATGGAGTCTATCTGATAATTTATCCTCAATAGCTTTAGTTCTTTCAATCCAATAATCTTGATTTTGTACCCAATTCTTTTTATTAGAAACGTAAGCCCAAGTTCTGACATTTGATGTTCTATTTGTTAAAGTATCTACATTTCCATCCAATTTATCCAAATTTTTTATTTGTTCTCGCATATATAAATTTGGGATTCTTCCTTTATTTGAAATTAAAAAATTAAAAACTTTGGTTACAACTTCTAGGTGATTACCATAATTATGTTTAACAAAATTAGGTATTTGACAACAATCCCATAATATTTTTAGAACATTTTTTTCATTACGGATTTTGAATTTAGAATTATTTCTTAAAAGATATTTTAAAATTTTTTCATCTTCGCATTCATTTATTCTTTTCAAAAATAATTTATCAGGTTTTTTTTCCAAAGAATTGATTAAAGTTTCAAAATTATTAAAATCTAAATTGGAATTTCTCCAACACACTTTTTGAAGAGATTCTAGCTTGTGATTTTCAATTAATTCAATTTCTTCGGAAGTTAGATTTTTACATTGTCCAGTAATACCAAAATTTCCGTCATTTACATGACGCCCTGCCCTTCCAGCTATTTGGGATATTTCCGATAAATTCAGCCTTCTTAGTTTTTTACCGTCAAATTTCTTTAAGTCGGTAAAATAAACATTATTTATATCCATGTTAATTCCCATTCCAATGGCATCGGTTGCAACCAAATAATCAACATCACCTGATTGATATAGTTCTACTTGAGAGTTTCTCGTTTTTGGACTTAGTGAACCCATTACTATTGCTGAGCCACCTTTTTGTCTTCTAACTAATTCTGCAATTGCATATACCTCTTCAACTGAGAAAGCAATAATTGCAGTTTTTCTATTTAATCTGGATATTTTTTTTTGACCACTATAAGTAAGTTTCGAAAATCTTTCTTTGCTTATAAACTCAACATTTTCTTCAAGAGACTCAATGATATTTCTCATAGTGTGTGAACCTAAAAACATTGTTATTTTTTCAGCTCTTAAATTTAAAAAACGGTCTGTAAATATATGTCCCCTTTCGTGATCCGCGCACATTTGAATTTCGTCCACACCAATAAATTCTACCGACTTATCTATAGGCATTGATTCTGTGGTGCAGAGAAAATACTTTGCATTTGCTGGAATAATTTTTTCTTCCCCAGTTATTAAAGCAACTTTGGAAGGATTGACTGTCTTTAAAACTTTTTCGTAAACTTCTCTTGCCAACAATCTTAATGGAAATCCTATAATTCCACTTTCGAAACCCAACATCGTTTCAATAGCCATGTAAGTTTTTCCGGTATTGGTTGGTCCAAGAACTGCAGTAATTTGTTTTTTATTTAAATCCATGTTTTGTGTTTAAATTTTGAATGTCCACTAGATCTAGTTTAGGTTTTAGAACAAAAGAAGCCTAAAACATGACCGAATCATCTATTAAAGAGTTCTCATTTTAAGTTATTAGTTTCTAAACACTAACATAATAAGGATAATTTCCATATTGTTTTTTTTTAACTATTTTATCTAAATATAAAATATTAAATGACAAAAATTTTATGGAAATATTCTGATGAAAAATCAAGAAAATCAAATTTGTTTAAATTTGAAAATTTTTTAAAAAAAAAATACGGATTAAGCCATAACAATAATTACGAAAAATTATGGAAATGGACAGTTGAGAACTCAGCAGAATTTTGGAAATCAATTTGGGAATTTTCAAATGTTAAAGGTCAATTAGGAAATGGGCTTATACAGTTTTCTGAAATATTTTATAAAAATGAATTTTTATCCGACTCTAAATTAAATTTTACAGAAAATTTATTGCCAAAAAATGACAATTCATTAGCAGCAACCTTTATTAGTGAAAATGGATATAAAGAAAACAAAACTTGGAGTGATCTTAATGTAGATATCATCAAAATATCAAAATTATTAAGAGAAATTGGAATAAAGAAAAATGACAGAATTGCTGCCTACTTGCCAAATTGCATAGAAACTGTGGAGACTTTTTTGGCATCAGCAGCTATAGGGGCTATTTGGTCTTCGTGTTCGCCTGATTTTGGTACCAAAGGTGTAGTGGAAAGATTTTCTCAAATAAATCCAAAAGTTTTATTTATTGTTGATAAATATTTTTATAATGGAAAAGAAATAGAAGTATTAAGTAGGTCAAAAGAAATATTAGAAAACATTCCATCAATTGAATATTTAATTATTGTTCCTTATCCAGGGTCAGATATTTCAAAAGAGAAATTTAATTTTAAACAGGTAAACGTTTTAAAGTGGAAAAATATTTTTGATCATGATGAAACTAATATGAATTTTGAATTATTTGAATTTAATCATCCATTGGCAATCCTCTATTCTAGCGGAACTACTGACAAGCCCAAATGTATTTGTCATAGAACGGGTGGAGTTCTTTTGCAACATATTAAGGAATTACATTTGCATTGTGATATAAATCCAAACGATAAAATTTTTTATTTCACGACATGTGGCTGGATGATGTGGAATTGGTTGGTTAGCTCACTAGCTCTTAAAGCATCAATTGTATTATTTGATGGGTTCCCAATGTATAAAAAAGATGATCTCTTAATTGAAATTGCAAATACTGAAAATATATCCTTATTTGGTATTAGTGCAAAATATATAGATGCGTTGAAAAAAAATAGAATCACAACGATAAATAAATTTAATTTATCTAATTTAAAAACCATCTGTTCTACCGGATCTCCCTTATCCAAGGATGGATTTAATTATGTTTATCAAAATATAAAAAAAGATGTTCATCTAGCTTCCATATCCGGAGGTACGGACATAGTTTCTTGCTTTGTACTTGGAAATCTTTACCAGCCGGTAATTTCAGGAGAAATACAAAATAAAGGGCTTGGTATGGATGTAGACATTTTTGATGAAAAGGGTAATTCGATAAAAAATAAAAAAGGAGAACTTGTTTGCAAAAAACCTTTTCCTACGATGCCTTTAAAGTTTTGGAATGATGAAGGAGACAAAAAATATAAAAAAGCGTATTTTACAAAATATACAAATATTTGGCACCATGGCGATTATGCTGAAGTAAAAGATAGCGGAGGGTTTATAATTTACGGAAGATCTGATACGACACTCAATCCTGGGGGTGTGAGACTGGGAACAGCAGAAATATATTCGGAAGTAGAAAAATTTGATGAAATTATTGAAGCTTTGGTTGTAGGACAATCTTGGGACAATGATATTAGAATTATTTTATTTGTAGTATTAGATACAAAATATAATCTTACTGAAGAATTAATTATGAAAATAAAAAGACAAATTAAAAAAAATGCTTCTCCAAGGCATGTGCCTTACAATATTTTTCCAATAAAAGATATTCCAAGGACAAAAAATGGTAAAATAGTTGAACTTGCCGTTAAACAAACAATTGAAGGCGATCAGATAAAAAATCTTGAGGCTCTTGTAAATCCCGAATCTTTAAACCAATTTAAAAACATTAAAAAATTGTATGAATAATATGATTAAAGATACAGTCAAAAGACTTGAGCCATCAGCAACTTTACAAATTAATGAAGAAAGTAAACGGCTTGAGATCCAAGGGAAAAAAATTTACAAATTTGGTTTTGGACAATCTCCCTTTCCAGTACCAGAAATTATAAGGAACGAATTGAAAAATAATGCACATCAAAACAAATATCTGCCAATGCAGGGATTAATCGAGCTTCGCAAAGCAATTGCTATATATTTAAACAAAAAAAGAAAAAAAAAAATTAGAGCCAATGACATAATCATTGGTCCAGGAACCAAAGAATTGATGTTTCTATTACAAATACTGTTTGAGGGTAATATTTTATTACCAATTCCAAGTTGGGTTTCGTATGCCCCTCAGGCCATTTTAGGAAGAAATAAAGTTCACTGGATAGAAACTACAAGTTCAAACAATTGGTTTCCGACCGCTCAACAAATTGAAGATATAGTGCAGTCAAATAAAAATAAAAATTATTTATTATTCTTAAATTCACCAAATAATCCTTCGGGCACAATATGTAAAAATTTAAGTGATTTAGCGAATGTTGCTAAAAAATATAATCTTTTAATATTATCAGATGAAATTTATTCTGAACTTTCTTTCAGTGATGAATATGATTCAATTTCAAACTATAATCCTGAAGGAACAATAATTAGTTCTGGATTAAGCAAATGGTGTGGAGCCGGTGGATGGCGCTTAGGTTTTTTTGCTATTCCTGATAGTTTGAATAATATTAAAAATTCTCTAACAAAATTAGCCAGCGAATCTTTTTCTTCTGTGAGCTCTCCAATTCAATATGCAGCTATTTCAGCCTTTACGAAAGATCATAGTAATTATATTGAGAGGATAAAAAAAATTCTTAAAGAAGTAGGTATGCATGTATATGAAAATCTAAAATCAAATAAAATTTTAATTAACAAACCCGAAGGTGGATTTTATTTAATGCCGAAATTTATTAATAATAAATTTCGTACTTCTTCAGAAATGTGTAAAAATATAATAAATGAAACCGGAGTTGCTTTGTTGCCTGGCAGCGTATTTGGATTTTCTGAAAATAAAATGCTGGCAAGATTGAGTTTTACTGATTTCGATGGAGAAAAATTATTAAATAATACCTCAGGTTGTAAAGAAATAAATCAAGATATTCTTTCTAAATTTGCCCCCAATGTTTTAGAAGGTGTTTCAAAATTAAGAAACTGGTCAAAAAATATTTAAGACTCATTTACAATTTATTGTTAGGATATTTTAATAAAAAACATTAATGGAGGGAAAATATGAAGAAGATAATTTCATCTTTAGCAAGTTCTCTACTGATTTTTGTTGCATCTTTTTCTTTAACTAGCATTGCAAAATCAGCGGAGTATTTTTCTATCGGTACGGGTGGACCGACAGGGGTCTATTTTCAAGTAGGTAATGCTGTTTGTAAAATGGTCGCAAAAATTCAATCTGCCGAACATGGAAGAAAAAAAGGAACTGACAAAGCTTTAAGGTGTTCAGCTCCTTCTACAGGGGGATCTACTTACAACATAGGTCAAATTATGGAAGGTGAACTACAATTTGGTGTAGCGCAGTCTGACTGGCAATATCATGCATATAATGGTTCAAGACCGGATAAAGTAAAGCCTTTCAAAGGTTTAAGAGCTGTATTTTCAGCTCATCCAGAGCCATTTCAAATTATAGTTGGAAAAAAATCTAAAATCAAAGATTGGAATTCCATGAAAGGCAAGAAAGTCAACATAGGAAATCCAGGTTCAGGGCAAAGAGGAACTTTCGAAGTTTTAATGGAAGCTCACGGAGTAGACACAGGTTTCTTTGGTGGAACATCTGAGCTGACTTCATCAGAACAATCAGGTGCCCTTTGTGACGGAAAAATAGATGCATTTGGATATACGGTTGGCGTACCTAATTCGGGTGTTGCACAATCAACAGATGGATGCGGAGCAAGTATAATTGATTTACAGACAGATGCTGTAAAAAAATTAGTTGCTGATAATCCATTTTATGCATGGGCAACAATTCCAAAAGGAACTTATAAAACAT
>CAJWDL010000016.1 GCA_913030805.1 uncultured Candidatus Pelagibacter sp. | reverse complement strand
TTTTGGCTGACTACTCTAAAGCTAAAAAAATTTTAAAGTGGGAACCAAAGATTTCATTTGATGACCTAGTTACTAGTATGGTTGAATCGGATTTGGAATTTATAAAGTTATACGGATAATAAATATCATTAATTGTTGATGACTGTTAAGAAGACAAAAATTTTATTTTTTATAATCTGCTTACTGCAACTTTTTTATTTATTTAATTTTAGAAGTGGATTTAGATATGAAATAATCAAAGATCCTTTTAATGAAAATTCTGGAATCACGTATGCAGTTTCAAACGAAGTTATCGAATCAAAAAGTATATTAAAAAGAAATAAAATAGTTCATTTTAATTTAAGCAAAGGTCTTAAAGAGGATACCTATTTTTACCAAAGATCCATAGAATTTAATTACCCAACCAGAATAAACCAGTCCTCAAAATTTATTTTATTCTCCATAAACGAAGATATCACCAGTAACTGTAAAATTATAGAAACAGGACGATACCTAAAACTAACTCAATGCTGAAATGACTAGTATAAGTTTTCACGAAAAAATCGCTTTAATTTTAAGTTTTTTGATTTTAAATAATTATCTTTTTTTAAGTTTAAGTTTTCCTCAATTACTAATCAAAATAAATTTTTTAATTTTCCTACTTACAGTTCTTATATTTTATTTCAAAAATTTCTTAGAGAATCCTTTTTTGAAAATATTTTTTTTGTTTATTATATTTATTTCTTTAGGAACACCAGTGTTCGAATGGGATGCTAGAAGTATATGGCTTTTTCATGCAAAGAGAATATTTTTTGACGGTTCCATTTTTTCAGTTTCGGACAATTATGCAAAATTTAGTCAGAATGACCTACCAAATTTAATTCCTGCGTTTTCTGCTTCTTTAGGATTTTTGTTAGGATATTGGAATGAAGTTTTTCCGAAGCTTTCTTTTTCGCTGGCTTTTTTACCACCTCTAATTTTTATCTATCCTTTTTTAAAAAATACTAATTATCTAATTTTCTTATCTATTATTTTTTTTATAATTGGAAAATATTTGTTTAGTGGTTGGGCTGATGGCCTTTTAGCAGTATATTTTGGTATATCTGCATTTTTGATGTATATATTTTTTATAGAAAGATTTGATTTTTATAGAAGAAAAACATTTTTTTATCTGACGGCGATTTGCTTTTTCTCGTCTCTTACACTGATTAAAAACGAAGGGGTTGTGTTATTATTAATATTATTTGTTACAGTTTTTTTAATAAAAATTTATAAAGGTGAATTAAAAAAATATATTCTTAATATTGCTCTTTTATTACTTGCATTTTTACCAATTGTTATGTGGAAGTTTTTTTGTTTTTCCAAAGGCATAGCCTATAGTCATTTCATTAATACAAATACTTTGTTTAATTTGTTGTCAAGAATTACTGATTTAAAAAATTATGGGCAAATTTCATATTTTTTATTTTTAAATGAAAAATTTTTAATTTCTTTGGTATTCCTTTCAGTATCTTTTTGGCTAAATCGAAATATGCAGCTTTTTAGATTTATATTCATCGCTATTATTATGTATATCATTGTTCTGTTTTTTGTTTATCTTTCTACCCCGTATGATTTTTATTGGCAGCTAAATTCTACCGCGGCAAGAGTATCAAAAACATTAAGTTTTTCTCTAGCCTTTTTTGGACTATATAATTTAAATAATTATCGAATAAGATAATTATAATGTTAGACAGGATGATCAAATGTTAACAAAAAAAGCTAACTTATTCAGAATAATTAATAATATATATTTTAAAAAAAACGAACCTATAAGCTTGGTTCATTTCATCACTAATAGATGTAATGCCAGATGTTCATTTTGTTTTATTGATTTTGAAAATTCTGATTCTTTCAAAGATGAACTATCTTTGGATGAAATCAACAAATTAACCAAAGGTCTTGGCAAGTCATTATTGAATGTAAATCTGACTGGCGGAGAACCATTTGCGAGAAAAGATATAATTGATATAGCTAAAATTTATTTAAAAAATACCACAGTGCAGTCACTGTATATAACTACAAATGCAAGTCTACCAGATAGAATAGAAAACTTTGCCAAAACCATTAATTCCATTGATCGGGAATTAGATCTTAATTTTCAAATTTCAATAGATGACTTGCCTGAAAATCATGACAAAGTCAGAAAAGTTGAAAATCTTTTTGATAATTGTATGGATGCATATTGGAGACTAAAAAAATTAAACCTTAAAAATGTTAATCCTGTAATAAGTATTACCGTAAGCCATGAAAATTGTGATGATATAAAAAATATATTCGATTATTTGATTTTAAAATGTAAAATCGATTCCTTAAAATGTACAATAGTTAGAGACGAGGGTGTTTACAAAACACCAATTCAAAAGAAAAAAAAAATTTTTGAATCATATACATGGTTAACTAATAGAATACAGGAAATGACAAAAGAAAAAAAAATAAATAATTACAACTTAGAATCGATTCAAGGAAAAATTCACAATAAAAAAGATAAAATAGCATGGAAAATGATTAAAGAGATGTACATGGAGGCGAAATTTATAAGCCCTTGCCATGCTGGAAGTTTATTTGGAATTATTACCTCAAAAGGTTATGTTTATCCTTGTGAAATCCTTGAGGAAACTCTACTTGGTAACTTAAGAGAAAATGATATGAATTTCATGAAAATATGGAAAAATAATATAACAAAAAATACAAAAAAATTTATAATTAAATCAAAGTGTAATTGTACATACGAATGTGCGTTATCTTTTAATATTTTGGGCAATTTGAGATATCATCCTCAACTTATTAAAGCAGCTTTCGACCGTTATTAAATTTTGAAATTAAAAAAAAAGTATAGCAATTCACAATGGATCAATCGAAATTCACGGTCATTATTCCTTCAAAAGAAGTTGATCACAATCTTCTTAATTGTGAAAAAAAAATCAGACAGTTCTATAAAAAAATAAAAGTCTTACTTATGGTTGATGAAGCAAATGATAATTTCAATCTGTCTGATTATACAAGCATAGTATCAACAGGCTTAGTGAACGTTGCAGAAAAAAGAAACATAGGTTTTAAACAATGTACAACCGAATTCGTTGTTTTTATTGATAGCGATGCATATCCAACCCATCCATGGTTAGATAAAATAGAAAATGTTTTTAAGCAAAATCCAAACGTGGGTGCTTGTGGTGGATCTAATTTGTCACCAGAAGAAAATGATGAAGAAAAGAAATTAATAAGCTCAATCAAAAAAAGTATTGTAGTATCCCAAAATGCAAAATTAGTAAAAAACAAGCAATCTCAATCTAGATTAATAAACTTTCTACCGACTTGTAATTTAGTTATAAAAAGATCAATTCTTCAAAACACAGAACCAATGGACAAAAAATTGTTTGCGCATGAAGATATATCTTTAAATGAAAATATTCGAAAAAATGAATATAAAATTTATTACGAACCCTCTTCATATGTTTATCATAAAGACAGAAGTATAAAAAGTTTTTTAAACCAAAGATTCATTTATGGAACTGAGTCAATTAATATTTTTACTAAGTTTCCATGCAAAAGTAGTTTTAATCTTTTTATTAGCACCATACCGTTTATTTTTTTATTATTATTTGTTGCAAATATTTTTATTCTCAAAATTTTGGAAATTAATATCAATTTATTGAATATATATTTTTTTCCCTTAACTTTTTTAGTAGTATTTTCTTCAATAATTATAATAATTTTTGAAACATTCAGAATATTTTTACTTCATAAAAAAAATTTTTTTAAAATCTTTATTTTATTGTTCATGTCTGTTTTTTTGCCAGGATTAGGACAAGTTTTGAAACCATTTCTATCTTGGAAATCAAAAAGAAAAATTTGGATACAATGATTATTATCAGTAATTGGATTATCTAATTGCTTTATATAATTCTTCCTCGAATTATTTCAAAGAGTACTAGAAAAAAATGGTGAGGTTTAATTTTTTTTCCTTCCGAAGCATTTCTTCCATTGTAATTTATGGGCACTTCATAAAATTTGTTTCCCTTCTTTATCACCTTACATAAAATTTCTGCATGCTGTTCAAATCTTTTTGTTCGTAATTCGTTAACATTAAGTAAATTTTTTTTGAATCCAAAATAACAAGAATATATATCTGTAAAAGTAGTGTTGTATAAAAGATTGAATATAACTGTTAAGATTGTATTACCAATTTTATTTAGAATATTATGAGAACGAGTGTAATTTGAATATATAAATCTTGAACCTATAATTCCATCCGCATCAAAATCTAAAAAAATTTTTTCAAATTTTTTAAAATCTACTGGGTCATATTCTAAATCTGCATCTTGAAAAATTATGTGTGAGCCCGACGCATTTGATATTCCTTTTTTTACACAAAAACCCTTTCCTTTATTTGTATCGTTGATCAGAAGTTTATCGTAGAGATTTTTATTTTCTTCGAGTAAATTTCTAGTTCGGTCTGTTGATCCATCATCAATTACTATAATTTCATATTTAAAGAGATACGATGAATTACTTTTGATTTTTTTAAGAACTTCAATAACTGTCCTGTCTTCATTGTATACGGGGATTATGATGCTTAAAATCATTTGAATATTATTAATATTAATTTCTTATATATAAATTTAGATATATTTACAAAGCTATGTGTAAAAATAAGCTAGTTTTGTACGTTCGGGATGACTTATTTACTTTAACGAAAAAAAATCTCAATTGGAAAATAAGTGGGAAGTAAAAAATGGATAATGATTTAATTAAACTAAGCAGGTCAAAATTTTAAATTTTTTTTCTCAAAGTTGACAAAACTAAACCATTTCTACTTACGGTTATAACATCAGTGCCCTTAAATTTGTCAAAGCATGTTTTAACATTAGTTAAATTATCAGAGTCCTCACTTCTGTTGGCAGTGACAATTCTATTAGTCATAATAATATAATCGTAATCCTCAGTAAGCCAGTTTACTTGACTAAATTGGAAATTTTTTATTTTTTTTAAGTAAAATTTTACATTGTCATCGGCTGCACCACAAAAGGTAAGTCTCAGTCCTTTTACATTTAATAAATTTTCATTTCTAGGAATTTGGTTAACCAGTTCTTTTATTGAAATTGCTACGTAATCATTTTCATACTTTTTATAAGCTTTTGAAAAATTGCCACTCAAAACATTTAAATAAGTATATTGATAGGGAGTAAGTGAAAAGAAAATTAAAAGATAATAAACAAATAAAGAAAAAATAACAGTTAATAAAATTTTAAAAATACGAATTTTAAAATTAGTAATTAGATAATAAATTGTTAAACCAGGTATTATACAAACATAAGGAATTAAATATAAAAAAAGCCTAAGTCCATCATAAATTTTGTAGGGACTGATTATAATCAGTAGATTTGGGAATGATATGATAAATAATATTAATATTAGTTTTGTGTTAAAAAATTTAAATTGTGAATTAAAAAAATTTTTATTTTTAAAAATTAAATAAATGAAAACTAAGTAACTAAATAAAATAAATTCAGGTAGTTTATAAAATAAATTAATTATTAAATAAGAATTAGGAGTTTTAGAGGTATTATAAAAATTACCATCGAATAATCCTAAAGGAACTCCAAAGGGATGTTTTAGAGATTCGACAAACAACTTGAAAGGTAGCACGAATATATTTTGATGAGTGGCGGACCAACATGAAATCATTAATATGTATGCAATTACAAAGATTTTAAAAATATCAATGATTAATTTTTGATTAGAAAATTTTTTGTTCGTAATTTTTTTTAAAAATAAAATATCTAGAATTGAGATTATAACGATCGGAATAAGTGAACTTAAGAAAATGATGCGCACGCCGAGTCCAAGACCGATAGCTAAGCCTCCTAATATTACGTATCGATTTCTTTTTTTATTTATTTGTTGATTTTTTAGATATCTAATAATTAAATACGTTGCCCAAATATTAGCAAAAGCGATTATCATATCTTTGGGATTCATTGACATTTGACCAAAAAAAACTGGATTCAGAAAACATAATAAGAAAACTATTTTTCCAACCTTTTTATTGAATAATTCACTTGAAATTTTAGAAATTCCGAAAATAGTTAAAATTGAAAATAGCAAATTAGTTAGGTGTAAAGTTTCAATTTCGTATTTTTTTGGAAACATTTTTATTACAAAGCTAGTCAACGTATTGTAAAAACCAGGATAAAATCTGTGGTCTCTGTAATCTAGATAGTCATAAGATCCAAAAGTAAATAAATACTTTAATCTTTCGTTACCCAAATCTATGTGCGCTAATTCATCCCAAGATATTCCAATTATAAGGGCGCAGTAAATTGAAAAAATAATGAGCAAATAAAAGATGGTATTATTAATTTTATTTGTCATAAAATTTAACAGAATAATAAATTATATTTAAATTTTACTTTTATCTAAATTTTCGAATTCTTTTTTTATTTTTAAATAAATTTTATACATAAGAATTTTATCTTCTTCGGCAATCATTTGTTCCTTTTTCAATCCATCTGTTAATTCGTTTCTTATTTTTTCTTTCATCTCATTACGGTGCATGCTTTTGTTCAGCATTAAAATCTTATCTACTTTTTCTAGTCTTTCAGCAAACATTAAGTTAAATAGTAGATTTACAACAATTACAAATACGATCGAGGCTAGGACTAATTTAATTAAAAATAACTTTATACTGTTTTGTGGTATTCTATTGTTTTTCTGTTTATCATTCATAAGTTACATCTTTACTATTTAAGTTTTGTACACCAACTAGGAGAAAATTTGCAACAACGAATTTTAACTATCAACAAATAGATTACAAAAGATTTGATTAATTCAATGTTTAGCTATAATTAAATTCCAGGTTGCCGTTGCCCAACTTGATAATTAAGATTTTTATTAATTTTTTATAATATTAAAATTTTTATAAAATAAATTAAAACATAAAAATGAAAATATCTGTAATTTTGTTAGCACATAATGAAGAAAAGAATATAGGTCATGAAATTGATTTAGTTAAAGAAAATATTTTAGATAAATTAGAAGATTATGAATTTATAGTTGTCGAAGATGGAAGTATTGATAAAACTAAGGAAATTATACTTGAAAAGAAAAAAAAACTGAATTTTATATACTCTACTTCGGATAAAAGAAGAGGCGTTAAAAATGCTATGCTCGAGTCATTTAGAATTTCTTCAGGTGACTATATTTTTTTTACTGACTGCGGTAAAAAATTTGATTTTAAAGATTTCTGGAAATTGTTTGGATTAATCAATAAATATGATTTAATTTCTGGTCTTAGAACATCACGCAAAGACCAATTTTATAGAATTATTTTAACAAAAATTTTTAATTATTTTCTTAATGTTACTTTGAAATCAAAATACAAAGATATTGATTCAGGTTTTAAGATTTTTAACAGAAAAGCTCTGCAGAAGGCGACCGCAATAATTTCAAATAATTCAAATTTTCTTTCAGCGGAGATTTGTCTAAAGATCCAATATTATAAATTTAAATTTATTGAAGTGCCAATAAATTATTATCAAAGAAATGAAGTTTCAAAAGCTTTACCACTATATAAAATTCCTAAACTTATTTTTAATTTTTTAATTAATTTTTTTGAACTTAGAAAACAGCTAAAAAAAATAAATTCTACAATAGTGTAATTTGTTTAGATCCTGAATAATCAAAGTTAAAATCTAAGAATTCAAGTTTATTTAATTTTTTTTTTATTATTTTGTGATTTTTTTTTGGACTAATTAATAGCAGAAAGCCTCTTCCTCCCGCCCCACATATTTTACCACCATAAGCTCCACTTTTTAAAGATTCATTATAAATTTCTTGAAACAATGGATTATTATTTTTTTTAGAAAGAGTAATTTTTTTTCTCCAATTCTCATCTAAAATTTGCCCGCAAACCTTTAAGTCGTTTTTAACTAAATTATTTTTAAAAATTTTTACAGAATCATTCATAAATCTTAAATTGTCCAAATATTTTCCACCTTTCATAATATTTCTTCTTTGTTCATTTAGAGTAGAAATGTTTTTTTTATGCGTATTAGTATTAATTAATAGCAAGTTATTTTTTAAATTTTTAATGACTGGTTTGTTGTTAAATTTTTTAACAATTACATTTTCATTTTTTTTGAAAATAAATGTGTTTACCCCACCATATGCAGCGGCATACTGATCTTGTTTTCCTACAGGAGTTTTGAGTAAATCTACTTCTACATGACAGGCATTTTTAGCTAAGTCAGCTTTACTTATTTTTTTATTTTTGTATTGATAAAGTGCATTTAATAAGGAAACTGTGAAAGAAGATGAACTTCCTAATCCTGTACCTCCTGGTATATCGGCAATTGAATGAATGTCTAATCCCCAAATTTTGGTCAGGGCTAAGCAAGTTCTAATTAACGGATGTTTAATATCTTTTACTGAATTAACATTTTCACTTTTTGAGTATTTAAGTACGCATTTTTTTTTATCATGATATTTGTTAATTAGTATATAGACGTATTTATTTATTGATGCGCTAAAAACTGAACCTTCAAAGTTTGCGTAGTATTCTTTTATATCTGTTCCTCCACCTACAAAACTTATTCTCATTGGACTTCTCACTAGAATTAATTTTTTCATTTTTTATATCTTAAAATTAAACTTACTGCTTCATAAAGATTATTTACATTAAAATCGGGTTTAATACCTAATCTGTAACTTTTAGTCTTAATATTTTTGATTAAAACTGTTTTAAGGTTTGCCAATTTTCCAGTCAAAATATCAGTATCATTACCTCCTATTAAATAAGATTTACGCAAATTAATATTATATTTTTTTGCTAAACAAATGATCATTCCAGGATTAGGTTTTCTGTATTTAGAAAAAAAACTAATTTTTCTATCATTGTACTTAATTTTTTTATAATTTGCACAAATTAAAAAATCATCTATGTATGCTTTGTGTTTTGATAAATGCTTATCTAAATATATGATTATTTCCTTGAAACGTTTTATGGTAATTTGTTTTTTTGCAAGCACGCTTTGATTCGAAACTATAAAACATGGAATATTGTTTAAATTTAATTTGGCAATAGCCTTTCCAATTTTTGGAAGAATAATAAATTCCTTGATATTTTTAACTCCTTTATCCAGTTCTTTATTAATAACTCCGTCTCTACCCAAAAAAACAGCTATTTTGTTATTTTTGGAAACTAAATTTTCTATATTTCCTTTATTTAAAGAATATTTTACGTCATTCAATCTATCTTGAGTTCCAAAGTCATTTAAATATTCAATAGTTTTGTATGCATAAAGTCGTTTTTTTTTAACGATAAGTGGCAAAATATTCTTAACAATATCTTTAAAGGAATTTTTTTTAAATACTATATTTTTTATTGCTTTCTTCTTAAAATAAAAAATGCTTGCAGTTGCATTATTGATTTTTTTATTTTTTGAATTTTTAAAAATAATTTTATTAATTATATAATTTTTATCATATTCAACTGTGTCACTATCGTGTGGATGGCTGTTAGCTTGAACTACTACCACGCAATTGGATTTCTTTTTTCTGGCAAATTTTATAAAATTTTTAAAATCAAATTTAATAAATATGTCAGAATATAAAACTATAAATTCTTTTTTGAGATAATTTTTTGCGTTTATTAATGCTCCTGCAGTTCCAAATAAATATTTATCTGTTAAAATTTTATAATTTTTTATATTTATTTTTTTTAAAAAATTTGTAATTTTTTTATTTTGGTAATTAGTTAAAAATAGAAAATCATTTATATAACTTTTTTTTAATTGGTCGATCTGATGTTTCAGATTGGGTTTTTGCTCAAATTTAATCAGAGACTTTGGGGTAGATTTGTAATTTTTTTTTAACCTGCTGCCTTTTCCGCCGCAAATAATAACTACTTGCATTATATTAAAAGTGTCTTTATCACAGTTGAGTATTATTTATATTAATTTCTTATATATAAAATTAAGTATTTTTACAAAGTTTTGCCACAAAATATGATTTATTTGAACAATAATGATGAAAAATAAAGTTTTGGTAATTTTTAAATACTCAAGAGCCTGGAATACAGATGTAGTAAATGCATTTTCAAAATATTACGACACTGAATATTTATATATCAGCGATTATGTTAATAAAAATTTTGTAGAAATAGTTAATGAAATAAATAATTTAATAAAATCTAAAAATATTGAAATCATAGTTTTTGATGTTGATTATTTTAAATTTATAAATTTTTTTTTTATTGAAAAAATTAATGGTAAGAAAAAAATTATTGTTACTGGAGATGATTTTGATCAACACGAAATACACTCAATAACTGCAAGTGCCTGCGATTTAGTTTTAAGTTCAGATCCATTTTCAGTATTAAAATTTAAAGAAAAAGGATACGAAGCCCACATGATTAATTATGAAAAGAGTGATTTCAAAAATGTTTCAAAGCAAAAGGAAATTGATGTGCTTTTTTTTGGCCATTTGACCTTCGATCGAACACAATTTTTAGAATATATTTCCAAGGAAGGAATATCCGTTAAGAATGTTGGTCACCAAGGACACGTTGAAGGATTGCCGCAAGATGATTTGATAGATCTAATATCAAAATCGAAAATTGTTTTAAATTTTACTAAATCGAGGACAACTTCAGTATTAAATTATGCCTCAGAGAGTATTTATCGTTTTTATTACCAATTTAAGGGAAGAATAAGTTTATCAGGGATGATCGGTACCGCTTGCGTTTCTGAATACTCACCAGGCCAAGAAATAATTTTTAAAGATGATGAACTTAAAACATTTTTTACAAAGGAAGAATGTGTCCTTATCTTAAAAAAATTGCTAGGTGATAAGCAATTATTGGAACAATATACAAAAAAATTCACTACTAAAGTTTATGAACTATGGGATAATAAAAAAAGTTTCAAATCCATTTATAATGCAATCGAAAAATCAAATCATAGGAAAGTCGAATTAATCAAGTTTCCATACTGGTATTTGAGAATTGCGGCTAAACAAATAATGTTAAGAAACATCAAATTATCAAACTTAATAAAGACAATATCTCAATTCAATATAATTTTTTCAATAATCAAAAATTCAAGTTTGTTAATAAAAATATTAATTATATCTGAGTCGATAATAAATATATTTTGGTATGGTTTGGTATCAACTTTCAAATCAAAAAAAAAATATGAAAAAAAATAAATTTTCATCTACTGACGTTTGTTTTCTTATCGCATCAAGTGCAAAAAAATCCTATCAACAACTTTCCACAACTTATGCTGCGATTGAGCCTCCAACTTGGGCTTTATTATTGGCACAATCATGCAGATCTGTTGGCTTTAAGGTTTCTATAGTTGATGCGAATGCAGAAAATCTATCAGACAATGAAGTTTTAAAAAGAGTTAGTGAATTTAATCCAAGAATAATTTGTTTAGTTGTTTATGGTCAAAATGTTAATGCCGGAACAGCAAATATGAGAGGGGCTGTAGATATTACCAATTTTTTAAAAGATAATGAAATTTCGTGTCCTGTTGCTTTCATTGGTTCACACGTTCAAGCTTTGCCAATTGCGACTTTAACTAATGAAAAAAATATTGATATTGTTTTTACTAATGAAGGTGTATATGCACTCAGAAATTTGTTAAAACTTGATAATTTCTCTTCACCGGAATTAAAGAATATTAAAGGAATTGCTTATAGAAAAGATGATGAGATAAAGATTAATTTACCTGAAAAAGTTGTACCAACAGAAAGAATGGATATTGATCTTCCTGGTTATGCTTGGGATTTGCTTCCATATAACAATAATCCTTTGGATTTATATAGATCTCCTATGTGGCATGCAGAATATGATTTTGAAAAAAGATCTCCATACGCTAGCTTGCAAACAAGTTTAGGGTGTGTGTTTAAATGTGATTTTTGCATGATCAATTTAATAAATCGTAACGATAGTGAGGAAATAGGTGTAGCGAGTCATTACAGCAATATGAGGTTTTGGTCACCTGATTTTATTATTAAAGAGTTTGATAAGTTAATTTCCATGGGCGTTCAGATAATTCGTATTGTTGATGAAATGTTTTTATTAAATCCAAAATATTACATTCCTTTATGTAAAAAATTGTCAATGAGAAACAAGGACGATAAACTTAGAATGTGGAGTTACAGTCGTATTGACACTGTTAAACGACTTGAAATTCTCAAACTTGTAAGAAAAGCAGGAATAAAATGGTTATGCTTGGGTATTGAAAGTGGTGATAAATCCGTGAGATTAGAAGTGGCAAAAGGTAAATTTGATGATGTCAATGTAAGAGATGTTATTAAAAAAATACATGAGGCAGATATAAATGTTATGGCGAACTATATTTTTGGATTACCTGGCGATACCAAAGAAACAATGAAAAAAACATTTGATTTAAGTCTAGAACTTTGTACCGCTGGTTGGAATGCTTATGCTGCCATGGCATTACCTGGAAGTCAACTTTACAAAAACGCATTGGACAAAAAATATAAATTGCCCGATAGTTATGAAGGATACTCTTTCCATTCTTACGAAACTCAACCATTACCAACAGAAACTTTAAGGCCAGATGAGATTTTGGAATATAGAGATAAATCATTCATAAATTATCACACACAAAAACCTTTCTTGGATAAAATTGAAAAAAAATTTGGCAAAAAAGCTTTGGACAATATAAAAGATATGACAAGGGTGAATTTAAAAAGAAAAATATTAGATGATCGTTTATGAAAAAAATTAATGATTTAGAAAATTTGGCAAAAAAGTATAGGAGAGATTTATTTGAAAAGCTTTTGATTATAAAACAAGGCCATCCAGGTTCTATTTTTTCTATGATAGATATTGTTGTTGCATTGTACCACGGCGGTTTTATTAATTACGATTCAAAAAAAAATTTATTTTTAAATAAAGTATTGATTAGCAAAGGTCATGCTACCGCCGCGCTCTATCCTATAATAAGAGATTTTGGTATTCTGCCTAAAAAAGAGTGGGATAATTGGGGTCACAAAGAATCTTTATTGCGTGTTTTTGGAAATATTTCAATTCCAGGAATTGATGTTACTTCTGGTTCTCTAGGACATTGCATTGGTGTTGGAGCCGGTATGGCAGTAAGTTTAAAAAAATCTGGTCAAAACAAAAAAATTTTTGTTATTATAAGTGAAGGAGAATTGTACGAGGGATCTACATGGGAAGCTTTACTTTTTGCTAAGCATAATAAACTTGATAACCTAAGCATTATTATCGACATTAATTCTCTAATAATTTTAGGCAATACAAGAGATTGCCTAAATTTAGATCCAATCAAAGATAAAATTTCAGGATTGGGTATTAATGCTTTAGAGGTAGATGGTCATAACTTCAGCGAATTAATTTCTATTTTTAATAAAGCTAACAAAAAAGGAGAACTTAATTGTATTTTAGCAAAAACAGTTAAAGGGAAAGGATCTTCTATAATGGAGAATAAAAAAAATTGGCATTATTGGAATCCTATGTCGAAAGAGGAAATTGAAAAAACACGTAAAGAGTTAGGCTAAATGTTGCAACGGGATATATTCATTGGGGAAATTAATAAATATTTAGAAAAAGATAAGAGTATATTTTTTTTAAGCGCAGATTTTGGTGCTCAAGCACTTGATGAATTGAGAAAAAGTTTTCCAAACAATTTTTTGCATTGCGGAATCTCTGAACAGGCTATGCTGGATATTGCCACAGGTTTGGCATTGGAAGGAAACAAGGTTTTTGTTTATGCAATGGCTCCTTTTCTTGCTTTAAGATCTATAGAACAAGCAAAATGTGGAGCAGGTCTAATGAATTTACCTATATGTTTAATTTCTGTTGGTGTTGGTTTAGGATATGCTGATGCTGGCCCCACCCATTATACCACTGAGGATTTTGCGTGTTTTAGATCTATAGTGGGATCGTCAATATATACTCCAGCTGATTCCACAAGCACAAAGTTGATTGCTAATGAACTGTTGGAAAAGCCAAAATTTTCTTACATAAGACTTGATCGAGATGCTTTGCCAAATATATCACCAGAAATTACAAAAGTTGACTTGAATAGAGGTTATAGGGTTTTTGGTAAAATAAATAATGATAAAATTGTGTTAATCTCACACGGAAGAATGCTACACAAATGTTTAGAAATATATAGTAACAAATCGGAGAGGTTTGTTTGTGTAGATATATTAAGGTCGAAACCATTTCCAAGAGATTTACCTAAGGACTTTTCATCCTGCAAAGGAATAATTGTTGTTGATGAGCAAAGTCCATCGGGCAATCTTTCTTCTTGTGTTTTTGAAGCATTTAGTGAACAAAATTATTTTCCGAAAATCATATCAAAATCTTTGCCAGAGAGATATGTTTTCGAAAATGGTGGAAGAGAATATCTGTTGAATAAATTTGGTTTATCCAATGTCGACATTATTCAGGCTTGCGAAAAGATAATTTAAGCAATGGCATTTAAGGCTAAAGTTTACAAAAATAGATCTTTTAAAGATAAGCGTGGTTATTATTGGACTTCTTGGAAAAAAAACCTGACAAAAAATCTGGAATTTAAACATGATAAGTTTTCTTTATCAAAAAAAAATGTATTAAGAGGTTTGCACGGAGATAAAAAAACCTGGAAGCTTATCAGTTGTCCTTACGGTAAATTTTTTCTAGTAGTTGTAAATTGCATTAAAAATTCAAGAGACTACTTAAAATATAGATCATACATATTAAGTCACAAAAATGGAAAGCAGGTGCTTGTCCCTCCCAATTATGCGAATGGCCATTATTGTTTAAGCAATGAGTGCCTATTTCATTATAAATTGGCTTACAAAGGTAATTATGCTGATGTGGAACAACAATTTTCTTTACGGTGGAATG
>CAJWDL010000015.1 GCA_913030805.1 uncultured Candidatus Pelagibacter sp. | reverse complement strand
TTTAGCTTTTGTAACTCAAACTACTCTTTCAGTTGATGATACTAAAAATATAATATTATCCCTTAAAAAAAGATTTTCTAATATAAAAGAGCCTGCAAAAGAAGATATTTGCTATGCCACTACTAATAGACAGACAGCAGTAAAAAATATAGCAAAAAAATGTGATATGTTTTTTGTAATTGGAAGTAGAAATTCTTCTAATTCATTAAGATTGGTAGAAGTAGCAAGTCAATCTGGGTGTAAACATTCTGAATTAATCCATGCTGACAGTAAAATTCCAACTGATAAAATTAAAGAATGTCAAACAATTGGAATATCTTCTGGAGCCTCTGCTCCAGAAATATTAGTGCAAAATTTTATTAATGAGTTAAAAAAAACCTTTCTAGTTAAAATAGAAGAAGTAGAAATTATTAAGGAAAATATAATGTTCAAGACTCCAGCAAAACTAAATTAATGGCTATATATACTAAAATTTCTAAAGTTGATATTAAATCTATTGAGAGAAAGTTTAATTTAGGAAAAATAATTTCATTTAAAGGAATTAAAAAAGGTATTGAAAATACTAATTATCTTCTTAGAACAAAAAATAAAAAATTTATTTTAACAATTTTCGAAAAAAGAGTTCAAAAAAAAGACCTGCCATTCTTCATAAATTTAATGGATAAATTAAATAATCATAAAATTAATTGCCCAAAACCACAAAAAAATAAAAAAGGAAATTTTTTAATTAATATTAAAAATAAACCTGCTTCGATCGTTTCTTTTGTTAAGGGAAAAGATAAATTTAAATTAAAAATAAAAGAGTGTTATGAAATTGGAAAACACATAGCAAGACTTCATAAGGCTTCAAAAAAAATAAAAATATATAGAAAAAATTCTATGTCTCTTAGTTATTGGCCAAAAATATTAAAAAAAATAGGAAATAGATGTAAAAGCATTGATACTAATTTAAATGATTTGATGAAAAAAACCCTTTTAGAAACAAAAAGAAAATGGCCAAGAAATCTACCTGAAGGAATTATACATGGCGACCTATTTATTGATAATATTTTTTTTAAAAATAATAAATTTTATGGCTACATAGATTTTTATTTCGCTTGCAATGATTTTTTAATGTATGAAATTGCAATTTGTATTAATGCTTTGTGTTTTGATAAAAAAAGAAGAAAATTTACATTTAATAAAAAAAAGTCAAGAAATCTGCTTAGAGGATATTCTAAAATAAGAAAATTTTCAAAAAATGAAAAAAATTCTTTAAATTTGTTGTGCAAAGGTTCTGCACTTAGATATTTACTAACAAGAACTTATGATTATTTGAATACACCTAAAAATGTGATAATTAAGAAAAAAGATCCGAGAGAATATATCCAAAAACTGAATATTCATAATAAATTTAACAGTTTTAAAAACTACTATAATTAAATGATTAAAATTTACACTGATGGCTCTTGCCTTGAAAATCCTGGAAATGGTGGCTGGGCAGCAATAATATTTATGAATAATGAAAAAATAATAATTTCAGGCCATAAAAAAAACACAACAAATAATCAGATGGAATTAATGGCGGCAATTGAAGCTTTAAAAAAAATACCTAAAGATCAAGAAGTACAAATATATACTGACTCTAAATATGTAAAAATGGGAATAACTGAATGGATTGAAAAATGGTCACAAAACAATTGGAAAACTTCATCAAAACAAAAGGTTAAAAATATTGAGTTATGGAAAGAATTAAATGAAGTTTCAAAAAAACATAAAATAGAATGGCATTGGGTAAAAGCTCACGCAGGTAACCCAAACAATGAAGAAGTTGACGAATTAGCTAAGAAAGCAGCAAATTTAAATTAATTTATTTAGTATATATTCTTTTACTTCTTCAACATTGTTTTGAATTACAACAAAATTTTCTTTCTCATTTAAAATATAATTCAACTTGTTGGGCAATTCAGGCTTAACATTAATGGCTTTATTTATAGCTTCTGGAAATTTACATGGATGAGCTGTCGATAAAACAATGCTATTATCTGTTAAATTAATTTTCTCTAAAGCTCTTAAACCTACTGCAGTATGAGGATCAATTATTATTTTATGATTTTCATATGTTTTTTTTATACAAGATAATAATTCTTGTTCTGATATAGATTCAGAAATAAAATCTTCCTTAATTTTTTCTAATTTTTTTTCTTCAATTAAATATTTTCTTTCATTCTTTATGCCTTGCATGATTTTGTTTGTTTTATCCGCATTACAGTCATTAATATCGTAGATTAATCTCTCAAAATTGCTGGCTACCTGTATATCCATGCTTGGGGAAATTGTTTGATAAACTTGACTAGCTATATATTTTCCTGATGATATTGCGCGGTGTAATATATCATTTTGATTTGTAGCAACGATCAATTTACCTATAGGTAGACCCATTTTTTTTGATAAGTATCCAGCATAGACATCTCCAAAATTACCAGTAGGCACAGAAAAATTTATTGATTTTTTTTTATCTAATTTCAAATAACAATAAAAATAATAAACAGATTGAGCAATTATTCTTGCCCAATTTATTGAATTAACACCTGACATTTTAATTGATTTGGAAAAATCTAAATCTTCAAACATAGATTTTACTAAGTTTTGACAGTCATCAAAGTTACCATCGATTGCTATATTAAATACATTTTTATCTTTTACTGTTGTCATTAATTTTCTTTGGATTTTAGAAATTTTATTATTTGGATGCAGAACAAAAATATTCATATTTTTTTTACCTTTGATTGCATCAATGGCAGCTGCCCCTGTATCACCTGATGTTGCAACTATAATATTAATATTTTGATTATTATTTTTTATGTAAAAATCATAGAGACTGCCAATAAATTGCATGGCAATATCCTTAAAAGCCAAAGTTGGACCATGAAATAACTCTAGTAATTTATGATTTCCAATATCTGTAATTTTTACAACATCATTTTCTCTGAATTTTGAATAAGATTTTTCTATAATATTTTTAAGCTCATTTTCATCAATAAAATCACTACAAAAAGGAAACATAATTTTAATAGCTAGCTCTATATAATTCAAATTACTCAAATTATTTATTTCTTCTTCAGTGAATTTTTTCAGTGATTTTGGAACAAACAATCCCCCATCATCAGCTAGTCCTTTAATAAATATTTCTTTAAAGTTAAATTCCTTTTGATTATTTCTAGTGCTTACGTATTTCATAAAAATTAATTGATACTCTCAATTAATATGAGTAGCAATATTAAATTAAACTATCTAGCAGGAATAATACAAAAATCAAAAAAAGATAGAAAATAGAATAGCTAAAAACTTTTTTTGCTTTTTTAGAATCAAATTTATTTTTTTTATAATTGAATAGTTCGTAACAGATAAAAATGTAACAAATTGTAAGTAAAAGAGCTGGAATAAAGTAAACCAATCCTGAAAAATTGATTAGGTAAGGAAAAATAATAACCGGTAGCATTAAAAGGGAATATACAAATATATAAAGTTTAGTTTTTTCAACACCATCAGAGACTGGTAGCATTGGTATTTTTGCTTTTTTATAGTCATCAGCTTTATATATACTTAATGCCCAAAAGTGTGATGGTGTCCAAAAAAATATAATTAAAAATAAAGATATTGGTTCAAGTGAAATTGAGTTTGTTGCAATCGTCCAACCTATTACGGGCGGTAAAGCACCAGCTACACCACCTATTACAATATTTTGTGGTGTTTTTCTTTTTAACCAAATCGTATAAACGAACAAATAAAATAAAATAGTGCTTAGCAAAAGAAAGGCTGATAAAGTATTTGCAAAATAATTCAAAGTAACAACAGAAAAAATTGTTAGAAAAATTCCATAAATTAGTGCATGGTTTTTCTTTATTTTGCCTGTTGGAATAGGTCTAAAACATGTTCTGGTCATCAACGCATCAATGTCGGACTCATACCACATATTTAAACATCCAGAGGCTCCAGCTCCTAATGCAACCAAAAAAATTCCAATAATTGCATTTAAAGTATCTATATTTGAATTTGATGTTAAATACCCTGCTGCACAAGTAAAGATCACAAGAGACATAACTCTTGGCTTCATTAATAATAATAAAGATTTACTGAAAGATTTAAAATCTAGTGATGAAGATGTTATATTTTTAATTATATTGCTAGGCAAAGTTAATCTACATTAAGAGATACATATATAACTGCCAAAATAAATCCTATGATTAGTATGTGATTCCCTAAATCAATTATTTTAATTTTGTTGTTTTTTTTGTCAATTATTTTTCTATGAAGTGGAAGCTTGTCATATGGATTAATTTTTATTTCAGATTCATCTTCTTTTTCATTTTCAACTTTTACAGAAAAACCAAACCAAGTTAAGTAAATAAAAAGAATAAATAACAATAAAAAACTACCTAATAATGTATAACCATCCATTTTCTATTATCCTCCTATAAAAAAATAAAAAAGTCTTGAAAAAAGAGTATATTTGAACTCTGCAACCATAAGAAATACAAAACATGCGATTGCTGTCATTGGCCATAGAAGCACGTTGACCAGAGCATATCTTTCCCAAAACAAATGCATAAAGAAAGCCATAATTAATCCTGCTTTTAAAAACATAAATGTCAATATTAAAGACCATCTAAGTAAACCTTGAAATTGAAACCAATCAACCATGTATGAGCAAAAACTTAAGACAAAAAGTATTCCCCAAATCCAAAGATATATTCCTATCTTATGTGTTGTAGTTTGTTCTTTTTTTGTTTCTTCCATAATCTAAATTACCATAAATAAAAAAATGCAAATATAAATACCCATACCAAATCTACAAAGTGCCAATACAAACCAAGAATTTCAATTTCTACATAGTCACCTTTTATTGTAGTAAACCAGCCTCTTTTTCCTGTATCATAGTGGCCTGCAAAAGTTTTATAAGCATAAATGGATAAGAAAATTACCCCTATGGAAACGTGTGTGCCATGAAAACCCGTAATCATGAAAAAGAATGATCCAAATTGAGGTGCACCAAAAGGATTAGTCCAAGGCCGTACTCCTTCATGAATTAATTTTGACCACTCAAAAGCTTGCATGCCAACGAAAGTAAGTCCACCTAATGCTGTGGCCAATATTAGCCAGCCACACATCTTTCTATTTCTTTCATAGCCATATTTTACCGCAAGAGCCATTGTTCCACTGCTTGTAATTAATACAAAAGTCATAATTGCTATAAGCAACAAAGGAACTGATACGCCACCTACATGTAATGCAAAAACTTCGCTTGGATTTGGCCATTCAGCTGGAGTTGATCCTCTGCCTTTCATATATGAAATTAAAAAACAACTAAATATAAATGTATCGCTTAATAAAAAGATCCACATCATTGCTTTGCCCCAATGCACACCTTTAAACATGGTTTGATCTGAACCAGCATCTTGAGCTAGCCCTCTAAACCCAGGTTTAAAATCGTAGCCTTCTATTTTTGGATCAGACATATATTATCTCCTTATGTTTTTTCTACCTCAGTGTCGGAAACTTTACTTGGTGGTGTAGTTTGAGGTATAAAATCTTCTTTTGCTCCAGGAACACTATAATCGTAAGGCCATCTGTAAACTATCGGAAGTTTATTCCCCCAGTTACCGTGTTCTGGCGGAACTGTAGGTGTAAACCATTCTAGTGAATTTGCTTTCCAAGGATTCTTACCGGCCAACTTTCCTGTCTTTAAAGATTTTATGATATTATAAATTAAGATAAATTGTGCTGCTCCAACTAAGAAAGCCGCCATACTTATAAATTCATTCATTCCAACTGCTGAAGTCACGTAAGGGCTGTCATACATTTCAAAATATCTTCTTGGGACTCCAATGAAACCTAAATAATGCATTGGGAAATAAATTGAATATGCTCCTAAAAAAGTAACCCAAAAATGCCATTTCCCTAACTTTTCACTTAACATTCTTCCAGAAACTAAAGGAAACCAATGATAGACAGCTCCCATAATTACCATAAGTGGTGCAATACCCATGACCATATGAAAGTGAGCAATAACAAAGTATGTATCAGATAATGGAACATCAACTGTAACATTTCCTAGGAAAAGACCTGTGATCCCTCCGTTTACAAATGTAAGTATAAAACCAAGACACCATAGCATTACAACATTCATTCTAATATTTCCTCTCCAAAGAGTTAAAATCCAGTTGTAAACCTTCATTGCTGTCGGAACTGCTATGATAAGTGTTGTTGATGCAAAGAAAAATCCAAACCATGGGTTCATTCCACTAACATACATATGGTGTGCCCAAACAAAAAAGCTTAGACCTCCTATAGCAACGATAGCCCAAACCATCATTCTATAGCCAAATATATTTTTTCTTGCATGAACAGAAATTAAATCCGAAACTATTCCAAATGCAGGTAATGCAACAATATAAACTTCGGGATGTCCGAAAAACCAGAACAAATGTTGAAAAAGAATAGGACTTCCTCCACCATATTCTAAAACTTCACCAGCTTTTAAAATTGTTGGCATAAAAAAACTTGTTCCAAGTATTGTATCTAAAACTAGCATGAGTCCACCTACCAATAGTGCTGGAAAAGCCAACATTGCTAAAATTGTTGCTGTGAAAATGCCCCAAACTGACAAGGGCAACCTCATTAATGTCATTCCTCTAGTACGAGACTGTAAAACAGTAATTAAGTAGTTTAATCCACCCATAGTAAATCCAATTACAAACAATACTAAAGATACAAGCATTAAAATTATTCCCATGCCAGATCCCGGTGTTCCTTCTAAAATTGCTTGAGGAGGATAAAGTGTCCATCCAGCTCCTGTTGGTCCTCCTGGTACAAAAAAACTTGCCATTAAAACCATAACAGCAACAAAGAACATCCAAAAACTTACCATGTTAACATAAGGAAAAACCATATCTCTTGCTCCCGTCATCAATGGAATTAAATAATTACCAAATCCACCAAGAAAGAGTGCGGTTAAAAAGTAAACTACCATTATCATTCCATGCATAGTAACGAACTGATAATAATGTTCTGCTGTCATGAAACCGGCTAACTCTGGATAACCTAATTGTAAACGCATTAACCAAGAAAGAATAAGACCAATTATACCTGTAAATGTCGCTAAAAGAAAATATTGTATCCCAATAACTTTTGCATCCTGACAAAAAACCCATTTAGTAATAAAACTGTGTCCATGATACAAGTCTTGCTCTAGTACTTCTGCTGGTCTTACATAATCTATGTCTGGTGTAGCGCCTGATCCACCTGCAGAAACAGTTTCTGAGGATTGTGCCTGTATTATTTTATTATCGTTATAATTTTCTGACATAAATTTCCTACTTTATATATTTCATTTTAACCATTCAAATTACTTTTTTGCTAATTTTGTTTCGCTAAATTCTATTTTTTTTTGTTTCGCAACTAACTCTGAAAAAGTTTCCTGTTCTTGAAGCCAGTTTTTATAATCTTGTTCATCTTTTACTAAAACGCTCCCTCTCATTGCATAATGTCCTACTCCACAATATTCAGCACATAGAACTTCATACTCACCTACTTTATTTGGCTCAAACCAATAAAAAGTTACAACTCCTGGAACTGCATCCATTTTAGCTCTGAACTGAGGTACATACCAGTTGTGAAGTACATCAACTGACCTTAATAAAATTTTTACGGGTCTATTATTTTGTAAATTTATTTCTTCACTTTGTATTAAAACATCATCTTTTCCATTTGGATCATCCAGAATAATTCCAAAAGGATTATTATCATTAATATTTACTACTTTCGTATTCCCTAATTTTCCATCTTCACCAGGTAATCTGTATTGCCAACCCCATTGCCACGCCATAACATCAATTTCGATAGCATTTTTTGGAACGTTAACAAATTGGTTCCAAATTATTAGTCCTGGAGCTAAAAGCGCTATCACTCCTAAAGTTGTTGCAATTGTAAGTATTTTTTCTAATTTATTATCTTCAGGTTTGTATTCCGCTCTACGTTCTTCTTTGTAAGAAAATTTAAAAACACAGTAAATCATAAAAAGACACACTGTTATAAAAACTACTCCACCAACCCAAAATGTTAAAGTAATGGTATCGTCCATTGATCCCCAATTTGAAGCGATATCAGTCCAATACCATGGGGTAAAAATGTGAAATAATATTGATCCAAGGACCACTAGAAAAAATATAATACCTGCATGCATACTGCTTATATAGAAGAAATATTATATAATTACCTATGACAAAATGTCATAAAAATATTTAAAATAAGCTAATATAATCAACATAAATATGTTCGGTAAATTTGGAATATTAATAATAATACTCGTTTTGATATTTCTTTTTTTTATTGTTATATCTTATGGAGCGGGAGCGTTTTCAAAAAACAAAGTTAAGCCTGAAACTAAAAGATATTTAAAGTCAGTAAATATATTATTAACTATAATTGCTATTGTTGGAGTTATTTTGGTTTTATTTCTTTAATTATTAAGAAATTAAAGTCTTACACCAAGCTATAACAGCGTCATTAAAAATATAAATCATCAAAAAAAACATTATCCAAACAATTAATAAATATGTCCAATATAAAGATAGTGCGGATATATTTTTTTCTTCATCTAGAATTTGACTCTGATCAAGTTTAAGAACTCTGGAAGAAACTCTGCCCAAAAAAAACAATCCGCCTAAAAGGTGCATACCATGCAGTGCAGTAAAAAAATAAAATGATGAAAAATAAGAATTGGTTGATGCATAATTTCCACTTTTCATTAATTGAAACCAAAAAATTACTTGACCAAATAAAAATAAGTAACTTAGGACACCAACAAAAATAAGATTTTTTTTAACTTTTAAAGTCTGTTTTTTTTTTAAGTCATTCGTAACCTTGCTAAAGTAATAAGTCACAAAAAAAAGAACTATTGTATTTATCCAAAGCAAATTTGGCTTTAATAGATATCTTGTGTCTTGTTCTGGTGGCAAAGTATAAAGATAACCAGTAAAAATCAAACTAAATAAAACAGTTGCTACACCAAATATAACTATAACAGCTGATTTTTGAGACGAAATATTAAAAGTTCTTCCTTCGTGATAATTATCTATTTCTGCCTGTTCTTTTTCCCAAGGTTTTTGAATTAATGTGCCAAAAAGTTTCTTTATAAAGTTACTCATTAACTTTATATAATTACTTTATTAACTTTATCAATAATGAAATTAAAAACATCCATTATAATAATTTCAGGCTGCTTATTCATTTTTCTATTTATTATGCTGCCAATATTTTTATCAATCCAAGATAAAAAAGATGAATATACTGCGTCTTTTAAAGGATCATCTTTTTCTTTAAAAGACATTAACAATGAAATTATTACTGAAGAATCATTTAATGGACCAGTAGCAGTGCTTTTTTTTGGATTTACTCATTGCCCAGATATTTGTCCAACAACTCTAAATAAAATAAATCTCGTAATGAATAAATTAGACAAAAAAGATCTTGATAAACTAAAAGTATTTTTCATTAGTATCGACCCAGAAAGAGATAAACCTGAAGTAATGAAAGATTATTTAAGCTCTTGGGATAATAAGTTTTATGGCATAACTGGTGAACCTAAAAAAATATTTTTGTTATCAAGATCTTGGGGAATTTTAAGTGAAAAGATTTTTTCTGAAGATGGAACTAATTACACTGTTAACCATAGCTCGGCAGTGATTATTTTAAAAGATGGAAAGTATGTGGATCGAATAACTCACAAAGAAAATATAGATCAAACTTTTAAAATATTTAAAAAATACTTACGATAAAAAGTTAAAATTTACTATTGATATCATTGATATAGCGGCAGTTTCTGATCTAAGTATATTGTTATTAATTTTTAAACATTGAACATTTTTTAGTTCAAGAATTTTTTGCCTTTCCTCTTCTGTAAAATCACCTTCTGGACCTATTAAGATACATACAGGATTATTATCGTTTAATTTTTTTATATTTATATTTTTGTTATCAGTATTTAGATCACCAAAAATAATATTTAATTTTTGATTATTTTTTATAAAATTTTCCAACGGAATAACTTTTTCAAGTATTGGAATTTTCAACCTATTGCTTTGTTCAGATGATTCGATGATTATTTTTTCTAATCTATTTGAATTAATTTTACGAATAATTGTTCTATCGGTAATAATTGGAATGAATTTTGTTACACCCAATTCAGTTGCTTTTTGTATCATAAAATTAAAATAATTTGATTTAATTGGCGAAAATGCTAACCAAATTTCTTTTGGATTCTCCTTTTCTCCTAATTTTTTTGTAATATTAAATTCAACGATCCCTTTTGAAATTGAATTAATTTTTGATTCCCATTCTCCATTTTGGTTAAATAATGAAAAGGACTCTCCAACTTTTATTCTCATTACTTTTGTAAGATAATGAGATTGAGACTTGTTAAGCTTAGAACTTAAATTGAGTAATAAGCTTTCAGAAAAAAATAATCTAACGTTGCTCATAAATACAATCTATAATATAAATATATACAAAAATCCCATGAAACAAATAGAAGTTAAAAAAATTATAGAGCCAATTTCAACCTCTGACGGTGCTGGAGTAAAATTAAAAAGAAGTATTGGAGTTGAACCTAATTATTTTGATCCCTTTTTAATGTTAGATGAATTTGGATCTGAAAATAAAGATGATTATATAGCTGGATTTCCTCCTCACCCTCATAGAGGAATTGAAACTGTAACTTACATGTTGGAAGGTGAATTTGAACATGAAGATAGCACTGGAGCAAAAGGAAGAATGTCTTCTGGGGATGTTCAATGGATGAAAACAGGTGGTGGAATAATTCACTCTGAAATGCCAGCAATGTCAGAGGGAAAACTTCATGGTTTCCAGTTATGGATAAATATGCCTGCAAAATTAAAAAGGAATAAGCCTGAATATATATATATCGATGCAAAACAGATGAAGGTTTATAAAGATTTAGAAAAAAAAATAAAAATTATTGCTGGAAAATTTGGTGATATCGAAGGACCCGTAAAAGGTCATAATGTTGAACCAATATATTTTGATGTTGAGCTTGAAAAAGACAAGATATTTAATTTTAATCTTCCTTCAACTCACAATTCTTTTATTTACTTAATCGAAGGAGAAATTAAAATTGGAGATAAAAATCATGATAAAATTAAAAACTCTACTCTTATTGTTCTTTCAAAAGGTGAAAAATTAAATATTAAAGGTTTGATTAAGTCAAAATTTTTACTAGTCTCTGGAAAACCAATTGGCGAACCTATTGCTAGGGGAGGCCCATTTGTAATGAATACAAAAGAAGAAATATTAGAAGCAATTCAAGACTATCAAAATGAGACATTTGTAAGATAATGAAAGCTGTTAAGATTGAAAAAAACGGTGGCCCTGAAGTACTAAAAATAAAAGAAATAACTTTAGGAAAACCTTCAAATGATGAAGTTTTAATTGAACATGTTGCTATTGGTCTAAATTACATTGATACTTATCATAGGTCTGGTCTATATCCTCTTATGATGCCTTCAGGATTAGGGCTTGAAGCTTCAGGAATTATTAAAGAAATTGGTCCTAATGTTTCAAATTTTTCTATAGGAGATAAAGTTGCGTATTCAGGGGTACCTTTAGGAGCCTATTCTACTCATAGAATTTATAGAACAAAAAATTTAGTTAAAGTACCTGAAGAAATAGATTTAACTTTAGCAGCAACCTTAATGACTAAAGGTTTAACTACTTTTTATTTGCTACATAAAACTTATCCTGTTTCACCTGGTGAAACTATTTTATTTCATGCTGCAGCTGGAGGTGTCGGACAAATTTTTTGTCAATGGGCTAAAACTTTAGGATGCAAAGTAATTGGTACGGTTGGAAGTGATGACAAGATTGATTTAGCAAAAAAAAATAGATGTGATGAAGTAATAAACTATTCTAAAGAAGATTTTGCAAAAAAAGTTAAGGAATTAACTAATGGAAAAGGCTTGCCTGTAGTTTACGATGGAGTAGGAAAAGCAACTCTTGAAAAGTCTCTTGAATGTTTAAAAACCAGAGGAATGATGGTGTCTTTTGGAAATGCTTCTGGTGCACTATCGCCAATAGATGTGCCGAAGATGCTACAACCAAAAGGATTGTTTTTTGTAAGACCTTCTATGGGCCAATATTTAAGCACAAGTGAAGAATTGAATGAAGCTTCTAATGCATTGTTTAAAAAAATAAGTTCTGGAAAAGTTAAAGTGGAAATATTTAAGAAATATAAGTTGGATGATATTAAACAAGCTCATATTGATTTAGAAGCAAGAAAAATTACTGGTCCATCTGTAATTGTTCCCTAGTCTAAATCTATTTTCATATCCGATAAATGGAGTATTAACGTTTCTGTAGAAACAAATATATCTCTGATAAAAAAAATTACAGAAATGATCATCGCCAAACAACAAGATCCAAAAATAATCCTAGCTAAAAACACTATATCTAAATACAAGGCAAAAACAGTTAACATGTTAAACAAAAATCCAAAGCTTGCACATGCAAGTGTGTATTTTAGCCATCGAATTCTTTCGTTTAAGTTAATAAGCTGTTTTTCCCATTCGGGAGGAATATGTTTTTCCCAAACATATTCGTCATGAATTTTTCTAATCAGATTGCTTAAAGTATGAAAACGATTACCATAAACACTCATCAAAAGCGGAATAGCAGGAAACATTAGTGCGGTTACTGTATAATCTATATTCATATCGAATCAATTTGATTATGAATCTAGGCTTTGTTATTTACAAGTAAATTCTAATGAAAAATCTAAAATTATTCATTGTGCTCACGAGATTAACTAAACCAATTGGGTACATGTTGCTTTTTTGGCCATGTTTATGGGGACTTACAATTGCTTATGATTTTAATAATGATTTAAATATTTTTATTTTTTATTTATTTTTATTTTTTGCTGGTTCAATTTTAATGAGATCGGCAGGATGTATAGTTAATGATATAGTTGATAGAAACTTTGATAAAAAAGTTACAAGAACAAAAAATAGACCTATTGCTTCAGGAAAAATATCAATTTTTTTAGCGACAGTTTATGTATTAATTTTGTGTTCTTTAGCTTTTTTAGTATTAATTAATTTTAATAAACTTACAATAATTCTAGCAATTGCATCGACGCCTTTAGCTTTTATTTATCCTTTAATGAAGAGATTTACATACTGGCCTCAATTATTTTTAGGAATAACTTTCAACTATGGTTTAATTCTGGGTTGGGTATCAATTAATGAAAGTATAAGTTTTATACCATTAGTCTTTTATTTTGGAGCCATATTTTGGACACTTGGTTACGACACAATATATGGATTCCAAGATATCAAGGATGATGAAATAATAGGAGTAAAATCAACATCTATTTTATTCAAAAATAATTCCAAAATGTTTTTAAATATTGTCTTTTTTTTATTTGTGGTTTTTTATTTAACAATGGGTTTTTTAATGAAATTTAATTTTGCTTTCTTTATCCTATCAATCATACCAATATCTCATTTGTTCTTATACCAAATAAAAAAATTTGATCCTTTAAACCCAGAAATTTGTCTTAGTGCTTTTAAAAGCAATAATCTTTTTGGATTAATTATTTTTGCAAATTTACTAATTGGAAAGTTTGCTTTTTAATTTATGACCAATTTTCAAATAATAAAAAGATTGTTTAAAACTTATACAAAAAATTATGTAAACAAAATTCTTATTTCTGTATTTTTCTCTTTACTGGTTGCAGGAAGTACTTCTGCTATAGCTTGGCTATTAGATCCTGCAATAGAAAAAATATTTATAGAAAAAAACCAATCATTAATATTAATTATTCCTGGACTTGTTATTCTAGCTTTTGCCACAAAGGGAATATCAATGTATCTAGCAAAAGTTATTATGATCAGAGTTGCGCATGATGTACAAAAAAATATTCAATCTGATATGCTCAATTCTTTAGTCAAAGCAGATACTAAGCTTATAGACAAAAAACACTCAGGAAAATTTATTTCCAATTTAACTTTTGACGTATCATTGATCACTAATCTTGTTAGTACAGGATTATTAAACCTTACTAAAGATACGCTTACTTTAATTGGTCTTCTAGGTGTAATGTTCTATCAAAATTGGAAGTTAACTTTAATAGCTCTAATCATGATTCCTCTTGCAAGTTTTTTCGCTAGAAACCTTGGTAAAAGGATGGGAAAAGTAACGACAGAACTCCAAGAAAAAGCTGGTGATCTTACAATTTACTTATTTGAAATATTCAAAAACCACAAATTAATTAAAATTTTTCAAAAAGAAAATTATGAAGACAAAAGGTCCGACAAATTTTTAAATGAATTAAAAGAAAAATCAATAAAAACTAATATAGTTCTAGTTAGAGCTTCGCCAATAATGGAAACTCTAACAGGGATAATGATAGCAGGTCTTATTTTTTATTCAGGAAAATTAATAATTAGCAATGAGATAGCTATAAACAATTTTTTTTCTTTTTTAGCTGCTATGATGTTGGCATATCAGCCAGTTAGATCCTTAGCAACTTTAAACATTTCAATTAATCAAAGTCTATCTGCTTCAAAAAGAGTCTTGCCTATTATTGATCATAAAAATGAAATTTTTGAAAAAAACTTAGATCAAGAATTAAAAATAGTTCAAGGTGATATTGATTTTAAGAATGTAAACTTTAAGTATGATACTAAAGAAGACTCAGCTTTAAATTTAATTAATCTTAAAATAAAAGGTGGAAAAATGACTTCATTAGTTGGTTACAGTGGTGCAGGAAAATCTACAATTTTAAATTTAATCCCAAGATTTTACGACTGTAATTCTGGTGATATTTTAATCGATAAACAGTCAATTTATAAATCAAAACTTTCATCCTTAAGAAAAAATATTTCATTGGTGTCTCAAGATGTTACACTTTTCGATGATACAATAAAAAACAATATTGCCTATGCAGACTTAAATGCAAGTGAAGATGAAATAAAAAAAGTTGCTAAATTATCTTTTGCAGACAATTTTATTCAAAAACTTCCTGATAAATACGACACATTAATAGGTGAAAATGGATTAAGATTATCAGGAGGTGAAAAACAAAGAATATCTATAGCAAGAGCAATGCTAAAAAAAAGCAAGATAATTTTGCTGGACGAAGCCACATCTTCTCTTGATGCTGAAACAGAAAACAAGATTCAGCAAGCTCTAAGTATTTTGATTAAGGACAGAACAGCTGTGGTTATTGCTCATCGTCTTTCAACAATTTTAAATTCTGACAGCATTTATGTAATAAATAATGGAAAGGTAATTGAAAATGGAACTCACTCAGAACTTTTATCAAATTCAGAAATATACAAAAATTTTTATCAAAAACAGATAAGAAAAGATTAATGTTATTTCTTTATAGAATACTAATAAATTTAACATTATTAATTTCACCTCTAATAATAATTTTTAGAATTATTAAAAAAAAAGAACATCATGCAAGGTTTTTGGAAAAATTAGGAATTCTTAATGCAAAAAGAAAATTGGGTAAATTAATTTGGTTTCATGGTTCAAGTGTTGGTGAAATATTGAGTGTAATACCTTTAATAGAAAACTTAGAAAAAAAAAAAAATATAAAACAAATACTTTTAACATCAAATACCTTAAGTTCTGCAAAAGTATTTAATAATTTTAAATTTAAAAAAACTATTCATCAATTTTTTCCTATTGACTCAAATTTTATAACAAAAAAATTTTTAAATTATTGGAAACCATCATTAGCTATTTTTATTGAATCTGAAATTTGGCCAAATACAATATTGAATTTAAAAAGTAGAAATACTCCACTTATATTGTTAAATGCCAGAATAACTAAGAAAACTTACAAAAAATGGAAAAAAATATCTTTTTTTTCTAGATCAATATTTAATAAATTTGATATTTGTTTGGCACAGAATGATGAGACAAAAAATTATCTTAAAAAACTAGGTGCAGAAAATATTAAAAAATCAGGAAATTTGAAGTTTTCTGAAACAAGTTTAAAAAATATAAATAAAATTAATAAAAATACTCAAAAATTTTTTGATTTAAAAAAAATATTATTTGGAGCAATTAGTACTCATCAAGAAGAGGAAATTTTTTGTACAAAAATACATACTGATTTAAAAAAAAGATATATAAATGGGATTACTATTATCATTCCACGGCATATCCATAGAGCACCAGATATTAAAGAAGAGATAGAAAAAATTGGATTAAAGGTTCATTTGCACAGTTCTGGCAGAAAAATAGATAATAAGACTGACATATATTTAGTAGACACTTTTGGAGAGACGAAATTATTTATAAAAATTTGTAAGATTGTATTTTTAGGTGGTTCATTAATACAACATGGTGGACAAAATCCTCTAGAAGCAGCAAGACTAGGGTGTAAAATTATTCACGGTCCTAATATCGATAACTTTTTAGAAGTTTATAGTTTATTGAATAAAAATAACATTTCATCAAAAATTAGAACTATAAGTCAAGCTAAAGGTATAGTTCAAAAAAACTTAGACAATAAATTTAGTTCTAAAAAAATTATAAAAAAATTAAATTCTATAGGAAATGAAGCATTGTTAAATAATCAAAAGGAGATTAACAAATATATATAAATGAAATTGAAAAAACCAAAATTTTGGGATAGTTCAAGATTTTCTTTTTGGGTCATTTTATTTTTTCCAATTTCAATATTATTTTTATTATTTTCTTTTATAAAAAAATTACAATCACCTAAGGATTTTCCAGTGCCAATTATATGTGTAGGCAATATTTATGTAGGTGGTACTGGTAAAACTCCCTTGGTGTCAGAAATTTTTAAAATTACTAAATTATTAGGGAAAAATCCTGCATTCATTAAAAAATACTACAATTATCTTGAGGATGAAATAACAATGCTAAAAAAAATAGGAAAAATCTTTGTTTCTAAAAAAAGAACAGAAGCAATAGAATCTCTAATAGAAAATAAAAATGATTTAGCCATCTTAGATGATGGTTTTCAAGATTTTACTATAAATAAAAATTTATCAATTGTTTGTTTCAATCAAAAGCAATGGATTGGAAATGGTTTTATAATACCTTCGGGTCCCTTAAGAGAAAAACTTTCAGCATTAAAAAGAGCGCATTGTGTTTTTATAAATGGAAAAGTAGACACTAGAATTGAAAATGAAATATATAAAGAAAACAATAATATAGAAATCTACTACTCAAAATATAAACCTTTGGATATTAATAAATTTAAAAATAAAACAATAATAGCTTTTTCTGGAATAGGTAATCCAACAAATTTTTTTAATTTATTAAGAGAAAATAATTTGCTATTAAAAGAAGTATTTTATTATCCTGATCACTATAATTTTTCAATAACAGAACTTGATAACTTGATAAATAAAGCAAAAATTAATAATGCAGTTCTACTTACTACAGAAAAAGATTATTACAGAATTGATGATAATTATAAAAAAAATATTGAATTTTTGAAAATTGAATTGGAAA
>CAJWDL010000014.1 GCA_913030805.1 uncultured Candidatus Pelagibacter sp. | reverse complement strand
TGGGAACTTCATCATCCAATTGAATATCAAAATCATATTTTTGATAAATTAATGGAAGTAGGAAAAAATTTAAATTTGAAACCGTATGGTATTAGAGCAATGAATAGTCTAAGAGTTGAAAAATCTTATAAATTGGTTGGAACTGAACTTTCCATAGAATACTCACCTTATGAGTCTGGGCTTGATAGATTTGTTCATCCAAATAAAGGAGATTTTATCGGCCTCGAGGCATTAAACCGCTGGAGAGAAAAAGGTTTTTCTAACAAATTAGTTACGATGGAAATTCACGGCACAACTGACGCAGACGTTTTAGGAAATAATCCAATCTACAGTAATGGAAAAGTTGTCGGAAGAGCAACAGGCGGTGATTTTGGTTTTCGTTTAAACAAATCTTTGGCCTTAGGAATGGTAAAACCCGAACTAGCTAAAGTTGGACAAGATTTAGAAATTGATATTTTAGGAAAGATACACAAAGCTTCTATTCTTGAAGAAAGTCCTTACGATCCAGAAAATAAATTGTTAAGAGCCTAAATGAAAATATTGGTCGCTGTTAAAAGAGTTATTGATTACAACGTCCAAATCAGAGTTAAAGAAGATGGCTCAGGCGTTCACACAGATAATGTCAAAATGACAACAAATCCACCTGATGATAACGCAATTGAAGAAGCAGTAAAAATTAAAGAATCAGGAAAAATAAAAGAAGTTGTTGTCGTTACAATCGGGGAAGAAAAAGCTCAAGAAACAGTACGTAAAGCTTTAGCGGTGGGCGCTGATAGAGGTATTCATATTAAAACGGATAGTTATGTAGAACCCCTAGGTGTGGCTAAAATATTAAAAAAAATTGTTGAAAAAGAAAAACCGGATCTAGTTTTTATGGGCAAACAAGCTATTGACGATGATTGTAATCAAACTGGACAAATGCTTGCTGCGATGTTGGGTTGGTCACAAGGCACATTTGTTTCAAAAATTGAATTAAAAGATAAAGTTATGGAGATAATCCGAGAGGTTGATGAGGGATTGGAAACCATAGAGGTTAATTTGCCGGCAGTTGTGACCTGTGATTTAAGATTAAACGAACCACGTTATGCATCATTGCCGAATATTATGAAGGCTAAGAAAAAACCAATAGAGCAATTAATTGCAAAAGATTTTGGTGTGGATATATCAAATCGAATCAGCCAATTAAAAGTCGAAGAACCACCAAAGAGAAAAGGTGGTGTTAAAGTTACTAGCGTGGTAGAGTTGGTAAGCAAGCTTAAAAATGAAGCTAAAGTAATATAATGTCCGTTTTATTAATTGCAGAGCACAACAACTCAAACTTAAAAGTGTTTACGCTAAATGCAATTGGTGCAGCATCAAAAATAGATGCTGACATCCATGTTTTGGTCGCTGGAAATAACTGTGAAAATGTTGCAAAAGAAGCATCAGCAGTTCCTGTTGTAAAAAAAGTTTTACACTCTGAGTCCCCAAACTATGAGAATTATTTGGCGGAAAATTTAACTCCACTGATTGTTAGATTAGCTGAAAACTATACTCACATAATTAGTTCGGCTAATACATTTGGAAAAAATTTTATGCCAAGAGTGGCAGCCTTGTTAGATACTTCTCAGATAAGCGATATTATTAAAATTAATAGCTCTGATACTTTTACTCGTCCAATTTATGCTGGCAATGCTTTTGCTACAGTAAAAAGTAATGACAAAAAAAAATGTATTACTATAAGACCTACTTCTTTTGATCCAGCGCTTACTTCTGGGGGATCTTCTCCAATCGAAAAAGTTGAAGCTGCAGATATACCCAATGTTTCAAAATTTATTAAAAGAGAAGAAACTAAATCAGAAAGACCTGAACTGGGTACGGCGCGTGTTGTTATTTCGGGAGGACGGGGCCTACAAAGTAAAGAGAATTTTAAATTAATAAATGCCATTGCAGATAAATTGAATGGTGCCGTAGGAGCATCACGTGCAGCTGTAGATGCTGGATACATAAGCAATGACCATCAGGTTGGGCAGACAGGAAAAGTTGTTGTTCCAGATTTATATATTGCAGTGGGTATTTCAGGAGCTATCCAGCATTTGGCAGGAATGAAAGAGAGTAAAGTTATTGTAGCAATTAACAAAGATAGTGAAGCTCCTATTTTTGGTATTGCTGATTACGGACTCGAAGCTGATTTATTCGAAGCCTTGCCACAATTATTGGAAGAGTTAAATAAACTCAATACTACTCAAAAATAAGAGGTCTGGTATAGTTAAAATCATGACCAGAGAAGCAATGAAATATGACGTTGTTATCGTTGGAGCTGGACCCTCGGGCTTGGCAACTGCCATTAAATTAAAGCAATTAGAGCCTAATATAAATGTTTGTATTTTAGAAAAAGGAGCAGAGGTTGGAGCGCATATTTTAAGTGGAAACATTTTTGAGACAAAAGCGCTAGATGAACTGTTGCCTAATTGGAAAGAAGAAGGAGCACCGATAAAAACAAAAGTTTCTAAGGAAAAATTTCTGTTTCTTGGTAAAAATAAATCTCTAAGTTGGCCAACTTGGTTATTACCTTCGGTCCAAAAAAACCATAATAATTACATTATTAGTCTAGCAAATCTATGTAGATGGTTGGCAGAGCAAGCGGAAAAATTGGGTGTAGAAATATTTCCGGGTTTTCCAGCAAGTGAAGTTTTATATAATGAAGATGGTTCTGTTAAAGGAGTTAGCACTGTAGATATGGGTTTAGATAAAGATGGTAATAAAAAAGATACTTACGAGCAAGGAATCGAATTACATGCAAAAGTTACTGTTTTTGCAGAAGGTTGCAGAGGTCATCTAGGAAAACATTTAATTAAAAAATATCAACTTGATCAAGGAAAGGATTCTCAACAATATGGGATTGGTTTAAAAGAAATTTGGGAAGTGAACGAAAACCAGCACCAACAAGGGTTAGTAATGCATACAGTTGGATGGCCACTTGATAAAAAAACTTATGGGGGAAGTTTTGTTTACCATGCCGAAAAAAAACAAATTTATATTGGTTATGTAATTGGTCTTGATTATCAAAATCCCCATCTGTCGCCTTTTGAAGAATTTCAAAGATTTAAAACACATCCAGTCATCAGAAAAATGTTGGAAGGAGGAAAAAGGATTTCTTATGGTGCCAGAGCTCTAATCGAGGGAGGTATTCAAAGTTTACCAAAAATGTTTATGCCCGGTGCATTATTAATTGGTTGTGATGCGGGAACTTTAAATATGCCAAAAATAAAAGGTTCCCATACTGCTATGAAAAGCGGAATAATTGCAGCTGAAACGATAGTAGAGCATATAAAAAATAATTCCGGTTTATCTGTTTACGAAACGAAGTTTAAAAAAAGCTGGGTATTTAAAGAACTTCATGCCGCAAGAAATGCAAAGCCTAGTTTTAGCTGGGGATTACTTTTTGCCATTCTGTTTATTGGATTAGATCAAATTTTATTTAGAGGAAAACTTCCTTTTACCTTAAGACATAAACGTGCAGATCACGAAGCCTTAAAACCCGCAAGTCAATTAGTAAAAATTAATTATCCAAATCCTGATGGAAAAATTACTTTTGATAAAACTAGTTCAGTTTATTTAACAGGCACTAACCATACTGAAAATCAGCCAGTTCACCTAAAACTAAAAGATCAAGAATTGCCAATTAAATATACACTTGATAAATTTGATGAACCTGCCCAAAGATATTGCCCAGTTGGAGTCTATGAGATTCAAAAGGATCAAGATTCAAATCCAATGTTTGTAATTAATTCTCAAAACTGTATTCATTGTAAAACTTGTGATATTAAAGAACCTTCACAAAATATCACTTGGGTTACACCCGAAGGGGGTGGGGGCCCTCGTTACGGTAATATGTAATTAAGATAGATCGGCCGCGTATTTTTTCGTTTTTTTCCGGATATTAAATTTTCGTAGGATTGGGTTTATTTTTATATATTTTTTCTGGATCAAAAAGTTTCTTTCTTTCTTTAAAATCCATTTCGATTTGTTCCAAATTTTTTATTTGTCCAAGTGGAATATTGCGATAAAAACACGAACGATATCCTACATGGCAACTAATACCATTGCCAATATCAACAGTGAGCCAAATAGCATCTTGATCATCGTCAATTTTTATTTCTACTACTTTTTGTTTAAATCCACTTGCCTCACCCTTGTGCCAAATTTTTTTTCTAGATCTACTCCAATAATAAACTTCTTTAGTTTCGATTGTTTTTTTTAGAGCCTCGTCGTTCATATATCCATGCATTAGTATTTCTTTAGATTTTGCATCCATGGTAATGACAGGAATTAGACCTTCTTCATTAAATTTTGGAGATAAATATTTTCCTTCTTCTATCTCTTTGACTTTTTCTCTTTTTTTAAACATAATTTTCTGTATTTATATAATTATTATATATATTAATGTATAGAATTAAGGTTTTACAATACCTAAATAAAATATATAAATTAGTGTACGAATTATGAAATTAGTAAAAAATATTGAAGAAAACAAAAAAAAATTTGATCAAATTTCTGACGAAGAAGCAGAAGCGGCTTTTAAAACTATAATTAAATGGATAGGCGAAGATCCAAATAGAGAAGGTTTAAAAGAAACACCCAAAAGAGTTGTTCAAGCATTTAAAGAATACTTTCAAGGTTATTCTAAAAATGTCGACGAAATATTGAGCAAAACATTTAGCGATATAGATGGCTACAACGATATGGTTGTAGAAAAAAATATTACGTTGGAAAGTCATTGCGAACATCATATGGCTCCCATAATAGGAATTATTCATATTGCTTACATTCCAAATAATAAGGTTGTGGGACTGAGCAAACTGGCAAGAGTAGTTGAAGTTTTTTCCAAGCGCTTGCAAACGCAAGAAAGACTAACAATGCAAATAGCCAGATCTCTTATGGAAGCGCTAGAACCAAGAGGAGTTGCTGTTACAATAGATGCTGTACACCAGTGTATGACTATGAGAGGAGTAAAAAAAGAAAAAACATCAACTGTAACCAATCATTATTTAGGTTTATTCAAGGAAGATTTAAGTTACCAAAATCGCTACTTAAAATTTATAACTAATAAATAATTTGATCCAATACTTTAGACTGGCTATCTTAAAATATAATGAGCAATCAATTTAAAGCAATTGTAATTAATCAGACTGAAAATAATTTTACTAGAGAAATTAAAAATCTGGAAAAAAGTTTTTTTAAAATAGGGGACGTTTTAGTGGATGTTGATTATTCAGGTTTAAATTATAAGGATGCATTAATTTTAAATAATGGAGGAAAACTTGTTAAAGAATATCCCCAAATACCAGGGGTAGATTTTTCGGGAAAAGTGTTAGAAAGTGAGAATGTTGATTTTAAAATTGGTGATAATGTAATTTCTACGGGTTGGCGTGTAGGAGAAATATATCCTGGAGGCTATGCACAACTTGCAAAGGTCAAAAGTGAATTTTTGGTTAAAACACCTGAAAAACTTACAAATAAAAATGCAATGATATTAGGAACCGCAGGTTTAACGGCTTTGCTCTGTTCTTTTGCAATAAAAGCACGGGAAGAATTGTTGTTGGGTGAAAAAATAAACGATGTTTTAGTTACCGGAGCCACAGGAGGGGTTGGTAGCATCGCAGTTATGATCTTGTCAAAGCTTGGTTATAAAGTAACCGCGGTTACTGGAAAAAAAGATCAAAATGATTTTTTAAAAAAGTTAGGAGCATCAAACATTATAAATAGAAAAGAATTTGAAAGTGAACCAAAACTACTAAGTAAAGGGTTATGGGATGGTGTAGTTGATACAGTAGGAGGAACTATATTAGCTAATGTAATTTCTCAAACAAAACATTCAGGTATTGTTGCAGCCTGTGGAAATGCAGGAGGAATAAAGCTAAATACATCTGTTATGCCATTTATTCTTCGAGGAATCAAACTATGGGGAATTGACTCCATATCGATCAGCATCAAAAGAAGAGAATTTCTTTGGAATGAAATGGTTAACTTAATTAATTTTGAAATCCTTGAAAAATATACCAAAATCGTTGGTTTAGAAGAATTATTAAATATTTTTCCAAATATACTTAAAGGAGAAGTTGCTGGAAGAGTTTTAGTAGATGTAAAGAAATAATATGGATTGGGACAAACTTAGAATTTTTCACGCTGTGGCTGAGGCAGGTAGTTTTACCAAAGCGACGATTAATCTGAATTTAAGCCAGTCAGCGATTAGTAGACAGATTCAATCTTTAGAACACAATTTAAAAGTGCAGCTTTTTGAAAGACATGCAAGAGGATTAACTTTAACTGAAAATGGAGGGTATTTATTCAAGACCGCACATGATGTAATTTCCAAACTTAAAGAGGTAGAAACTACTTTAGGAGACCAAAAAAATAAACCTAGCGGAAAATTATCTGTAACTACTGTTGTAAGTTTTGGCACAACTTGGTTAACACCAAGAATACAGGAGTTTATGGAATTAAATCCCGAAATGGAAATTGAACTAATTTTCGATGATAAAGAATTGGACTTGAGTCTTAGACAGGCAGATATAGGAATTTGGATGCGAAAACCAAAACAATTGAATTATATCCAAAAAAAAATAATGGATATCAATTATCACATTTATGGATCCACAAGATATCTAGAAAAGAATGGGTATCCAAAATCAATCAGTGATTTAAATAATCATAAATTTATTTCTTACGGAAAAGGTACGCCTTCGCCAGTATTTAATCCTGATTGGGCTTTAAAATTGGGAGCAAAAGATCAAAAAAAAAGAAAGCCAATCATGAAAGTTAATAGTGTTTACGGGTTGGTTTTAGCTGTTCAAAGTGGTGTTGGATTGGCTGCTCTTCCTGACTATATGACTGTATCTGTTCCAAATATTATTAAGGTTTTGCCTCACATTGAGGGACCAAGAACAGAAGCTCATTTTGTTTATCCTCAGTCACTTAGGAATGTTGTTCGGATACAAGCGTTTAGAAATTTTTTGTATAGTAAAATTAGCGAATGGAAGTTTTAATTATTTTTTTATCTCGGTTTTAATTGTTAAAAGTGAACCTTCCTCTATTGATAATGTTTTCTGCTTAATTGCCCCATCCACATCAGCTGTTTTTTTTATGTGAACACTGTCAGAATCGATATTGCCTTTTAATTTTCCACCTATAACTGTTTCTTTTGATTTGATGTTTCCTTTAACAAATGAATTTTCAAAGGTTTCAACAATCTCTGCATTAATATTTCCTTCAATTTCTCCGTCAATGATAATGCTTTCTTTTTCAGTAATATTGCCCTTAATCTTTACATCTGAAACAAGCACTGATTTTGTTTTATTAACCATAATTACTTCATATTAATTGATACAACTATAAAGTTTAAATCAAAAAAATAACATACAAATTATATTGAAATTGCGACATTTTAACAATGATAATCATTCGCATTGACATTGAGAATGATTACTAGTAAAAACTTAGTACTGTATGAATTTTTTAATGAATGCAGGAATAATGTTTGAAACTATGAGTATAGCTTTGGCACCGTTTTTTAGTTCTTTTTTTATCCTTCTAAGAGAGGGATTTGAAGCAATGCTAATTGCTGTTTTGGTTTTTATGTATCTAGACAAAGTCAAAGCCAGAGAAAAACGACCAGCAGTATTTTGGGGTATTGCAGCAGGAATTGTTGCTTCAATGTTTGTTGCAGTAGGATTTAAAAAAATTGCTGGCATAACCCATGCGCATGAAGAACTTTTTGAAGGTGCAGTAATGCTTATTGCGGCAGCCATGTTAACTTATGTGGCTTTCTTTTGTCACCATGCAAAACAACATGTAGAAGGCAAAGTTGACAAGGCAGTTGCAACTGGCAACTCGTTTATTTTATCTTTTACAGTTTTTTTAGCAATTTTAAGAGAAGGTTTCGAAATAGTACTATTTTATGCAGCCTTAATAGGTTCAGGAATTTATAATACAGTGCCGGTTTTTGTTGGAGCAGCAATCGGAACAGTAGCTCTCATCGGAGTTTATTTTGGATTAAATAAAGTAACAAAAGTGATTCCCATAGGAATGTTTTTTAGAGTGTCCAGTATTTTACTTTTTGCATTAGCTGCTTACTTTGCTTATTCGGGTATTCATGAACTTCACGAAGGCTTTGAAGAATTAGCTTCAATTACACCAAATTTATTGATATCATAACACAAAAATCCTAGGGGGTGTCTTTACAGACTGAGATTAAACTCCAGGAACCTGGCTGGTAATTCAGTAAGGGAATAAAATGGATGAACAAGTATATTTTTTAAGTAACTACTCAACATTAGTAATTGTTTTTTTGGTCAGTACTTTATTTGCTGTAATAGGAATAGTATATTCAAAAAAACATCAAGGTTTAGAAAATTATCTTACAGCAAATAGAAACATTGGCGTTACTTCTTTAACTACAAGCTTGGTAGCTTCTGCTTTAGGTGCCTGGATTCTCTTTGGACCAGCATCGGCGGCTACTTGGGGAGGAATTGGATCTGTAATTGGTTATTCTTTGGGTACAGCTTTTCCAATGATTGCACTTATTTTTTTAGGAACAAAGCTAAGAAAGATTTTTCCAAAAGGAAAGACTCTTACAGAATTTGTTCAAAACAAATTTGGTAAAAATTTATTTAAATTAATCTTAGCTTTAATGATTTTTTATATGTTCATATTTTTGTGTGCTGAAGTAACAGCAATATCTATGTTGATTAATTATATTTCAGGTACATCTTTGTGGATTACTGCATTATTAGTAATAGTCGCAACATTGGCCTACACACTTTATGGAGGGTTAAGGGCTTCAATTTTAACAGATAATTTTCAGTTTTTTATTATTCTTATTTTTTTATTGATCTGTGCATTTTATATTTTTTCATTTAACAGTGATGAAATTTCCCTAGATCTTATTAAAAATAATTCTAACCATTTGATCAGTAGTGAATATTTGCCAAACTACACAGCTGGATTAACTTTTTTCATAGCTGTTGCTGCCACTAATCTTTTTCACCAAGGGAACTGGCAGAGAGTTTTTGCTGCCAAAAATGAAAAAATATTAAAACAAAGTCTTTGGATTTCTTTTTTTATTATCATACCAATTGTTTTTTTTATGGGCGTTTCAGGATTAATTGCTATATCTCTAGACAGTAAAATAAATCCAGATCTTGCTTTTTTCACAATTCTTTTAAAAGAAAATACTTTTCTGTTATCCATATTAATTATTATTATGGTCTTATCATTGACCATTAGTACGGTAGATACATTAGTTAATGCTATATCCAGTTTAGTTGTAGTGGAGGGCAGATATTTTTTTGCCGATTACAGAAATAAAAACTTTTTAAAATTATCAAAAATCTTTTTAGTTATATTATCGATTTTTTCATTCATTATTGCATCAAAAGGTTTTAGTATTTTGTACTTGTTTTTATTGGCCGATCTTTTTTGCTGCGCAGCAGTTGTTACTGTTTTTAGTGGCTTTTATAAAAAGAAGGTTAAAGAAATAAATGCATTTATATCAATTTTAATAGGATTATTATTGGGATTACTTCTATTTCCAAGTCCTGACTTTACCCAAAGTATTTTGGTGGGAACTATCTTAACAAGAGATCTATTTCCTCAATTTGTTACTAATTACTTATTGTTCTGGTCATTTTTACTGGCAACACTTTCTCCAGTAATTGCTATAATTAGCTATGATTCCTTTAAAAGATGACAATCCTACCGATGGTAGACCCGTCGTTACTTATTTTTTAATAGGCTTATGTGTTCTAGTTTTTCTGATGGAACTTGGGTCAGAATCCTACAGAACGGGTGAACTATTTTATTTGTACGGATTAATTCCATCAGTTTTAATGGGACATAATCAATTACCACAAGATCTTTACGCACTGCCTGCCTATTTAACAATATTTTCTTCTATGTTTATGCATGGTGGTTTTATGCATTTAATAGGCAATATGCTGTATATGTGGATTTTTGCAGATAATATTGAAGATGCCCTTGGGCAAAAAAAATTTATAATTTTTTATTTACTGTCGGGAGTTGGGGCAGCCATGGCTCAAGTATTAATGGACACAAGTTCCCAGGTTCCAATGGTTGGAGCTAGCGGTGCAATAGGAGGAGTATTGGGTGCATATTTAATTAATCATCCAAACGCTAGAGTACTTGTGTTGATTCCTTTTGGTTTTTTTAGTCAATTAATTAAGATAAGAGCCCTGTATGTTTTAGGTTTTTGGTTTGTATTACAATTTATTAATTCAAGCATGATGTCTTCACAGGGAGGCGGAGTAGCCTATGCTGCTCATATCGGAGGTTTTATTATAGGAATGGTTTTGATATTATTTTTTAATAAAACAACAAAAAGAAAAACGAAAATTTTTAAAGGACCTTGGAGTTAATGAGTTATTTAATACCATTTATCATTTTAATTACTGTTGTTGTATTTATCCATGAATATGGACACTATTATTTTGCAAAAAAATATGGCGTTGGAGTAACCGACTTTTCAATTGGTTTTGGAAGAGAGATTTTTGGATGGAATGATAAATCTGGCACCAGGTGGAAAATTTGCTGGATACCGCTTGGAGGATATGTAAAGTTTTTTGGTGATTGCAATGTATTTAGCCAAACAGAACAAGCTGAGGTTTTAAAAAAATATAATAAAGAGGATCAGAAAAAACTTTTCATTTTAAAACCACTATACCAAAGATCTTTGATAGTTGTGGCAGGACCTGTTGCAAACTTTGTTTTAGCATTAATGATTTTCGTATTTATTTATATGTTTGTAGGTAAAGATATGACACCTGCAATTATACATGAAGTTCAAAAAGATAGCCCTGCACACATCTCTGGAATTAAAAAAAACGACAGAATTATTTCAATTGATAATAAAAAAGTGAACAGTATTTTAGAGGTATCTACATTTATTTCTACATCTACTTCGGAAAGCATAGAATTTATAATCCTTAGAAACACTCGGGAATTAATTTTTAATATTAAGCCAAATTTAGTTGAAAGCAAAGATTCTTTGGGAAATAAAATTAAAAAAAGAATGATTGGAATTAAACTGGCGCCATTTAATAATGAATTAAACAATGTAAAACTAGGCCCAACCAAAGCAATATTTTATTCTGTAAAAGAGATTTTTTTTGTAGTTGCAACTTCTCTAAAATATTTAGGAAGTATGATAACAGGTTCGGGAGATTCTTCTCAATTAGGAGGACCAATTAGAATAGCGAAAATCACTGGGCAAGTTGCTGAATATGGAATTGTTCCTTTTCTAAGTGTAATGGCTTATATATCAATAAGCCTTGGTTTAATTAACCTGTTTCCTATTCCAATGTTAGATGGAGGTCATCTGATGTTTTACTTCTTTGAGAAACTATTGGGTCGACCTTTGCAGCAAAAAACGCAAGAAGGATTTTTTCGAATCGGCTTATTTTTGCTATTTTCATTAATGCTTTTCGCATCATTTAATGATTTGAAAGATCTTGGTCTATTTTAAATACAAAAACTTAATTCTCGAAAAAAGCAGTAAAAATAAGGGTTATTTGATATGTCTACATGTTGTATAAATTATTATATGATACACTAATATAATCATTGATTTATCGAGTTTTTATGGCAAGAGTGAATAAAGCAATAAAAATGAGGCTAAAATGAATAAAAAACAGCTGATGGGCAAAATAGCAACGACACTAAATCAAAGCAAAGCAGATGCTGAGAGAACTTTTGACAGTATACTTACTTTGATTCTAGATTGCCTTAAAAATGACGAGCAGGTTAAAATAGCTGGCTTTGGTACTTACAAAGTTGCAAAAAGAAAAGCTAGGATTGGTAGGAATCCAAGAACTGGCGAACAAATTCAAATTGCAGCATCACAAAAAGTCAAGTTTTTGCCCGCTAAGGCATTGAAAGAGATGTTCAATAAATAAACTTATTAAAACAGCCTTTAAAGGTTAATTTTAAAGGCTGTTTTATATTGCGTTGAAAATACAGCTAATTTTCTTTGTTAAGTGTTCGTATTTGGTTTTTCTGGTTCTTTTGAATAATTGGCTATAATTTTTTATATTGTATTTTGATCCCACAATTTTTTAATATTGATATGCGGTGATATTCCATAACTTGAATTTATATTTGCAAAATGTACTGATAGTGAAGGAATAGGCGCCAAACAATACTCTTTTTTGTATATTTCATTCAGATATTTCTCAAACGGATCATGTCTTTTTTTACAATTCTTTACGAAATTTTCCCAATATTGATCTAGGATTGTTTTGCTAGTTAAAAATGTACAAAGGGTTTTGTCAATCAATTGCCAATGTCTGTGACTACCAATCAATACATTAGTTTTTCTATCCGTTGTATAAAGATAGGGATAGTCAGATGGACATAGTACAATTTCTCTATTTAATTGGGATACAAGTCGTTCATAAGTCATTAACATTTCTTCGATCAAGGTATCTTTATGAAGATAATCATCTTCTACAAAGAAGATTAAATCCTTAGTTTCATTTTTAGCAATCAAAAAACACTTTAACAAACTGGCCAAATTACCAAAAGTTTCAGGGTTTCCTTCGTTTATGATTTTACCATCAAATTCATTTTTATTTAGATTTATTATATTAGGAACAATTTTCCATCTATTCAAAAGTAAATTAATTTTTTTTATGATAGATTCATCGGAATTGTCATCCACAATAGTTAAATTCAAGTTAATATTTTGCAATAGAGTTTTTGCCCTTTGTAAAGAATTTAGCAATGAATTCAAAGATCTAAGAGTATATTCACACTTGGGTTTATTAAAAATTCTTGCCTTATTTTGATCCCATATATTTACTTTGGTATTAGACCTAAAAATTATGTTTAATGAATTTATTTTTCTTTTAATTTTTACTTCACCCAGGGGTAAAACGATTGATTTTTTATTTATTGCTGAAAGATTTTCAGTTAAAGATTTATTTAATGTTGGAGAGGTGAATCGATTTTGGTCAATAATTTCAAAATCAAGAAATCTGGATATTATAATAAAAAATTTCTTAAATAAATGTTTGATCATTAATTTTTTTGAGCCTCTTTTAAAACGAATTCAAGGCGATCCTGCCCCCAAAACATTTTTTTATTTATGATAAAAGATGGTGCTCCAAATACTCCTTTCAAAAAAGCATCTTTTGTTCTTTTTTTCAATTCATCTTTAATTTTTTGTTCAGATATTTTTAATTTAAAAGTTTCGATATTAAAATTCAAATCTTCTAAGATTTTATTTACTACATTTTGATTATTTAAATTTAATCCATCCCCCCAAGAAGCATCAAAAAACTTATCTATATACAAACTTGTTTTGTTTTCCTTTTTGGCTATCAATACACCTCTCATTAAATTCAAAGATTGGATTGGAAAGTGAGAGTTAAATTTAAATTTTATGTTATGTTTTTCAGCAAATAGTTTGCAGTCTTTGATCATAAATCTTGCCTTTGAGGGAATAAATGCCGGTGCTTCAATTTCTGCAAGATTATGCAGTCCACCCAATAAGATGGGCATATAGTTTATGACAATCTTATATTGGTTCTCAATGTTTCTAATTTGTTTATGAGCCAAATAAGAATAAGGACTAGTGAAATCAAAAAAAAAATCAAAAGATTTAATCATGCAATGAAATTTTTTTTGAATAAAAGATTCTGATAAACCAATATAAAACTAAACCCAATGGGCCAGTAAAATAAATTGAAATTAAAGAAATTCCAGAAAAAAATTTTGGAACAGTGTATCTGAGAGCGTCTCTTGATACCCAGGAACCTAAAAATAAGTTTATAGCTAGAAAATGTACCCAGAAAATTAATAAAAAAATATCATTTGAGAACAAAGAATGAAGATTTTCTATTCCTAAATATAAATCAATACTATCAAAAATATTTTGGCCATTGGTTATTAGTAGATAGATTATGTAACCATATATTAATGAAAATATTATTGGTAAAAATATTGAACTAATAAAAATTAAGCATAATCTTGAATTTGGAAAAAAAATTAACGTTAACCAGAAAGGCAATACTCCAAAAGTAAGCCAAAGATAAATAATTTCTGGACCAAAATAATTTTCTAAATCTATAAGCATGATAGTCTCTTATATTTAGTATTATAGTATATTTAGTTATGATTCCCAACAAAAGCAAAAAAAATCTTAAAGCGACCATAGAGGTAATAAGAAAATTTTCATTTTCTTACTTAGAAAAGTACGCTCCTTCCAAACAACAGCTTAGAACTTATTTATTAAAGAAATTTTTTAAATCTTCAAATTTTTATGTTGCAAAAAGTGAATTATTAGACTTGATAGATTTGGTTATTTTTGATCTAGAAAAACATAAATTCATAAGTGATAAATTTTATTCGCAATCAAAAACAAAAAAGTTTTTAAAAAAAGGCTACTCATTGAATAAAATTCGAAATTATTTAATTAATAAAGGCATTAATGAAAAACACATAAGAAATAGTATTTCAAAGATGAACATAGAAGAAAATGACCAAGATTTTTTTTCAGCAATTAAGACTTGTAAAAAAAAAAGAATTGGACCAAATAGGGAAGAAAACAATCGTATTCTTTTTTATAAAAAAGACATGTCAATCTTAGCTAGGTCGGGTTTTAACTACGAAACATCAAAAAAAGTTTTAGATTTAAGAAAAAAAGACTATGAAAAATTTCTTGGATTATTATGACGCTTTATTTTTTTTGTTTTCTCTTGTAGGTAAAAATCAATTCTCTTTTTGACTTGATTTTTAACGTAAACAAATAGCAATAAGCCAAAAATTGAGACTGAGACAATTATAATCAAAATTTTTTGGATCATTATTTTTGTTATCTTTATAAGTTAAACTATCTCTCCAGGTTTTCCGATCTTCTTGCTAATAAATCTAAATTTTTATAATCAGTTTTTCCATACTTAAATTCTTCTTCATCAAGCGTAGTTACTATACCCCCTGCATGTTTTAGAATTGCATGGCCTGCAGCAATATCCCATTCGTAAGCTCGAGCTTTAGCAGCATATAGATCAAATTCACCCGTAGCAATAACACAAAACTTATAAGAGCTTTTCATTTTAATAAAGTTTTTTACATTAAACTTTTTGTGGATTTTTAACACTTCGGAAGGAGGTTTAATAGAATGAGTTACGGCATGTACCTCCTTACCTTTTGTTTTTTTTTTACATGTTAATTGTATTTTTTTTTGTTCAAATTTTTCGAATGAATTTCCATTTCCATAAGAATAGAATAATCTTTTTTTTTCTGGAGCATAAATTATCCCAATGACCGGCTCCAAATCAATTATTAAAGAAGCATTTAATGTAAATTCATCTTGGTTATTAATATATTCTTTAGTTCCGTCTATTGGATCAATTAACCAAAAATTTTTATATTTTTCATTATTATTTAAATTAACAGTCTCTTCTGAAATTAGAGGAATGTTCGGAGTGGATTGAATTATTTTTTTCTTAAGCAATTTATCTACTTCCAAATCTCCATTAGTTACAGGAGAATTGTCAGACTTGAATGTTGTTTTTAGACCATTGTTTCTCAATTCTATCGCCTTTCGACCAGCATTAAGAAAAGTTTCCAACAGATTTTCAGCCAAATTTTTTAACTCACTGATATTCATTTTTTCTTTCTCTAATATTGTTTCTTCAATATTTATAACGAACTTTCCTTTGTTTTCAAAGTTAGCTATACCTTTATTTTTAATTACTAATTATATTTGCCCTATCTTTTAATTTAATTTAGTGATTTTATCATAAAATTACTTTGCTCAAAATCTAAATTCATTTGTGGAAAATAGTTTATTATTATATTAAAACATTTTTAAAAATACCAAACTCCATGATTTCAAAATTCACAAATTCCCTAGGAATTGCTAAGTCAGAAAAGGATACAAAAGTAGTTGTCGCAATGTCCGGTGGCGTTGATTCTTCAACGGTTGCAGGATTAATGAAAAAAGAAGGCTATAATGCAATTGGAGTTACCCTAAAGCTATATGATGAAGCCAAGACCTCGATAAAATCAAGACAATGCTGTGCTGGTCAAGATATAATGGATGCCAAAAGAGTAGCAAATCAATTAAATATTGATCACAAAATCCTCTATTATCAAAAGAAATTTAAAAAAGATGTAATTGATAATTTTGTTGAAAGCTATATGGCAGGCGAAACACCAATTCCTTGCGTACAATGTAATCAAACAGTTAAGTTTAGAGACCTTTATGAATATTCAAAAGAATTAGGAGCAGATGCATTAATAACAGGTCATTACGTAAATAGCATACATAATGATGGAATTTCAGAGATGTATCGAGCAAAAGACCATGAAAGAGATCAAAGTTATTTTTTATTCAGTACGAGTAGAGATCAATTGAATTTTTTAAGATTTCCACTTGGAAAATACACAAAAAAAGAGACAAGAAAGATTGCAAAAAGATTAAAGCTAAATGTAGCCGATAAACCTGACAGTCAAGATATTTGTTTTGTTCCAAACGGAGACTATGTATCGATAATTAAAAAATTTAAACCCGAGTCATTCAAAAAAGGAAACATAAAAGATCTAAATGATAATATTCTTGGAACTCACGAAGGCATAATCAATTTTACCATAGGTCAGAGAAAGGGAATAGGAGTTGCAAATAAGGAAGCATTGTATGTTGTAAAAATTAATTCAAGCAATAATGAAATAATGGTTGGACCAAAATCTTCTCTTGCAGTAGATAAAATTAAATTAAAAAATTTAAATCAACTTTGTGATAATATAGAAGAGTGTAATTCTAATTTATTTGCAAAAGTTAGATCAACCGGCAAATTATTAAAAGCAGAAGTTAAAGTTAAGGGGATTAATGCCGAAGTTAAATTAGAAAATAAAGAAATTGGTATATCTCCCGGACAAGCGTGTGTTTTTTATTCTAAAAATAAAATTGGAGATAAAGTACTAGGGGGTGGTTGGATAGATAGTAATTACCTTTGATATTAATTCACAGTATTAACACAACTTTAAATATAAAATAAAAAACAACCATTAAGTGATGGTAATCCTTCAGCAAAAATGATTCAGTAAAGTTAATTAAGAGGCAACTCTTAACTGGCCAGTCGAGGAAAGACCGAGAGGTTCAAGCTCGGCGGGCAGAAAGTCCTACGAAGTAGTGCTAAAATGGTAGGGCGGGAGGCTTGGCAGTAGCACAAAAATGACGAGCCAAAACTTTCGTTCACATACCTTAGGGTATGTGAACTGGGGGTTTCATTGTTTTTTCCAGAAAAAGAAAGTTAACAAGTAAAAGCTAATTACTCCTATAAAGAAGTTCCATTCAAGGGCGTGTTTAAATGACTTGTATCCTTCTGCGGCCAAGAAAGGGATGCTTACAAATGCCACAACAATTAAAATCGAAACTAAGGTAATTTTAAAATTTAAAATTCTACTATTTATAAATTGTTTTATTTGCTCCTTAATTTTGAAAAAATTAATTACCAAAATTGTTTGAGCTATAATTTCAAAGATTATAAAAGTCAGTACAAGCACTCTTCTAAACAATTTGTAGAGATTGTTATCAAATTTAATCCCTAAAAATATGGAGTGTAAAACTAGAAATATGGCCGAACCGACACCAAAAAAAAGAAAAATTTTTTTATAGTTTAAGTGTGGACTTATTTTTTCCATCAAGTCAGAATTAAAACGCCAATATTGAATTAGAAAAAAAGCAGTAATGAACATTGCCGGTTTAAATATTAGGTACGTTGGAAAAACTCTAGCAGTTCTGCTTATAGATACTCCACCATCTATATAAGGAATTGTAGAGAGTACTACGTGTTCTGGGTTAAAAAATTGGTGAAAATTAGTAATTAATATAAGACAAGCATTAAGTGAAATGAACGGAACAACGAAGATCCAAATACTTAGCTTTTTAATTTTATTAATATTTTCCACTTAAAAATTATTATTTTTTCTTATTTCTTTTCTTAGCTCTTCTTTTTTTTGAGCCCATTTTGCGTCTACCTCTGTGCTTCTTTGGGTATCCCATATGTTTTATTCCCTCCTTTTAATTGTTATTTTATTGACGTTAAAATTCGGATATAGCATTCTCCAATTTTGTTATCAAATATAATTTTATGAAAAAATCGATAAAAACTTTCTTAAAAATTGCTGGCAAAGATGAGGTCTCTAAATCATCAAATCCAGCAATAGTAAGAGCATCAACTATTTACTTTGATACCATGCAGGAGATGCGAAAGCATCAGAGAAAAATTGCAAGTGGTAAAAAAATAAAATATTGGGATTATGGTAGACAAGGAAGCCAGACAACAATTCATTTACAAAATATACTTAAGGAATTAGAGCAAGCTCATTACGTTTTTTTGACACAAACTGGATTTGGAGCCGTTGCACTTGCTATAATGAGCATTTGTAGACCTGGTGATGAAATTGTAATATCTGATTGTGTTTATCGCCCAACCCAAAAGCTTACCAGTCAATTATTAGCTGAATTTAATATTAAAGCCATTTGGTATAATCCGAATAGTTTTGAGGATCTAAAAAACAAAGTTACAAAAAAAACTAAACTTATTTATGTAGAAAATCCCGGTAGTAATACTTTTGAATTCCAAGATTTAGGAAAAATCACATCTTTTGCTAAAAGGAAAAATATATATACAGCAATAGATAATACCTGGGGTACCGCATATTACTTGAAACCTATTAAGATTGGATTTGATTTGTCCATAACATCGGCAACTAAATATTATTCTGGACATTCAGATGTTATGGCAGGAACATTGGCAGTTAGTAAGAAAGTTTATAAAAAAGTATGGTGGTATAATCAAGTTTCAGGATATCGTTTATCTGCTGATGATGCTTATTTAATTATTCGAGGTTTAAGAACTTTAGATTTAAGATTAGAGAAGCATCAAGAAAATACAAAAATTATTATTAAATGGTTAGATAAACAAAAAAAAATAATAAAAATTTTGTATCCTTACAAAACATCATCTACTAGATATAAGCTGTGGAAAAAATATTATTCAGGAGCCTCTGGTTTACTTGGTATTATAATTAAAAGTAGAAGCAAAGCTTCAGTATATAAATTTGTAAATTCTTTAGAATTTTTTGGTATTGGATATAGTTGGGGAGGGTATTCAAGTTTGGCGGTTTATAATGATCCTGTAGAAATGGGTAGTAGACATTTTTTTAAACTTGAAAAAAATCAACACCTTGTTCGTGTTCACATAGGTCTCGAGGATCCCAATGATTTAATTCAAGATTTAAAAAGATCTTTGAGATATGTAAAGTGACAAAGGAAAAATTTTTTCAAAATAAATTTGCTTTAATTACAGTTCTATCCGCCTGTGGAGTTGTTGCAGTTTCTATGGGTCTTCGCCAAACTTTTGGTTTGTTTTCTGATTTTTTTGTTAAAGATTTGCAAAGTACCATTACCGAATTTGGTTTAGCTATTGGAATACAAATGCTGATGTGGGGAATGTTTGCTCCCATTTTTGGGGCCCTAGCGGACAAAATAGGTGGAAATAAGGTGACGATTATAGCATTTGTATTTTTCGCTCTTGGAATTTTTTTGCTTTATTCTGGTCCTAACACAGGCATTTTCTTTCAAATTGATCTTGGTTTATTAGTTGGAATTGGTCTTGGTGGAACTGCGATAAGTGTTCAAATAGCCGAGGTTGGTAGACACTTTCCAAATAAAACGAGAGGTATGGCCATCGGCATTGTCGTAGCAATGGCGTCTATAGGTTATTTTTTTTCTCCTTTGTATACAAAATTTGCTTTGTCTGCTTATGGCTGGGAAAAGACATTACAAACGTATTTGTATTTTATTATTTTTGGTATAATAGCGGGTATTTTTCTTTTTCCAGTTAAAAAAGAAAAGAGTGCAAGTGAAAATATTAAAATAAAAGAACAAACGATTGCCGAAGCACTAAAAGAGGCATTCAGTCATAAAGGTTTTATACTTTTAACTTTTGGTTTTTTTGTTTGTGGATTTAATATCACTTTAGTTTCAGCGCATATACCTGGATATATTCAAGAGAGAGGTTTTGAAGCGTGGACAGCTTTTGCAATTTTGTCATTAATAGGTCTTTTTAATATTTTTGGAACTTTAAGTTTTGGTTATTTATCAGGAAAGTATAGTAAGAAAATATTGTTGAGTATTTTATATTTTTCACGTGGAATAGTATTAATTTTATTTTTGGTTCTACCGACTTCTACCTACGTAGCTCTTGGTTTTGGAATTCTTTATGGCTATCTTTGGCTTTCTACAATACCACCAACCAATGGAATTATTTCACAGGTTTTTGGAACTAAATATTTGGCTATGTTATATGGGTTAGTATTTTTTAGTCATCAAATCGGTTCTTTTTTTGGAGCTTATCTTGGTGGATACTTCTTTGATCAATACGGGTCTTATGATTATGCTTGGTATTTATCCATTGCATTATCTTTCTTTGCAACGGTAGTTCACTTACCTATAGATGAAAAACCTTTACCTAGGCTTGCTACAACATAATAATTTGCTACAAAATAATAATTTATGAAAAAAATACTTATCATGGGTTTACCTGGTTCTGGTAAAACAACTTTAGCATCAGAATTAGTACCGTTGCTAAACGCAAAGTGGCTTAACAATGATAAAGTAAGAAAAGCTGCAAAAGATTGGGACTTTTCTGAAGAAGGAAGAGTAAGGCAAGCAAAGCGTATGGCTGATCTAGCTGACAAATATAAACAAGAAGGAAATTATGTTGTTTGTGATTTTATTTGTCCAACTCCCAAAGCAAGAGAATTATTTAATGCAGATTTTATTGTTTGGGTAGATACAATTAAGAAAGGTAAATTTGATGATACAAACGCAATGTTTGTAAAACCTGAAAAATTTGATTTCCATGTAACAACTCACGATGCTAAAGTTTGGGCAACTCAAATAGCGGAGAAAATAAAATAATGTCATACGAATGGGATAATAAAAAACCAACAGCACAAATGTTAGGTAGATGGCAACC
>CAJWDL010000013.1 GCA_913030805.1 uncultured Candidatus Pelagibacter sp. | reverse complement strand
TTCCACAACCAAGAATTTCTAACCATTTATCACCTTCGCCGATCTTAATTTTTCCATCTTGAATTTTATATCCAATATCTACTTCTGCTGATGGTTCGGTAAAAGGAAAATGGCTAGGTCTAAACCTTATTTTTACTTTTTCAACTTCAAAAAACTTCTTTACAAAATAATATAAACAGCCCTTTAGATGTCCCATGTTAACGTTTTTGTCTATATGTAGTCCTTCTAATTGATGAAACATTGGTGAGTGTGTTTGATCACTGTCATGTCTATAAGTTTTTCCAGGAGCAATTATTTTAAATGGTGGCTTGCTCTTCAGCATTGTTCTAATTTGAACTGGCGAAGTGTGTGTTCGTAAAAGTAAATCTTTAGAACCATCAAGATAAAAAGTATCATGCATATCTCTTGCTGGATGATTTTCGGGTGTATTTAGTGCAGAAAAATTATAATACTCATTTTCAACATCGGGTCCCTCCTCAACGGAAAAACCAATCTCAGAAAAAATAGAAGTTACTTCATCTATTACTTGCGAAACTGGGTGAATTTTTCCTGCAAAGTAGGTTCGACCTGGTAAAGTTACATCTATCTTTTCATTTTTAAGTTTTTTATCAATTTTAGACCGATCAAAATCGATAAGTTTTTTTTCAAGAATTTCTGTTATTTTTGTTTTTAGAGAGTTAAGTTTTGATGCATATTCTTTTCTTTTACTCTGATCCAAGCTTCCAATTTTTTTAAAAAGCTCTGTAATAACACCCCTTTTACCAAAAATTTCAGTTTTAACTGAATCAAGAGAGTTTTGATCACTTACGTTTTTTATTTTATTTAGAATATCAGACTCAATTTGATCAAAGTTTTCCATAACAAAATATTTTTAGCGATTCTTTACTTTATTGAAGATAATAGAAATGCCCTTATTAGTTAATACAATAATTTATTTTTCGTCATCTACCATTATCTTCAAAACCTATTATTTCTTATACTAAATCCGTTTCACGTGGTAAAGCTAAACCAAATGTGTAGCACATAGTGACATACATGGAGAATTTTTGAGAAACAAATGTGTAGTACATACAAATGACACGGAAGTTAATATATAAAAATGAAAGTATAAAGAAGTTTAAGAGCGAGTTTAAGAAAAAACAGAACAGAGTTTATACTTCCTTCAGAGTTGATAGAAATACCAAATATAAAGGTCTAAACCTCTGTGAGTATAAGAACAGAAAAAAATACCTAGGTGTTTTATTTAGACTAAGAGGAGAAAGAGGAAGAGGACCAAGATTTTTCCAGTTGGAAAATTTGATCTAATCAGAAATCCCAAAGGCAACTCCCAATTTTTTTTTCTTTTTTAAAATATATTGTTTTCGCATTTTTTAGTATCCAGGAAACTTTTGTTTATTAGTGATTTTAATGAACGTTTTCATTAAATAATTATACGAAATTATGATATTAAAATGTTAATAAAATTTTTATGAATAAAAACTTTCGAAATAATTTAAAAAGACATCTAAAATTACTAGGTATAAAAAAGAAGAGTAATATTGTGGTTTATTCGAATCTATCTAGTTTTGGAATATTTTCAAAAAAATTACCCGAACTAGTTTTAAATACACTATTAAATACAATTGGCAATAAGGGATCATTAATAATGCCAACTTATTCATTGGGCACGCCCAAAAAATATATATTTGATCTCAATAAAATAGTTGATACGGCAAATATTAGCATGTTGAGCAAAATTTTCTTTGAGAGAAAAAAAATTTATAGGAGTCTTTCACCAATTCACAATCACATAGGTATTGGACCTAATTCTAAATTTCTTTTAAAAACAAATCAAAAGGGATCTTTTGGATTAAATTCAGATTTTTATTTTATGAATAAATTAAATTATAAACTTATTTTACTTGGGTGCACTCCATTAGAAGGTGCAACTTACTTACATCATTTAGAGGTAGTAGCAGAAGTGCCTTATAGAAAATGGATTAAAATTAAAAAAAAGATTAGAAAAGAAAATAAAATTAAGACAATATATGTAGATTATTATGCACGTATTTCAAAGAAAAAAGCTAATTATAATGAATTTTTTGAATTAATTAAAAATAGAAAAGCAAAAATTAAGGAAGCAAAATTAAAATTAGGCTCAAGTCTTTCAATAAATTTTAAAGAACTACATAAATATGGTTTAGCATCGCTTAAAGAAAATAAATTTTCTTTTGTAAAAAATAGAATCATTTAAATGGATGTTATCAAAATCATAAAAAAAAATTGCAAGCTTTTTAAAAAGATTACTGCTGTAGAAGAAAAAGACAAAAATTATTCATATAAAGATTTTTGGATTTTAATGAATAACGTAGCCTCTAAGCTTTTAAACGTAAAAGCAAAACCAATAGTGGTAATTATAGGCAAACAAAATATTTTGAGCTATGTTTCTATATTTGGAACACTTTTATCAGGTGGTACCTATATTCCGATTTCCATAAGTTCACCTTTAAATAGAATTGTAAAAATTATTAAATTATCCAAATGCAATATAATTATATGTGAAAACAACAAAAAAAAATACCTAAAAAAAATTTTTCCTAATAAAAAATTCTTAATAGATCACAAATTATTTATTACAAAACCGATTAAAAATATTAAAATTAAAAAAAAAAATAGAATTGCCTATATTATATTTACCTCAGGTTCTACTGGTGAACCAAAAGGTGTGTGTATTTCTAGAGAAGCACTAAATTGTTATATAGAATGGATTACTAAAATTTTTCAAATTAAACAAGGATCTAAATGCTCGCAGTTTCCTCAAATAGGATTTGACTTAAGTGTAGCGGATATTTTTGGGACATTGTGTTCAGGAGGCACTTTGGTTCCCGCAAGTCACAAGCTTGATAATTTTTTTCCTGGAAGATTTATTAAAAATAAAAAAATTTCACATTTAGTTTGTGTCCCTAGTCTGATTGAAACAATTAAAGACAGTAAAGATTTAAACTTCAAAAATTTTAAATCACTAAAAATGATATTTTTTTGTGGTGAGCCTTTATTATATTCTCAAGTTAAATCAATTTTTCAATCAAAAAAAAATATTAAGTTAATCAATGCTTACGGACCAACCGAAGCTACATGTTCATGTACATTTAAAATATTAACTTCCTCGAATTTTAGAAAGTTATCAGGCATCAGCATGTCTATTGGCAAACCTAATCCTAAAATTAAAATTTCATTAAATCAGACACATTCAAAAAAAATAATAAACAATAGAGAAGGTGAGATCATAATATCTGGACCCCAAGTAGCTGACGGATATTTAAATTCCAAGGAGAATGTAAATAAATTTACAAAAGAAAAAAAAATTAGATCTTTTAGAACAGGAGATTATGGAAAAATTGTAAATAATAATCTTTATTTCATAGGCAGAATTGACAATCAAATAAAGCTAAAAGGTCATAGAATTGAACTTAATGAAATAGATTTTAATTTAAGGAAAGTAGGTTTTAGTAATTCTTCATCAATTTTTTTAGAAAAAAAAATTATCTCTTTTGTTATCGACAATCGAAAAAGAAATAAAAGTAATACATTGAAAAAATTGAGCAAATACATTCCAGACTATATGATGCCAAGTAATATTATTACAATAAAACGAATGCCAATTGGTCAAAATGGCAAAATTAACAGAAAACAATTAATTCAATTAGCGAAAAAAAACAATAATTTTGATTAAAATGAAATCATATATATCAGATAAAACTGCCTTATTCATTGGATCATCATATATGCTTGAACAATGTTTGCTAATTTCTCTTAAAAAATTTAAAAAAATTTACCTAGTTTCTGATGATAAAAGATTAGTTAAGAAGTTTAAGAAAAAAATAACGTTACTAACTTTTAGTAAGTTAAAATTTGAAAAATTTGATTTTTTATTTAGTATTCTAAACGAAACTATTATTTCTGAAAAAATTTTAAAAAATATTTCAAATAATTCAATCAATTTTCACGATGGACCACTTCCTAGGTATGCAGGTTTATACAGTTCAACTTTTGCAATTCTAAATAATGAAAAAACACATGGTCTTTGTTGGCACGAAATAGAAAATGTTATAGATGGAGGTAAAATCTACGAAAAATTAACATTCAAGATAAGGGAATGTTTTTCGGCTTATAATATAGACGTCATGAGTAGTTTTTTAGGAATAAAACTATTCAAAACAATATTAAACAAATTACAAAAAAATAATCTTAAAGGATATAGTCAAAATTTAAAATTAAGGACTTATTACGGACTTAAACATTTTAAAAAAGTTCCAAATTATGGTTTTTTGAATTTAGATAAAAATTATAAAGAAAATTATAAAATATTTAGAGCTTTAAATTTTAGCAGTCAAAAAAAAAATAAAATTTGTCATCCTAAACTATTAACATCAAGAGAACCGTTTATTATAAAAAATATTCAAATTGAAAATAGATTTAATTTGAATAATTATAAGAAAAGACAAATTTTATTAATAGAAAAAAATTTTTTAATAATTAAGTGTAAAAATAAATTATTAAAAATAACTGTGGATAAATTAATTAAAAATTTTAAAAAAAAATCTTTACCTGAAATTAACAAAAAAAAATGTTTAAAATATTTTAAATATGGAATAAATTAAATAAAAATGAATACAGTTAATAAAGCAAAAATATATTTAAAATATTTAAAAGAAATTTTTAAAATTTGCAAAGAAGAACTTGAAATAAATCCTAAATTACCAAAGCAACGCGGAAAAAGAATAAAATATTTTGAAAATATGGGTCTTGGACTTCATCCAAAATGGGATAGTTTAAATCATGTAAAAATACTTCATTGTATTGAAGAAAAATATCATTTTGAAATAACCGAAGACAATGTATCAAATTTTAATAATATTAGAGTTGCCGCAAAATTTTTAATAAAAAATCATCCAAAAAAAATAAGTGATAAATTTTAAAGATCCAAAAACCAAAATCTGTAAAAAAATGAACAAATAATAGATCAACAAAATTTAAAGATAATTTAGAGAAAGAAAGAAATAATCAAAAAAGTCTTAGTGGAACAACATTAAGAGATTTTTTGATTATTCATAACTGATTAATCTATGCAAACTCTATAAGTGATTTAAGTAGTCAAAAAATATTAGATGAGTCTAATAGAAAAATAAATAAAACACCCTGAAAACCAGAGACAGGATAAAGGATTGCAAAGGATTATATGGGATCTTATTAGTTAAAAGAGGATTGTACTTTTTTTACAATAGATTTGAATACTTCTGGGTTATTATAAGCAATATCTGCCAATACTTTTCTGTCTAACTTAATTCCTGACTTGTTTAATCCATTAATAAATTTGGAATAAGTTATGCCTTCAGCCCTAACACCAGCATTTATCCTCTGTATCCATAATGATCTAAATTCTCGTTTTTTAGCTCTTCGATCCCTATAAGCATATTGAAGAGCTTTTTCCATTGCTTGTTTAGCAACTCGAATAGTATTTTTTCTTCTGCCCCATTGACCTTTTACAGTTTTTAATACTTTTTTATGTTTAGCATGACTTGTCACGCCTCTTTTAATTCGTGCCATTTTAACCTCTTAAATTATAAGGCATGTATGATTTCACAATTTTTTCATCTTGCTTTGACATAATTGTTGTGCCTCTTTGTTTTCTAATTTGTGTATTCGTTCTTTTAATCATGCCATGCCTTTTACCTGATTGGGGCATTATGACTTTTCCTCTAGCAGTTATTTTAAATCTTTTCTTTGCTGAACTTTTAGTTTTTAGTTTAGGCATAAAAATAATTGGCAGTTTATACAAACAATATAATTAATATACAATGACTAATATTCGCCATTAAAGTGGTTGAATTACCATGGTCATTTGTCTGCCTTCAAATTTTGGACTAAGCTCTAATTTACCAACTTTTTTTAAATCATCTTCAACTCTTTTCAATAACTCCATTCCAAGATGGTGGTGTTGCATTTCCCTTCCTTTAAATCTTACTGTGAATTTTACTTTATCTCTTTTTGAAAGAAACTTTTGTGCATTTTTTATTTTAAAATTATAATCATGAATTTCTGTACTTGGTCTAAGCTTAATTTCTTTTAGTTCTGATATTTTTTGTTTTTTCTTCGCTTTATTTGCTTTTTTTTGTAATTCATATTTATATTTACCCATATCGATTATTTTGCAGACCGGTGGATTTGCTTTGGGAGCAATTTCAATTAAATCCAATCCCTCTTGTTTGGCTAGATACAATGCTTCTTTAGTAGATAAAATTCCAAGATTTTGTCCCTTGCTATTAATAACCTGGACATCGAGTGAATTAATTTTGTTATTTGCTCTAGGACCTCTTGGTTTGGTCCTTCTTTGAAAATAGTTTCGTTTAAATACTGCCACTTAGTTTAAAGGAGCTTTATTTTGAGATGAAATATACTGAACAGATTTATCAAGATTCATTGTTTCCTGTTTTTCAGAGCCTAATCTTCTAATCGTAATAGTTTTTGTATCTAATTCCTTTCTTCCACAAATTAAAAGTATAGGTATTTTGGCAAGAGAATGTTCTCTAATTTTATAATTTATCTTATGATTTTTTAGATCCACTTCACAATTTATACCTGCTTTTATGAATTGTTCAAACACCTTTTTGGCATAATCATTAAAGTCTTGAGATATAGACAATATAACTGCTTGAACAGGGGATAGCCATAAAGGAAGTTTGCCAGCATAGTGTTCAATTAATATTCCAATAAATCTCTCTAAGGAACCAAATAAAGCCCTATGCAGCATCACTGGAACTTTTTTTGATCCATTTTTATCAACAAAAATTGCTCCTAGTCGACCAGGTAAATTAAGATCTACTTGAAGTGTACCGCACTGCCAATCTCTTTCGATCGCATCTCTTAATATAAAATCAATTTTTGGACCATAAAACGCTCCTTCTCCGCTGCTAACACTATATTCTAATTTCGATGCCTTAATAGCTTCTAACAATGCAGCTTCGGACTTATCCCAAATTTTATCTTCTCCCACTCTTATTTTTGGTCTATCGGAAAATTTTAAAATTATATTTTCAAATCCTAAATCTCTATAGATTTCCAAAATTAAATTTGTAACACTTAAGCATTGTTGAGTAATTTGTTCTTCTGTGCAAAATATATGCGCATCATCTTGGGTAAATGCTCTTACTCTTAATAAGCCATGCAAAGCTCCCGATGGTTCATATCTATGAACCTTTCCAAATTCAGACATTTTTAATGGTAAATCTCTATAGCTTTTCAAACCTTGATTAAAAATTTGTACACAACCTGGGCAATTCATAGGCTTAATGGCAAATATTTTTTTATCTGGAGTAGTTGAGGTTAACATGTGTTCACCAAATTTTTCCCAATGACCAGATTTTTCCCAAAGGGATTTATCAAGTAATTCCGGAGTATTGATTTCTTGATATCCATTTTTTTTTTGTTTAGCTCGCATATATTCAATTAGTTTTAGGAATAGATTCCATCCCTTGCTATGCCAAAAGACTGCTCCGGGACTCTCTTCCCTAAAATGAAAAAGATTCATTTCTTTTCCCAGTTTTCTATGATCTCTTTTTCCCGCTTCTTCTAATCTTTTCAAATAACTATCTAAATCCTTTTGATTGGCCCAACAAGTTCCATAAATTCTCTGAAGCATTTCATTGTTTGAGTCTCCACGCCAATATGCTCCCGATACCTTGGTGAGTTTAAACGCCTTTCCTATTTTTCCAGTTGAAGATAGATGCGGTCCCCTGCAAAGATCGTGCCATTTGCCATGATGGTAAATCGATACTTCCTCTTCTTTTGGAATATCTTTAATTATTTCTGATTTGTAGTGCTCACCAATCTTTTTAAAATGACTAATTGCATCATTTCTTTTCCATACTTCACGAATTGTTTTTTCATCTCGATCGATTATTTCTTTCATTCTATTTTCTATTTTTTCAAGATCATCCTCAGTAAAAGGTTCCTGTCTTGAGAAGTCATAATAAAATCCATCTTCAATGACAGGACCAATGGTTACTTGTGTTCCGGAAAACAATTCTTGTACAGCCATTGCTAAAATATGAGCAGTATCATGTCTTAATACTTCTAAACCCTCTTTATCTTTAGACGTAATTATTCTAACAGTTGAATTTTTTTTTATCACATAGCTCAAATCTTTCAGTTTGCCATCGACACTCATAATATATGCTTCTTTGGCAAGTGATTTGCTAATTTTTTCAACCAACTTAAATCCATTTACATGATTTTCAAATTGAATAATTTTTCCATCAGGTAATTTTATATCTAGCATTTTAAATATTAATTTATTAATTTTTTATATTCCGCAATAGTAGAATTACACATTTTTTCAATATCAAATTTTTTTAAAACATTTTTCCTACCCTCTATTCCCATTAATTTCAATGTAGTATCATCAAAGTTTAATGTTTCTTTTAATTTTTCAGCTAAAGAAACTGGATCTCCGGATTTAAAAAATAGTCCACTTTTATCCTTTAATATAGTTTCCTTTGACCCTCCAATATCACTTGCTATAATTGGTATTTCCATAGATTGCGCTTCGACAGATACTCTACCAAACGCTTCTGGTTCGATTGATGCTGATATCACTACGTCGGCTAGCTTATAAGCTAATGGCATTTCTTTGCAGAAAGGAATAAATTTTATTATTTGAGTTAATCTATATTTTTCAACTAAAGATATAAGTTTTTTATAATAAATCTTTCTATCCTGATCGCTTCCCAAAATGATTGATGAAAAAGGCTTAACATATGTTTGTTGATTTAATATATTTAAAGCTTCTATAAAAACAATTTGCCCTTTCCAATTTGTTAATCTGCCCGGCAACAAAATAATAAATTTATTTTTATCAACCTGCCATTCTTCAATTTGTTTTTGTAATTTTGCATTTGAGATATTTTTTTGAGAAAAATATTCCAAATTTACCCCTCTGAAAATAACCAAAAGTTTTCTGCTTTTGTTATTAAGATATTTTTCATAGTTCTCACAAATGTGTGAAAAAATAAAGTTTGAACCCGCAATCACAAGATCAGATCTTACCATTACAGAGTTATAAAATTTTTTAAGCGAGTTGTTAAAATTATAAGTACCATGAAATGTTGTTACAAATTTCCTCCGAGTAAGTTTTGTTGCTAATAAACAAGACCAAGCAGGCGCCCTGCTTCTTGCATGAACAATTGAAATATTAAAAAATAAAATAATGAAGGTGATAAAAATAGAATTTAATATTATTAATAATGGATTCTTTGAATGCACAGGAAGTTTGAATAATTTTACTTTATCTTTTTTAATATATTTTAAAAGAGGTCCCCCACTAGTAATTAGATAAGATCGACAATTGTTTTCCGATAAAAAGTGTGCCAAATCATAACATCCTGTTTCGGCACCACCATAACCAAGTTTTGGAATCACTTGCAAAACTTTTATTTTGGAATTCATAAAAATTAAATTATATATTCAAGTTAAATGACAAGCAAAAGATTTAAATTTTTTATCTTATCTAACAAGAAAAAAATAAGGTATCAACTTCTTAACAAAGAAAAAGATTTGTTTATTATATTTTTTCATGGTTTTATGTCGGATATTACGGGAGAAAAACCATCAACATTTCGAAAATATTGTAGAAAGAAAAAAATTGGATTTTTGACATTTGAATATTCTGGACATGGAAAATCATCGGGAAAATTTATTGAAGGAAATATATCAAAATGGTCCAATGACGCTAAACAAATCATCAAAGCAAAAATAAAGAATAAAAAAAAATTAATATTTATTGGATCAAGTATGGGAAGTTGGATAGCTCTCAATTTGTTTTCAGTTTTTAAAAAACAAATTAAAAGTTTTATAGGAATATCTTCTGCTCCCGAGTTTTTAGACAAATTAATGTGGAAAAAATTTACTAAAAAAATTAAAAAAATTATTATGACTAACAAAACTTATCACCTTGAAGAAAGTGAATATACTTACCCCATTACTAAACAACTGATAATGAATGGAAAAAAAAATAAAGTTTTGAATAAAAAAATTAATTTAAATATTCCAATAACTTTATTTCACGGTTTAAAAGATAAAGTTGTTCCATTGATGTTCTCAAAAAAAATTTTAAAAATATTTCCAAAAGCAAAAAAAAAATTGATTAAAATCAAAAACGGAAATCATAGTTTGTCAAAAAAGAATGATTTAAAAAAAATTTGCAAAGAATTAGACCGTGTTATACGGCTGTTTTAACTGAAAATTTTGTAGCTAATGGATGTTTAAGTTTATCCAGCATTTCGATTGGACAGATTTGTTTAAAACTGTTTTTTTCTAAATCAAAATTGTCTAAAATTTTCTTAGCAAGAGAAGAATTTGTTTCTTCATAATGTTGAACGATCATATCTTTTAAATATTCTGCCCAATATTTGCTTTCGATTTTCTGCCAAATTACTGATTCGGGATTAACATATTTTTCAAATTCATCGGTAGGATCATAAATAAAAGCCATTCCTCCAGTCATTCCAGCTCCAAAATTATCACCCACTTTACCTAGAATAACTACGGTTCCACCAGTCATATATTCACATCCATTAGAGTCACAACCTTCCACCACAGCTTCTGCGCCAGAATTTCTAACTGCAAATCTTTCTCCGGATTGCCCTGCTGCAAAAAGTTTTCCTGAAGTAGCTCCATAAAGTACGGTATTCCCAATGATTGTGTTGTCTTTGGCAATCAAATTATTATCTAAGGGAGGTTTAATAACAATTGTTGCTCCCGAAAGTCCTTTTCCAACATAATCGTTTGCATCACCAGTAACATTTAGCTTTAAACCTTTTATCCCAAAAGCCCCTAGTGATTGACCTGCTGATCCAGATAAATTAATTTTTATTACATTTTCTTGAATATTTTTTTTGTCAAAATTTTTAAAAATATAATGTGATAATCGTGTTCCTACAGCTCTGTGAACATTTTTAATTTCATAACTTGATTCTAATTTGCCCTTGCCAATAGAACTTTTTATATCCTCGTAAATCTTTTCATCTAGCGTAGGAGGAACCTCATTTATTGAATTAGTTGTGCAATATCTTTTATTTTCTCCAGGATCTGCTTGAACTAGTAGTGGGCCAAGATCTAAATCATCTAAGTTGGATATGCCTCTGCTTACTTGCCTTAAAAGATCTGTTCTTCCAACAATTTCATTTAAGGTTTTAAAGCCTAACCCTGCTAAAATTTCTCTGACTTCTTGAGCAATAAAGGTAAACAAATTAACAACTTTATCCGATGTTCCTGTGAATTTTTTTCTCAAATTTTCATCTTGGGTACAAATTCCAACTGGACAAGTGTTGGAATGACATTGACGTACCATAATGCAACCCATCGCTACTAGAGAAGTTGTGCCAATTCCAAATTCTTCAGCTCCCATCATGGCGGCAATTACTACATCTCGACCAGTTTTTATACCGCCATCAGTTCTTAAAATCACTTGCTGTCTAAGACCATTCAAAGTTAAAATCTGATTTGCTTCCGTAAGTCCCATTTCCCAAGGAATTCCAACATATTTTATACTTGTTTGAGGGCTGGCACCTGTGCCTCCAGAATGTCCTGAAATCAAAATTACATCTGCTTTTGCTTTTGCAACACCAGCGGCAATCGTTCCAACACCAGTTGATGCTACCAATTTAACACCCACTTTCACCTTAGGGTTTATTTGTTTAAGGTCATAAATAAGTTGAGCTAAATCCTCTATTGAATAAATATCATGGTGAGGAGGTGGTGATATTAAAGTAACTCCCGGAGTTGAATGTCTTAATCTTGCAATTTCTTTTGACACCTTAAAGCCAGGTAGTTGACCTCCTTCTCCAGGCTTAGCTCCTTGAGCAATTTTTATTTCAATTTCATCACAATTATTTAAATACTCAATCGTTACCCCAAATCTTGCAGAAGCAATTTGTTTAATTTTTGAATTTGCACTATCACCGTTTTTCATTTTGATAAATCTTCTTGGGTCCTCTCCTCCTTCCCCGCTACAAGAGGCAGCGCCAATTCTATTCATTCCAATTGATAAAGTTTCATGAGCTTCTGCTGATAAAGCACCATGAGACATGCTTCCACTTCCAAATCTTTTTCTTAAGTTGGCTACGGACTCAACATCATTGATATCAATTGGTTTTTCTAGGCTTTTAAAAACCAATAGATCCCGTAAATTAATTATTGGTAAATTGTAAATGCCTTGAGCATACTTTTTATAAGTCTCATAAGAATTAACAGCCACAGCATTTTGTAGCACGTGAATTAACTGACCTTGATACTGGTGGTTTTCGCCATTTTTTCTATATTTATAAAAGCCACCTATTGGAAGAATTGATAAATTTTTTTGAAAAGCTTTTTTATGTAACTCTTTTATCTTTTTTTCTATACCCAAAATACCTATGCCGGATATTCGAGATATCATACCCGGAAAATATTCAGCAACAACCGCTCTACTTAGTCCAACAGTCTCAAAATTGCATCCGCCTCGATAGGCACTTAAAACTGAAATACCCATTTTAGACATAATTTTTAACAAACCATTGTCTACAGATTTGATATATCGTTGGACACATTCCTTATAACTAAGATTACTAAATAGTTTTTTTTCATATCGTTGGTAGATTGAATCAAAAGCTAAATAAGGATTAATAGTTGTTGCTCCAATTCCTAACAAAACTGCAAAGGAATGCGTGTCTAGAGTCTCTCCCGTTTGAATATTAATTGAAGCAAAACTCCGAATACCTAAATTTACTAATTTCGAATTTACTGCCCCAAATGCAAGGATCATTGGGATTACCGCCCTATTTTCAGAAAGTTGTTTATCGCTCAAAATTAGGTGTTTATATCCTTCTCGAACTGCGATTTCAGCTTCTGAAGACAATTTATCCAAATTTTCTTTTAAATTACTTTTAATAACAAATGTGCAATCTAGAACTTTTAAGCTATCGCTAAAAAAATTCATAAATTTTTCATGCTGAGAGTTGGATAAAATTGGGCTTTCCAGTACATAAATATTATCTTTAGTTAAATTTTCAAAATCAAGAATATTACCAAGATTGCCAAAACGAGTTTTTAAACTCATCACTTCATTTTCTCTTAGTGAATCAATTGGAGGATTAGTTACCTGGCTAAAGTTTTGCCTGAAAAAATGTGATATTGGTCTGTACCTATCTGACAATACTGCTGAAGGCGTATCATCTCCCATAGATCCTATCGTTTCTTTTGCTTCCTCTACCATTGGATGCAAAATAAGTTCTAAATCTTCAATATTAATTCCAGCTAAATATTGTCTTCGTCTCAGCTCATCACCAGAATAGATAAATTTTTCTTTTGAAATATCAAATTTTTTATCAAGGTCTATGATTTGCTTGTTGTATTTTTTATAATCTTTTGAGATATGATTTTTAATACTTTTACTATCATGTACTTTTCCTTTATTTAAATTAATCGCAATAACCTGCCCTGGACCTAATCTTCCTTTAAAAACAATTTTATCATTTGGAATCGGTACCATTCCTGTTTCAGATCCAGCAAATAATAGTTTATCTGAGGACACCGTATATCTTAATGGACGAAGTCCATTTCTATCTGTTGCACCAATAATCCATTTTCCATCGCTAGCAGCAATAGCTGCGGGTCCATCCCATGGCTCAATTATGCTATTTAAAAAATTAAATAGTTGTTGATGAGTTTTTGGAATCGTTTTCCTTCTTTTAGACCAAGCATCAGGAATAAGTATAAGTTTTGTTAGCGGAACCGATTTTCCTGATCTAACTAATAATTCAAATACATTATCTAAAGCAGCTGAGTCTGAATTGCCCAATGCAATAACGGGTCTCAGTGTTTCAATATCATCAAAAAGTTTACTATTCATATCTTGTTCATGAATTTTCATCCAATTAATATTTCCTTTAAGAGTATTAATTTCTCCATTGTGAGCCAATACTCTAAACGGTTGTGCCAAATCCCAACTCGGAAAAGTATTGGTCGAATATCTTTGATGAAAAATCGCAAACTTTGAAATGAATCGTTTATCCGTTAAATCAGGATAAAATTCAGATAATGCTTCAGCCAAAAACATTCCTTTATAAACAATTGAACGTGAGCTGAAAGAGCAAATATAAAAATCTTTGAGGCTTAATATATTTGATTGTTTTTCAATTTTTTTTCTAATAACAAACAAATCTCTTTCTAGATCATCTCCTGTCAAATTTTTGTTGTTCGACTTAAAAATCACCTGAGTAATTTCAGGTCGATTATTCTCAGCTTTAATGCCAAGCACAGCGGTATTTATTGGGACCTGCCTCCATCTATAAATATAATAATTTTTACTTAAAAGTTCCGTTTCAATCAAAGTTTTGCATTTTTCTTGAGAACCATAATCATTTCGGGGAAGAAAAATCATTCCAACGCAAATCGTTCCGCTGTCGTGATAGCGACCTGCATTTTCTATCTTTTCTTTAAAGAAATCTGTTGAAATTTCAATGTGAATTCCGGCACCATCTCCTGTTTTACCGTCAGCATCTACCGCTCCACGGTGCCAAACAGCCTTTAATGCTTGTATGCCAAATTCGACTATTTTTCTTGACTTTTTGCCTTCTGTTGAAGCTACAAAACCAACTCCACAGGCATCATGTTCGAGATTCGGATGGTACGAACCAGTTTTCATTAATTTTTTTATATTTTTTTTATAAAGTTCCATTACTAGGCCGCTTTTATTTTTTTTTGTCGCTTAAGTTCTAAATATTTACTAATTGATACAGCCGCTTCTCTCCCATCTTTTATAGCCCAAACGACCAAAGAGGCCCCTCTAACTATATCTCCTGCAGAAAAAATACCTGGAGTATTTGTTTCCATAGTTTGGTAATTAATTTTTACAGTTCCCCATTTAGAGACTAAAAGATTTTGGTCATTAAATAACTTGGGTAAATTTTCTGGATCAAAACCTAAAGCATTAATTAACATATCAGCTTTCATTTCAAATTCAGAATTTGATATTGCTTCTGGTTTTTTTCTTCCTGAAGAATCGGGTTCTCCTAGCTTCATTTTTTCTACTAATATTGATAAAATTTTTTCTGTGCCAATGTATTCTTTTGGATTTGATAACCAAATAAATTCTACACCTTCTTCTTCCGCATTATGTACTTCTCTTGTGGACCCTGGCATGTTTTCTCTATCCCTCCTATAAAGGCATTTTACAGATTTTGCATTTTGTCTAACGGCAGTTCGTACACAATCCATGGCAGTATCCCCGCCACCAATTACGATTACGTTTTTATTTTCTGCATTAAGATTCCCGTTGTCAAATTCTTCTACTTTATCTCCCAATCCTTTTCTATTTGATGCTGTTAAAAACTTCATTGCAGGAAAAATATTTTTTAAATCATTCCCGATCAAATTCACTTCCCTTGACTTGTAAACTCCAGTTGCAATCAATAATGCGTCATGTTTTTGTTTTAACTCATCAAACAATATATCTTTTCCTACTTCTATGTTTTGTCGAAACTTAATTCCGCTTTCCTTTAAAAGATTTGTTCTTCTTTCAACTACAAATTTTTCCAATTTAAAATTAGGTATTCCGTAAATTAAAAGTCCACCTGGTCTATCATGCCGATCATAGATGGTAATTTTATAACCTAATTTTCTAAGTTCTTCTGCACAAGCTAATCCCGCTGGCCCTGCGCCTATAATGCCAATGGACATATCGATTTCGTTTGAAATCTTAATAGGTTTAATCCAACCTTTTTCCCATGCTGTATCTGTTATATATTTTTCAACAGAACCGATTGTAACAGTTCCATGTCCAGACTGTTCAATAACGCAATTTCCTTCACATAAGCGATCCTGCGGACAAATTCTTCCACAAACTTCCGGCATATTATTGGTACTACAAGCTAGCTCGTATGCTTCTTCAAGTCTGTCTTCAGCTGACATCCTTAACCAATCTGGAATATTATTATGTAAAGGACAATGAATCTGGCAAAATGGCACTCCACATTGCGAGCATCTGCTTGATTGCTCTTTAGCCTTATCTTGAACAAACTGATCGTAGATTTCTTTAAAATCATCTACTCTTTTGTCTGCTAACCTTTTGGTAGGTGTCTGTTGATCGACTTTAACAAATTTTAACATTTTATCAGGCATGATCTGATCTCTCTATCAAATACTATTATATCAATATAAATGAGCCTAAAAGAGATTTTAGGACATAAATATTGTCATATAATTTAAAAAATCCAGTAAATAAGTAATTTATTTTGCATATCTACTATGCAATACTATTTTTTATGCTTTCTTCCATGGAAATCTTAATTCTAGCAGCAATTCAAGGTATTTCCGAGTTCTTGCCGATTAGTTCAGCCGCTCATTTTATTTTAGTCTCAAAATATTATGCCCTCAGTAATCAAAACTTATTAATTGATATCAGTTTACATCTAGGATCTTTAATCGCGATGATATTTTATTTTAGAAAAGATTTATTGAATTTCATTCAAAATAAAAATTTTTTAATAAAAATCTTATTAGGAACTATTCCAATAATTCCTGTTGGCTACATTCTTTACAAAACAGGGTTGATTAATCATTTGAGGAGCTTGGAGGTTGTTGGATGGACGAGCTTAATATTTGGTATTTTTTTATATTTTAGCGACAAGGTAGAAATTACAAAAAAAATTGATTCAGAATTTACTAACAGATCAGCAATTATCATTGGTTTATTTCAAGTTTTAGCTTTAATACCCGGGGTAAGCAGGTCAGGAATTACTATTACATCAGGAAGACTCTTGGGATTTAGTAGATTTGAATCAGCCAAAATTTCATTTTTCCTTTCAATGCCTACTTTAGCTGCAGCTAGTCTTTTGGGAATTTACAATATTTATAAAGAAGGCAGCACTGAGCTCAATTTTTTAGCAATTATCGCCGTTATATTTTCTTTTATATTTTCATATATTACAATTGCACTTTTTCTAAATTTTATTAAAAAATTTAGTCTAAACGTATTTGTAATCTATAGAATAATATTATCTTTATTTATATTAGCTGTGGTTTATTTATAGCTTATTTTTTTCATAAATTGGTGCTAACTGAGATAATAGAACGCCACCAAGTATTAACATGCAGCCCATAATATTATTTAAACCTAAAAATTGATTTAAAATTATCCATGCAGAGATTGCAGCAAAAACACCCTCGAGCGACATTACGATTGCAGCAGGTGATGCTGAAATATTTCTTTGACCAAAAAGTTGTAAAGCAAATGCTGCTCCGCCTGATAAAACGCCAGCATATAAAATTTCTACAGTTTCTAATTTAATTTTAGAAAAATTAATCTCTTCAAATATTATTACCAGTATAAAAGATAAAGCTGCTACTACCAGATTTTGTAGCAAAGCAATAAAAAAAGGTAGATCAAACTGATTTATTATTTTTCCTATGTAAATAATATGCAGAGCCCAAAATAATGCACCAATTAATACCAAACCATCACCAAATCGAATATTAACATCGCCAATATCACTTAAAAGATAGCCTCCAACGATACACGCAAAAACAGATGGCCATATAGACCAATGTAGTCTCTCAGAAAATAAAAAATAAACAATTATTGGAACCATCGGCACATAAAATATCGTAAAAAAAGCAGAATTCGCCACATCTGTATAAAGCAATGAAATCTGTTGAAATACAGTTCCTAGAAATAAAAATACTCCAACAGGTAACATAAGTTTAAAAAAATGATTTTTTTTACTTTTTATTTCTCTATTTATTTTTTTTTTCTCAAATAAAAAAACAAAAGGAGAAACAGCTAAAAAACCTACAAAAAATCTAACAGAATTAAAAGTAAATGGACCTATGTAATCCATACCGGTATCTTGGGCAACAAAAGTTGTACCCCAAATTAATGTACAAATAACCAGACAAATAAACGATATTGTTTTTTTCATGAGGTGAGAAAATTTATATCGCTAATTTATAAGCAAAATCTTCTCCTAGACTTTCTTTCAAATAGTTTTTTTAATTTAAAGTTTCAATATCCTATTCAACCATTTTATCAAGAACAAGGATTTCGCTTTTATTTGTTTTTGCCTGATTATTAAGAATTAGAACATCATCTTTATCAGCAGAGCCATTTTTTTCTACTATTTTATTCTTTTTTTTTTCTATTCTACAAATGCTATCTACCGCACTTAATATATCGCTTATTTCGTATTCTTGAATTGTTGGTTCTTTTGATTTTTTAATTATAGTCGATTCTGCTTCTTTAATAATTTTTTCAGTTTCTGGTAAAATCTTTTCATCTTTTTTTATAGTAGTTTTCGCTTTTTTTTCTTTTTGTTTTATAGGTTCTTCTTTAATTTTTTCTCTACTTTCGATTAAAGCTAAAACACTTCCTTTTGATACTCTATCGCCTATTTTAACTTTTAATTCGGAAATTTTTCCTGCAATAGATGCTGGAACCTCCATGCTAGACATGCTGCTTTCTAAGGTAACGATTGAATCGTCTTCTTTTATGATATCTCCTGGTTTAATTTGTATTTCTATGATTTCAACGTTATCAAAATCACCAATGTCAGGAACCGTTATTTCTGTTGCCATTATTAGTTAAATTACAATTTTTGATGTTTTAATTCTACCACAATTTAATCTTTTTTCAGACATATAAAAATTCACTATACAGCTATGGTTTTAATTATAAAAAACTTTGAAAAATTATTGGATCCTAAGCACAATAATTTAGATGCTAAACTTTGGGTTCAAAAACTAGTTTTAAAAAAATATTTTAAAAAAAATTACAAATTACGTTCTACTTTTCAACATTAATATTATAAACATATTGGTCGCAAAGACTCTCTAAATTGAACATGTTTTTTAATAAAAACATCGAACAGCTATAACTCGATTAGATATAGCGTTTGACTGCAAAACAGTGAGTTCCAAAAATGGACAAAATTCAATCTAGCAAGTCTTTTTAACAACTATTTGCTAAATTTTAATAGTAAAAAAATCAATTTTCAGTCAGGGTACATAGAATTTATTTCATACTTATTCGATCTCATATATAAAATAAGTTACTATGTTTTATTAATTTAAAGGGCTCTTAGCTCAATTGGATAGAGCGCTACGCTACGGACGTGGAGGTTGAGGGTTCGACTCCTTCAGGGCCCGCCATAAATTTAAATTTTTTTCAACTTGAAAAATATTATTCAAAACTTATTGATTGGATTTTTCTAAAAAAAATATATAATTGAGCATGGGGAATATTAAAGATTCGTTTACTTTCGATGATGTAACTTTAGTCCCAAAATATTCATCCATTTTACCTTCAGAAGCTGTTACTTCTACAAGAATATCTCATAATTTGAATTTACAAATACCGCTAATGTCTTCCGCAATGGATACAGTAACAGAATCTAAAATGGCAGTAGCACTTTCTAAATCCGGTGGCATAGGAGTCATTCATAGAAACTTATCTATTCAAAAACAAGTCCATGAAGTTAAAAAAGTAAAAAAAAATAATTTTCTAGTAGGAGCAGCTATTGGAGTAAATCCAAAAGATATTGAAAGAGTATATAAATTATTGGAAGCCAAAGTAAACTTAATTGTAATAGATACAGCTCATGGCCACACCCAAAAAGTTTTATCCATGATTAAAAAAATTAAAAAAAAATTTAAAAAAAGTACTCTTTGTGCTGGAAATATTGCTACTGGAAAAGCAGCTAAGTTTTTAGCTGATGCTGGAGTTGACATTGTTAAAGTAGGGATTGGACCAGGCTCTATTTGTACAACACGACTTGTCACAGGTATTGGAGTTCCTCAATTAAGCGCTATATTAGAAGTAAAAAAAGCTCTAAAAAATTACAAAACATCTATAATCTCAGATGGGGGAATAAAATTTTCTGGTGATACAGCAAAAGCAATAGCCGCAGGAGCAGATGCCGTTATGATTGGATCATTGTTTTCAGGAACAATAGAAAGTCCAGGAAAAACTTTTAAATATAAAGGAAAATTATACAAAAATTTCAGGGGCATGGGATCCGTTGGCGCTATGTCGATTGGATCGGCCGATAGATATTATCAGGAAAAATTTAAAAATACTTCAAAGTATGTTCCCGAAGGAGTTGAGGGAATTGTTAAATTTAAAGGTTCGGTAAACAAAATAATCTATAATTTGATTGGAGGATTAAAATCATCTATGGGCTATCTGGGAACGAAAACAATCAAAGATTTACAAAAAAAAGGAGAATTTATTAAAATTTCAAAAGCAGGTTTTTATGAAAGTATGGTTCATAATGTAGATCATGTTAAAAAACAATGAATCAGAACAACGATTTAGAAAAAATAGTCATAATTGACTTTGGTTCACAGTTTACCCAACTAATAGCAAGAAAAATCAGGGAGTTAGGGGTTTATTCAGAAATTATTAATTTCAAACAAATAAAAAGTTTAACCAAAAATAAATCTTTAAAGGGTATTATTTTATCGGGTGGTCCTTTAACAGTCACAAATAAAAATGCCACAAACTTGAATGGCTCAATTCTAAAACTAAAAATACCTATTCTAGGCATTTGTTATGGTCATCAAATTTTAGCCAAAAAACTTGGAGGAAAAATCAAAGTTTCAAGAAAAAGGGAATTTGGAAAATCTCTTGTTAAAAGTAAATTAAAAAGCCCTATTACAAAAAAATTTTTCATTAAAAAAATTAATTCAGTTTGGATGAGTCATCAAGATATTATTTATAAAATACCAAAGGGTTTTAAAAAAATAGCATCTAGTGATAATTCAAAGTTTGCAATTATTGCTGATGAAAAGAAAAAATATTACGGAATACAATTTCATCCCGAGGTAAGCCACACTAAAAATGGTAAGGTTTTAATAAAAAATTTTATATTTGATATTTGCAACATAAAAAGAAAGTGGAGTTTAAAAAAACAAAGAGAAATTTTAATCGCTAAAATTAAGAAACAGGTTAAAAATAATAAAGTAATATGTGCTTTATCAGGCGGCGTAGACAGCAGTGTGGTAGCTTCACTATTAAATAAAGCAATCAAAAAAAATCTAATATGTATATTTATTAATACAGGACTGTTAAGAAAAAACGAAGAAAAAGAGGTAGTTGCAACCTTTAGAAAAAAATTAAAAATTAAATTAATTTATATAAATGCCTCAAAACTATTTTTAATAAAATTATACAGGGTTACCGATCCCGAAAAAAAACGTAAAATTATAGGAAAACTTTTTATTTATTTGTTTGAAAAATACTCAAAAAAAATAGAAAAAGTTAAGTTTTTAGCTCAGGGAACCCTATATCCTGATCTAATCGAAAGCAAAACAGTAACGGGTAGCCCTTCTTCAAAAATCAAGTCTCATCACAATGTTGGAGGTTTGCCAAAAAAGATGAACTTTACATTAATTGAACCACTTAAAAGTTTATTTAAAGATGAAGTAAGAAGATTAGGAGCGCAGTTATCATTGCCTAAAACTATACTTCAAAGACATCCTTTTCCTGGACCAGGACTTGCAATAAGAATTCCCGGAGAAGTAACAAAAGAAAAGATTGATATACTAAAGAATGCTGACTTCATATTTATGAAAGAATTAAAAAAATCAAATTATTACAACAAAATTTGGCAAGCTTATGCTGCTCTACTGCCCATGAAAACAGTTGGAGTAATGGGCGACAATAGAACCTATGAATATACATGCTTATTAAGGGCAGTAACATCGGAAGATGGTATGACCGCTGACTTTTTTTCTTTCAACAAAAGTTTCTTACAAAAAATATCAAATAAAATTGTCAATTCAGTAAGAGGAATAAACAGAGTAGTTTATGATATTACATCAAAACCACCGAGCACCATTGAGTTAGAATAATTTTTTTATCAATTGTTAAATAAAATACAAATGTTTAGAATAAATAAATTTAACTCGATTGATTTGAGATCGTATAAACACTATAAGAAATTATTGTGCATTATAATAAAACAACAACGCTGTAGACCAAGAAGTCTTGAGTTCGACTCCTGAAAGGCGCGCCAAAAATAAAGGCTTTAGTATATGAATTTTAAATGGTTAACACATATTTCTTTGCAAAAAGCTGTTATTTATTTTTTTGTCCTTATATTTTTCATTCTTTTATTTTTAACATTTTTATTTTGAATTAGACGATGAGTGAAGAATTTAAACAAATTAGTACATCAAATGGTTTCATGAAACACAACGGTGGTATCCTGTTCAGAACTGTTTCTGAAAATAAATATGAATTTAAAACCAAAATTAATGAAAACCATTTAAACAATGCAAAGATTGCTCATGGTGGATTTATCGCTGCATTGATAGATGCTGGAGTTGGTACAGCTGCTTATAGAACATCAGGTGAAAATGCATGCGTAACTATTTCTTTAGAATTAAAATTCATTTCTCAAGCTAAATTAGACCAAGAACTGATAGGATTGGCTAAAGTTCAAAAAAAAACCAAATCACTAATTTTTCTTACTTGTGAGCTAAGAACTAATGATAAGATTGTAGCAACTGCTTCAGGAATCTGGAAAATAATGAGGAAGTAAATTGTTTTACAATATAAAAAATCAGAAATAGATTATTGATTATTTTTTAATTTTAATTTCCAAATTTTTGTCTTGAATATATTTAAAACCGTATTTTAAAGATAGCTCGGCTTTGTGAAGTTCTGTCCCCATATCTGCAGCATGCTGCAATGTCGAAATTAATTTTTCTCTTATCAAAGTATTCACAATTTCTATTGCCGTTTTGCCTTGAATTTCTGCAACCATATCGTTAATAGGTGAACTACCCAATTTCGTAAATTTACAATAACCTACTCTTATGATTTTCTTATTTCTATCAATTGCTATCAGAAAATAGCCCTTGGGATCCATTTTCCAATCTTTAATCCTATGATATTTAGCAATTATTTTTTTTTTAATTTTTTTATTAATATTATACCATCTACCTTTTATAATATTTTTATCAGAAAAGTTTTTTGCCATTGGTCAAATTTTTTTACCTCTCCTATAATTAAGATAGCCAAATATAAATAATATCAATAAAGAAAAAGGATAAATAGTTGCTCTATTTGGCCTATATAAGTTTTCAATTTTAAACTCGCTAATTACATCGCCTATTTCAATTCCTGATTTTTTTGCATGTCCGCCCCATTTAAGTGCGTCTATGGTTATTCTTCCCTCTTTGTTAACAAGGTTAAAGCCATAATCCTCTAATGAATAATTTTCCTTAAAACTATCTTTGTTAATTACAAAAAGTTTATATCGATCACCATATTCTGTCCGTCTTGTTACCCTTATATGGACATCTCGATCTGATTGTAAATTAATAGATTGCAAATTACTTATTTGTAATTGTGTGTATTCATACTTTGGGTAAAATTTATCAAGCACGTAATCAGGCCTGAATAATGATAGTGATATTAAAATAAAAATTACTATTTCGTGCCACCGTAATTTGTTTATGAACCAACCCTGTGTTGCGGATGAAAAAACCAATATAGCAATCAATGATGTTGTTATTACCATCAGACCATGCCAAAAATTTTCAATTCCAATAAGCAAAAGTTCATTATTAAAAATAAATACCACTGGCAATATCGCTGTTCTCAATTCGTACCAAAAAGCTTGAATACCTGTTTTTATTGGATCTGCTTTAGATATTGCTGAAGCCGCATAAGATGCCAAACCTACGGGGGGCGTAACATCGGCCATTAAACCAAAATAGAAAACATATAAATGTACTGCTATTAAAGGAAAGACATAACCTGAAGCAGCGCCAACCTCAACAACAACATGGGCCATCAACGCTGCAACGACAAGATAATTTGCCGTGGTAGGCAATCCCATTCCCAAAATAATACAAAGAACAGCAGTTAACGATAACAATATAATTACATTGTCCCCAGCAATTGCCTCGACAACTATAATTAAATTATTACTTAGTCCAGTGGAAGCTACTGCTCCAACAATGATTCCAGCTGTTGCAATGGCAATGGCAACATTGATCATATTAATTGCTCCTTTTTCTAAACCAGCAATTATTTCATTGATGCCAAATTTTAATCCGCCAAACAGACTAAGATTATTTTTTTTTGCTGCTAATGCCTCTCTAACAAGAATAATAACCATTAGAGAAAGAATGGAGTAAAATACAGACGATGAAGCTGTCCATCTTTCTATTAAAAGAAGATAAACCAAAATAAATATTGGAATTAAATAATGGATTCCGCTTAAGAAAGTTTTTCCAAGTGGAGGAATTTCACTTTCAGGCAATCCTCGAATATTTAATTTTACAGATTCAAGATGTGAAATATAAAAAAGCGCAATATAACATATGAATGCTGGTAAGAGTGCGTGAGTGATTACAGTAAAATAAGAAATGCCTAATAATTCTGCCATAACAAATGCGGCCGCACCCATTATGGGTGGCATAATTTGACCATTTACAGAGGCTGCAACTTCTACGGCGCCAGCTTTAACTGCAGGAAGTCCAGATTTTTTCATAATGGGAATTGTAAAAGTTCCTGTAGTAACTGTATTAGCAACCGATGAGCCTGAAATTAATCCTGTCAGTCCCGAGGCAAGAATAGCTGCTTTAGCTGGCCCCCCTCTCATTTTTCCTACTAAAGCAAAAGCTAAATTTATAAAATACCTACCTCCACCCGCAGCATCTAATATTGCGCCAAATAAAACGAATAAAAAAATGAAACTAACCGAAACACTTATTGGAATACCGAAAATTGCTTCTCCGCCAAACCAGTGGTACCCGACTAATCTTGTGATCGATAAACCCTGATGTGAAATTAAATATGGCATTGATTGACCAAAAACTGAAAAAAGCAAGAAAATAAGTGCTATTGCTACCAGAGGAACTCCTATTGCTCTACGAGTAGCCTCTAATAATAAAACAATTCCAAGTGCTCCAATAATTAATTCATAGGGTATAACAAATGATCCAAATTCAATTTTTGCCAAAATTCCTTGACGATAGACCAAACCTTCGTAATCAAAAAAAATGTATAAAGTTACTACTAACGATATAAAAGCTAGGATAAAATCTGAAATTAATATTTTTGATTTTTTTTTTGATTTTAAAGTTGGATAAACCAGATAACATAGAACTAATCCAAAAGCTAAATGGACAGATCTTGCTGGTACATCAATAATTTTACCAAAGTTTAAAATATAGGGTAAAGGTGAAGCATACCATAGTTGAAATAGCGACCAAGATATCGCAACAATAGCTACTAACTTTAAGTTCCAACCCTGAAGATTTCTTTTGCTACCGCCATCTTCGTCAAATTTATCTAGGTTAACTGATTTGCTATCAATATCTTGATTAACGCTCATTACGAGAGAATAAAAAAAAAGGCCCAGTTAATCAACTGGGCCTTTAAATTTTAAAGACTTACAT
>CAJWDL010000012.1 GCA_913030805.1 uncultured Candidatus Pelagibacter sp. | reverse complement strand
TGGTGAGCCGTATTGGATTCGAACCAATGACACCTTCCTTAAAAGGGAAGTGCTCTACCAACTGAGCTAACGGCCCAATAAAAAAGCTATTTAAACTCTTTTTAGGTAATATTCAATTATAAAAACATATTTATTAATTAAATTATGTTTATATATTTATCATGAAAATCATCAAACGTTTCGTTATCTATAGTTTCTCTGATTTGATTCATTAATTGCTGGTAGAAATTGATATTATGAATGGTTAAAAGCATCGAACCCAAAATTTCGTTTGTATTAAACAAATGGTTTAGGTAATTTTTTGAGTATTTTTTTAAACCACGCAGAATTACTTTATCATCTAAAGGTGCATTATCATTTTTAAATTTCGAATTTCTAATATTAATTTTACCATTCCAGGTAAAAGCTAGCCCTGTTCTACCTGACCTTGTCGGCAAAACACAGTCAAACATATCCATTCCCCTTTTTACAGCACCCAAAATATCAGAAGGCGTACCTACTCCCATTAGGTAACGAGGTTTATCTTTGGGCATGTAATCTTTAACAGAATCTAAAGTATTAAACATCTGATCTTGAGTTTCGCCAACGGCTAATCCTCCTAATGCAAATCCATCAAAATTTATTTCAATCAGTTTTTCCAAACATTTCTGCCTTAAATCTTTATATAAACCTCCCTGCACAATGCCAAAAAGTCCTTTAGAAGGATTTGATCCAAAAGCATTTTTTGATCTCAGGGCCCATTCTAGAGATAAGTCCATTGATTCTTTTATAATGTTTTTATCATTGGTAATTTTTGGACATTCATCTAACACCATAAGAATATCTGAATTTAATTTTTTTTGAATATTAATGCTTTCTTCCGGACTTAATATAAATTCCCTTCCATCAATATGAGATTTGAATATTGCTCCAATATTTTTATCAATTTTAGTTAATTTTGATAAAGACATAATTTGAAAACCCCCTGAATCTGTTAAAATTGGAAGTTTGCAATTCATAAACTGATGCAATCCACCTAACGAAGAAATTCTATCTACTCCTGGTCTCAGCAATAAGTGATATGTATTTGATAAAATTATTTGAGTTCCTGACATAACTAAATCTTCAGGAAAGATTGCTTTAACTGTTCCTTGAGTACCAACCGGCATAAAAGAAGGTGTATCCACTAAACCGTGAGAGGTTACGATTTGGCCTCGTCTTGCATATTTGTGTTTTTTTATAACATTAAAAGAAAACTTTTTTAATGCCATGATGAACTAGAAGATTATTCTACGCTTCTTAAACTAATAATTTTATCAGGGTCACTAACAGATCCGCTTGAACCATCTCCCCTTTTGATATTATCCACAAATTTCATTCCTTCAATAACTTTACCGAATGCAGTGTAATTTCTATCTAAATGAGGAGCGTCCTCAAAACAAATAAAAAACTGACTGTTTGCGCTATTAGGATCTGATGACCTTGCCATAGACAAAATTCCTTTTTCATGAGCAAGATTACTAAATTCAGCTTTTAAATCTGGTAAATCAGATCCTCCGGTACCTGCCCTAGCCAAATCATACTTATCATTCGTAGAATTTCCAAATTTAACATCACCGGTTTGGGCCATAAATCCATCTATTACTCTATGAAAAACAACGCCATCATACTGATTTGAATCGGCAAGAGTCTTAAACCTTTTTACATGATTTGGCGCTATATCAGGAAAAAGTTTAATCTTTACTTCACCGTCTTTTAACTTCAAAATCATAATATTCTCCTCTGCAAATAATTGAGTTGATAATAATAATACAAATACAAAAGAAAAAAATTTTTTCAACTTAATTTCTCTTTTAATAATTTAACAGTGCTTTTTGTAGTAAATTTAGACATGTCACCACCCAATTTTGCTATTTCTTTAACAAGACTTGAAGAAATAACCTGATTTTCAATATTTGCCATTAAAAAAATTGTTTCAATTTCGTGATTTAACTTTTTATTCATTCCTGCTAACTGAAATTCATATTCAAAATCTGACACAGCTCTCAGACCTCTTATCATCAAATTAACTTTATGATCATTACATAAAGAAGTTGTAAGATTACTAAACGTAATTATTTTTACTTTTTTTTTATTAATTTTTAAATCTTTGTATAATGCATTTTTAACTATTAACTTTCTTTCATCTGCAGAAAACAAAAGATCATTACTTACAACATCTGAAATTGCCACAATGATTTTGTCTACAACTTTTAAACCTTTTTTAATTAAATCTATATGTCCAAAAGTAATTGGATCAAAAGTACCTGGGTAAATTGCTATTTTCATTATTAAATCAAATTATCATCAATTTTTATTGCTGATACAATAGTTTCTTCTCCAGAAACTTTAGAGATTCTTACTCCTTGGGTATTTCTCCCAGCCGTTCTAATTTCCTTAACCGCACATCTTATTACTCTGCCTTTATCAGTGGAAATTAGAATTTGATCACCCTCATCCACGGGAAAAGATGCAGCAACATCACCATTTCTGGATGAATTTTTTATTCCAATAATTCCCTTTCCGCCTCTATTAGTAACCCGATATTCATAAAAAGAGGTCCTTTTACCATAGCCATTTTTTGTTATTGAAAGTATGTATTTTTGCATTGCACTTATTTCTGATAATATATTTTTATTGCTGTTTCCGTTCTTGAGAGTTTTTTTAACAATTTTTCCGTTTATTTTAACACTATTAACGACGGACAAAGAAATGATTGAATCATTTTCGGACAATTGGATCCCTTTGATTCCTTTTGAGGATCTTCCTTTAAATAATCTTAATTTTTTCGACATAAAACGAATACATTTTCCAAGCTTGCTACTTAAAATAATATCTTGATCATCCCCGCATATTTTAACTCCGACGATTTTGTCATCAGTGTCAAGTTTCATAGCAATCTTGCCTGTTGATTGAATATTTAGAAAATCTTCTAGGTTATTTTTTCTTATCTTTCCTCTGCTTGTAGCGAAAACTATGTGTAATTTTTTCCACTCAAGTTCGTTTTCTGGAAAAGGCATGATGGCACTAATTGAATGGTGGCTTTTTAGAGGTAAAATATTAAATAATGTTCTTCCTTTTGATATCGCCGTGCCCTCAGGAATTTTCCAAGCCTTAAGCTTATAAACCAATCCTTGTGTAGAAAAAAACATTACAGGAGTGTGTGAATTTACAGAAAATATCTGTACCACAGAATCCTCATCTCTAGTTTTTATGCTAGTTTTACCTTTTCCACCTCTTTTTTGTTGTTTGAATCTGGTTAGTGGACCACGTTTTATATATCCTTTAAGAGTAATAGTGATCACTACCGACTCTTTTTGTATAGTTTCCTCAATATCATAATTAAGTACGGCATCTATTATTTTAGTTCTTCTGGGAACAGAAAACTTTTCCTTTATTAAATTTAATTCATTTTTGATAACTTTCATTAACTCTTTTTTAGAATTTAGAATTTTTTTATACTCAATTATTAAATTGGATAATTTTTTTATTTCCGACTCAATTTCATTAATTCCCAGTGCGGTTAATTTTTGAAGTCTTAATTCCAAAATGGCTAAAACTTGCTCTTCACTTAAAGAATATCTATTTTTGATATTATTATTTTCAATTAATCTGATCAGTTTTGAGCTTTTTATAGTTTTCCATTTTAAATTTAACAGCTCTGCTTTTGCAGCTTCGGGTGTTATGGAGTTCTTAATAATTTTTATAACTTTATCCAGATTTTCAACTGCAACGGATATTCCCATTAAAATGTGTGCTCTATCCTGGGCTTTCTTCAAATCAAATTCCGTTTTTTTTATTACTGTATCTTCTCTAAAAGATAAAAAATGGCTTATAAACTCTTTGAGACTTAAAGTTTTTGGTCTGTTTTCTACAATTGCTAATGAGTTAAATCCAAAAGAACTTTCTATCGAAGTAAGTTTATAAAGCTGTCTTTTGATCGTTTCGGCCTCAACATTTCTTCTTAAATCAATTACAACCCTTATACCCTCTCTGTTTGATTCATCTCGTATATCACTAATTCCTTCTATTTTTTTATTTCTAGCCAATTCCGCTATTTTCTCATTTAAAATAGATTTGTTTACTTGATAAGGTATTGATTTAATTATAAGTCTTTCTTTTCCATTTTTTAATGTTTCTTCTCCTATTTCTCCACGTATTTTGAAAGAACCTCTACCCTTGCTATATCCCTGTTTAATCATATCCTTGCCAATTATGTTTCCTCCAGTAGGAAAATCTGGTCCGGGTATGAATTTCATTAATTGATTGTTTGTTATATCTTTATTTTCTATCAGTGCTTTTGTTGCATCTATAACTTCACCTAAATTATGTGGGGGTATACTAGTTGCCATACCTACGGCTATTCCACCGGCACCATTAACTAATAAGTTGGGATATTGAGATGGTAAAACCGTTGGTTCTTTTTCTGTTTCATCATAATTACTTTTAAATTCTATAGTATTTTTTTCAATATCACTTATGAGATACTGTGAAATTTTTGATAATTTAGTCTCGGTATACCTCATTGCAGCTGGTGCATCACCGTCAATCGATCCGAAGTTTCCCTGACCATCAATTAAAGGTAAACTCATAGAAAAATCTTGCACCATACGTACTAGAGCATCATAAACAGCTTGATCACCATGCGGATGATATTTACCAATAACATCTCCGACTATTCTTGCTGATTTTCTATATGATTTAGACCAATCAAATCCCCCTTTGTACATTGCGTATATAATTCTTCTATGAACCGGTTTTAAACCATCTCTAACATCTGGAAGTGCTCGACTAATAATAACACTCATCGCATAGGATAAATATGATGAACTCATTTCATCATACAAAACTACAGATTTATGTTTTGGTTCGTTAATAATTTCAGTTTTTTGCATAAAAACTAAAAGGGAATTTCATCATCTAGATCATTGGAAGCTGTTTGCGTTTCATCTTTTGTTAAAGAGCTAGTGCTTTGATTTATATTTTCATTCTCACTTCTGCCACCTAGCATTGTTAAAGATGAATTATAACCCTGAATAACAACTTCAGTTGAGTACTTGTCTTGATCCGATTGTTCGTCTCTCCATTTTCTTGTAGATAATTGCCCCTCAATATAAACTTGGGAACCTTTTTTTAGATACTGTTGTACAACATTAACCAACCCTTCATTGAAAATCACAACTCTATGCCATTCGGTTTTCTGTTTTTTTTCACCTGTATTTTTGTCTTTCCAGTTCTGACTTGTTGCCAAACTTAATCTTGCAACATTTTTACCATTCACCATTTGCTTGATTTCGGGATCTGCACCCAATCTTCCGATTAACAAAACTTTATTTAAACTGCCCGACATAATAACTTAATGAATACAATTTTTTGATTTATAATAGTTAGGAAATATAACATAATTTGATTGGAAAATTAATATATTAGATTTATTAGATGGCATTTATGATAAAAAAAATCCTTATAAAAGGGGCTAAAGAACACAACCTGAAAAATATTTCTCTAGAAATACCAAAAGACAAGTTTGTGGTCATTACAGGGCTTTCTGGCTCTGGAAAATCGTCTCTGGCTTTTGACACATTATATGCGGAAGGTCAAAGAAGATATGTAGAAAGCTTGTCTGCTTATGCCCGACAATTTTTGGATAAAATGAAGAAACCAAATGTTGATCTGATAGAAGGTTTAAGTCCGGCAATCTCCATTGAACAAAAAAATGCACCAAAAAATCCAAGATCGATAGTAGCTACGGTAACAGAGATATATGATTACATGAGAGTTTTGTATGCACGAATAGGAATTCCCTATTCTCCTTTCACAGGAAAACCAATTAAATCTCAAACTGTTTCTCAAATGGTAGATAAAATATTAGAGATTCCCAAAAAAAGTACAATTTATTTACTATCGCCAATAGTAAGGGGTAGAAAAGGAGAATACAAAAAAGAAATATTAAATTATAAAAAAAGAGGTTTTCAAAAAATTAAAATAGATGGAACCCTGTATAATATTGATGATATCCCTGAGCTTAATAAAAAAACTAAACATGAAATTTCAATTTTAGTAGATAGAATAGTTTTAAATTCAAGTCTTGGAAATCGACTTGCGGATAGCATTGAAACTTCACTTAATTTATCAGGGGGTCTTCTTTTTGTTGAATATGAAAACGAAACTTTGCCAAAAAAATATAGAAAAATTGAAAAAATTACTCTTTCTTCAAAATTTGCGTGCCCAGAAAGTGGTTTTACTATAGAGGAAATTGAACCAAGACTTTTTTCATTTAACAGCCCTTACGGAGCATGTGAGGAATGCGAAGGCATTGGAATTAATTTAAACGTTGATCCAAACCTTGTTGTGCCAAATGGCAAAAAAACATTGGCTGATGGAGCCATTGAACCCTGGTCAAAAAGCACATCTTTATATTATGCTCAAACTCTATCATCATTGGCAAAACATTATAAAATTTCTCTTACTGCTCCTTGGAATAATTTATCAAAAAAAATAAAAGACATAATTTTATACGGCTCTGATGATGAAGAAATTAAATTTTTATATGATGATGGTTATGAGAAATATTCACATAAAAAAACATTTGAAGGCGTAATTAATAATCTAGAAAGAAGGTATTTAGAAACTGATAGTGATTGGAAAAGAGAAGAAATAGCTCAATATCAAACTGAATCAAACTGTGAAAAATGTAGCGGTCATCGTCTAAAAGATGAGGCTCTTTGTGTAAAAATAGACAAAAAAAATATAAGTGAAATAACGAAAAAATCAATTATTGAAGCAAAAAAATGGTTTGAATCTCTAGATAACAAACTGGAGCAAAGAGATCAAAAAATTGCAAAACATATACTAAAAGAAATCAATGAAAGACTAGATTTTTTATTAAATGTTGGTCTAGACTATTTAACGTTATCTAGAGAATCAGGAACACTTTCTGGAGGAGAATCTCAGAGAATAAGACTCGCTTCACAAATTGGCTCTGGTTTGACGGGTGTTTTATATGTATTAGATGAACCATCAATAGGTCTTCATCAAAAAGACAATATTAAACTAATTAAAGCTCTTAAAAGATTAAGAGATTTGGGAAACACTGTTATTGTAGTCGAACATGATATCGAAACAATGGAAAGTGCTGATCATATTATAGATTTAGGACCCGAAGCTGGAAAAGATGGCGGATATATAGTAGCTCAAGGAAATTTGGAAGACATTATAAATAACGAAAAAAGTATTACCGGAAATTATTTATCTAGAAAAAAAAACATACCGGTTCCAAAAATTAGAAGGACGGCAAAGAATGGAAGATTTTTAGAAATTTCCGGTGCAACAGGAAATAACTTAAAAAATATTAATTTAAAAATTCCGTTAGGAACCTTTACATGTGTTACTGGTGTATCGGGTAGTGGTAAATCTACTCTGATTTTACAAACTTTATTTAATGCTTTAAATTTAACTTTAAATAATAATAAATCTCGTAAAATTCCTAAACCTTTTAAAAGTTACAAAGGAACAGAGTTAATAGACAAGGTTATTGATATCGACCAATCACCTATTGGAAGAACTCCGAGATCCAATCCTGCAACTTATACTGGGGCCTTTGGTCCAATAAGAGATTGGTTTACAAATCTACCAGAGTCAAAAACAAGAGGTTATAAACCAGGTAGGTTTTCATTTAATGTTAAAGGTGGCAGATGTGAAGCATGTGAAGGAGATGGAGTTATTACATATGAAATGCACTTTTTACCTGATGTTTATATAGCGTGCGATGAATGTAAAGGAAGCAGATATAATCGAGAAACCCTAGAAATAAAATATAAAGACAAAAATATCTCCAACATATTAAATATGACTGTTGATGAAGGGTGTGATTTTTTTGAAAACATTCCAAGTATTAGATCAAAATTGCTGACACTAAAAAAAGTTGGACTAGGTTATATTAAAATAGGTCAACAGGCCACCACCCTATCTGGTGGTGAAGCTCAAAGAGTAAAATTAGCTAAAGAACTATCTAAACGTTCAACTGGCAGAACCTTATACATACTTGATGAACCAACAACAGGACTTCATTCTCATGACATAAAAAAACTTTTAGAGATTTTGCAAACTTTTGTTGGTTTGGGTAATACGGTTGTAGTAATTGAACATAATTTAGATGTGATTAAAACTGCTGATTGGATAGTGGATATGGGTCCTGAGGGTGGTATTAAAGGGGGAGAAATTATTGCTGAAGGCAATCCTGAAAAAATAAGCCTTTCTAAAGAGAGTTATACAGGTAGCTTTTTGAAGGAACTGTTAAAGAAAAATTATATGAAAATTGCATAGTTTTTTCTCTAATAGTTATGTTATAATTAGGTTGAATCATGATAGGCATACTTCAGTCATTACCTAAGACAATACATTTATCAATCGTTATCAGTGTTTTATTGCTTTTGGGTTTATTTTTTGGAGGAGATTTATCTTTTGATAGGCTTTTCTGGAGTTGGTTATTTCGATATTTCCACGTAATTTCAGGAATAATGTGGATAGGTTTGTTGTGGTATTTAAATTTCGTTCAAATACCAAGTATGCCAAAATTTACGGATGAACAAAAACCAGCAATTACTAAGGTAATAGCACCGGCAGTTTTATTTTGGTTCAGATGGGCTGCGCTAGCCACAATTGTAACTGGACTAATCGTTGCTTATCTCAATGGTTATGTTCATCAAGCCCTAGCTTTAGGAATGGGAAGTGGTGGAGGAAAAAATACAGCAATCGGTATTGGAATGTGGTTAGGATTAATCATGGCATTCAATGTTTGGTTTATTATTTGGCCAAATCAGAAAAAAGTTTTGGGGATTGTGGAGGCTACGCCTGAAGAAAAACCTATATCGTTAAAAAAGGCCGTGTTAGCTTCTAGAGTAAATACTCTATTGTCGCTACCAATGCTATTATCCATGGTAGCAGCTCAAAATTTATATTAACAAATAATTTATTCTCCTTTTAGGACAGATTTTTGATTCACTTTAAGTTTTATCAAGATAGGATTTGCTATAAATATTGAAGAATAAGTTCCAAAAATTACACCTAATATCATAGCAAAGGAAAAACCTTTCAATATTTCGCCACCAAAAAAGAAAATAGATAGTAAAGCCAAAAGGGTAGTTAAAGAAGTAATAATAGTTCTAGATAAAGTTTCATTAATAGAAAGATTTGAAATTTCATTTATAGTTTTTGAAGTGTATTTTTTTAAATTTTCTCTAACACGATCAAAAATAACCACCGTATCATTCATAGAATAACCGACTATTGTTAAAACAGCCGCAACTATTGATAAATTTATTTCAAATTCTAAAATGGAGAAAAAGCCAATCGTAACAATAACATCGTGAACTAAAGCAATAATTGCGCCCAAGCTAAACTGCCATTCAAATCTAATCCAAATATAAATCAACATTGCAGATAAAGATAAAACTATTGCTATTAAACCAGATCTAAGCAATTCACCGCTAACTTTGGGACCCACATCTTCCACCCTTCTAAAGCTGAAGTTATTTCCTATATCTTTTGATAATTGGATTTTTATATCTTTTACAAAATTTTCTTTATTTTTATCGTTCCCTTCAAATTTAATCAGAAAATCATTTTCTTTACCAAATTTTTTTACATTTACATCCCCTAGATTCATTTTGATAAAAGATTGCCTCACATCACCAATCCCTATCTCAGTATTCTCAACCCTAAGTTCAATTAATGTTCCTCCTTTAAAATCTACCCCAAAGTTAAGTCCTTTATAAAATATTGATCCAATAGAAATTATAATTAAAATTAATGATATAAAAATAAAAATTCTAAAATAATTAATAAATTGTATATCAGGCTTGAAATTAAACATTATATTGAAATAATTTTCTCTTTATTTTTAAACACAAAAGATGAGGTTAAATGTCTTGCAAAATAATAAACCGAAAATAAAGTAGATACAATTCCAACTGCAAGGGTTACGGCAAATCCCTTGACAGGACCCGATCCAAAAAAAAATAAAATGGTAGCTGCAATTAGAGTAGTAATATTTGCATCCAATACTGCTGTTTGGGCTTTTTTATAACCACTATCGAATGCAATAACATTATTTTTTTCTATTTTGATTTCCTCTTTTATTCTTTCATAAATTAAAACGTTGGCATCAACTGCCATTCCAACTGTTAGGATTATTCCGGCAATACCTGGTAATGTCAATGTAGCCTCAAAAATTGTTAGTACTCCAATTAAAAGAAAAAGATTAACAACTAATGCAAAATCAGCAATCAAACCGAATATCCGATATTTAAAAAACATAAATAAAATTACCAAAACAAAACCAATGATCAGGGCAATTGTTCCGGCATCAATTGAATCTTTTCCAAGATCAGGTCCAACAGTTCTTTCTTCAATAATTGATAATGGGGCTGGAAGAGCGCCTGACCTCAATAACAATGCTAAATCGGTAGCAGATTGAAAATTAAAATTTCCTGATATTTGACCATTTCCGCCTGTTATGGGTTCTCTAATAACCGGCGCACTGATAATTTTATTATCTAAAATTATAGCAAGTCTTTTTCCAACACCTTCTATGGTAGCCCTTGCAAATTTTTTTGTACCTAGTCTATCCATTGAAAAAGTTACTACTGTTTGATTGGTTTGATTGTCCATTCTTGGTTGTGCATCAATCAAATTATCACCACTTAATATTATTCTTTTATTGACAAATGCCTCTTCAACATTGTCCTCAAAAAACATTTTTTCTGATCCAAAATCACCTATGTCACTATCGCTAATAAACCTGAATGTAAGGTTAGCTGTTTTACCCAATAAATTTTTAATCCTGGAAGGATCATCCAGACCAGGAAGCTCAACCAAAATTCTTTCGTTACCTCTTTTTAGAATATTTGGTTCATTGGTTCCAACCTCATCAACTCTTCTTCTTACAATTTCCAATGCTTGATCGATTGATGAATTTTTAATTTCAATGATTCCAAATTTTGAATAGCTAACTAAAACTTGGTTGCCTTTAATTTCGTGGTCAAATTCAAAAGCTTTGTATTTATTAAAATAATTATTTATTGAATTATCATTTTTGTTAGTAAAAGCAGATACAAACTTATCTTTTGAATTTTCATCTATTTCGAAATAAATCTTGTTATTTTCAATTTTAATATTTTTAAACTTAATATTTTGTTCCCTAAAAAGTTTTTTTAAGTCGGAAAACTTCTTTTGAAGTTTTTGTAGTACAATAGGACTATTATCTACTTCTAATAATAAATATGATCCACCCTGTAAATCTAATCCAAGATTAATTTTTTTATCAAATAATTTGTAGTTTTGAGATAAAAAATTTGAAATAGAAAAATATGATAAAAAAATAATTAAAACATATATAAATATTACTTTTAATTTTGAAAAATATAACACAAAATATAATTATTTTTTTGTATTAGGCTTGTTTAATACAGTTTGTATTGTTGATTGAACGACTTGGACGGTCACATTATCTGAAATTGATAAATCTAATTTATCTTCTCCCAAAATTCTTTCAACCTTACCTACTATACCTCCTGAAGTAACTACTTCATCACCTCTTTTCAAGGCAGCAACCATTGCTTTATGTTCTTTAGCTTTCTTTTGTTGAGGTCTTATTAGAAAAAAGTAAAAGATTACAAAAATCAATATCAAAGGTATGAATTGTGCAATTCCCGATCCTGATCCAGACATTATATCTCCTTAAAAATTAAATTATTTATACTATTAAATAATAATAAACAATCTTAATATTGCTGAACTTTAATTAGTTTTAGACCATTCATGTAAGGTCTTAGGACTTCTGGTATTATTATACTGCCATCATCTTGTTGACAATTTTCCATTATAGCAATTAACGTTCTGCCAACCGCTAATCCCGAGCCATTAAGCGTACCTACAAAACATGTTTCATTATTTTTATTTTTATATCTTGCTTTCATTCTTTTAGCCTGAAAAGATCCACACGAAGAACAGCTTGATATTTCTCTATAGTTATTTTCTGAAGGTATCCATGCCTCTAAGTCGTAAGTTTTTTCCGCACTAAATCCCATATCTCCTGTTGAAAGTAATATTTTACGATATGGAAGTTCAAGTTTTTGTAGAATATTTTCCGCACATCCTGTCATTTTGTCTAGTTCTTCCAGACATAAATTCGGTTCGACTATACTAACTAACTCAACTTTATAAAATTGATGCTGTCTCATCATACCTTTGGTATCTTTTCCATAACTACCCGCTTCTTTTCTAAAACATGCTGTAGAAGCAACTAATCTAATTGGCAACTCTTTAAAAGATAAAATTTTATCTCTGACCATATTTGTTAAAATCACTTCTGCCGTTGGTATTAAAAATTTTTTCTCAGAATTACTGTCTAATTTTATTTCAAATTGATCTTCTTCAAATTTGGGTAATTGACCCGTTCCAAACATTGTGGAAGATGTCACCATTAAAGGGGGAGAAATTTCAATATAATTAAAATTCTGAGTGTGAGTATCTATCATAAAATTTGATATTGCTCTCTCTAACAAAGCGATTTCCCCTTTAAGAAAAACAAATCTTGAGCCAGATGTTTTTGAAGCAAGTTCAAAATCTATCATTCCTAAATTTTTGCCTAGATCATAATGAGATTTAGGTTTAAAGGAAAAATCATTTATTTTTCCATTTTCAGAAATTACCTTATTAGAACTTTCATCTTTGCCAACGGGAACATCTTCTAATGCCAGGTTAGGCAGTTTAATCAATATTTCATTCAAATTATTCTGGATTAATATTTGTTCCTTACAAATATTATCAATTTCTTTTGAAAGATCTTTTGACTTTTTAAATAATGAGCTATCTTTTGACTTTGAAATAATCTTTTTTTCTTGTTCAAGCTTTTCTTTTTTCTGGATTAAATTTCTATTTTTGTTATCTAAATTTTGAAGAACTTCAATATCAATATCAGAATTTCTTTGTTTTATCCTATTTTCAAAATTCTCAAGATTAGATCTTATTTCCTTAATATTGTGCATGTTCTTTTTCTTTTATTTTTTTTTCTATAATTTTTACTGACATTATCGATAATTCATACAACAGTAATAATGGTATTGCCAAGCCTATCTGTGTTACTGGGTCAGGCGGCGTTAAAATTGCTGCAACTGCAAAAATAATTACAACAACATATTTTCTTCTTTTTTTTAAATACCCCGAGTCAATAAAACCTACTCTAGCTAATAAACTTAAAATTACTGGTAGCTGGAAACTTAAACCGAAAGCAAAAATCAGTTTCATTATCAGAGAAAGATATTCATTTACCTTAGGTTCTATTTGAATTGGTAAATTGTTTATTTGCGAAGAAGTTTCAAAAGATAGAAAAAATTTTATTGCTAAAGGCATTATCAAATAATAAACAAGCAATCCTCCCAAAAGAAATAATAATGGCGTTAATATAAGATAAGGCATCAAGGCTTTTCTCTCATTATCATATAAGCCAGGGGCTATAAATTTCCAAATTTGATTCAAAATAAATGGACTTGAAACGAAAAAGGCTGCAAAAAAGGAAACTTTTAAATATGTTAGGAAAGTTTCCTGCAAAGCAGTAAAAATTAACCTCCGTTCCTGACCATCGTTTTCAACAATGCCTGCATAAGGTTGTACTAAAAACCTATATATTTCTTCAGAAAAATAATAACTGATTAAAAAAAAAACAAATAATAGATAGATGCTATTAATTAGCCTTGTTCTTAATTCTGTTAAGTGACTGACAAAAGTACCTTGTTTATTGCTGTCATTTTTCATCTTTCGTATCTTCAATTTTATTTTTACTTAAATTTTTCTCTTTGTCTCCTTCATCTTCATATAACGCAACTTCATTATGAAGTTCATTATAATATTTTTTAATCGAACCAATCCATGAACCTATTTTTTTTAACATAATTGGAAAATCTTTGGGTCCAATAATCAAAATTGATACCACTACGATTAAAAGAATTTCAAACCAGCCGATTTGTGGCATTTATTAAAGTTTATTCTTTTTTTGAATCTGAATTATCGCTTGTTATATTCTTGGATTCCGAATCCTCGGTAACATCAGACGACATGCCCTTTTTGAAACTTTTAATTCCTTTCGCCACATCACCCATAAGACTAGAAATTTTTCCCCTACCAAAAAGTAATACCACCAACACTACTACTATAGCAATTTGCCAAAAGCCGATACTCATAGGGAATTTATATACAATTTTTAATTTTTATTAAAGTAATCTTTTCAGTCTTCTTCTGATTTCAGAGTATCTCCCAACATTTCGTCTATATTTGAATAAATATTTTCTTTCTTTTCTTCTTTTTTCTCCTTAAAAAAAGATTCGGTTCCAAATATTGATGAATCTAAATTTCCGCTATCTATTAAACCTGCTGATGCCAACTCCTCGATATTTGGTAAATCTGACAATTTTTGTAGATTAAAGTGACTTAAAAAATCTTCTGTTGTTGCATACTGTATTGGTCTACCAGGCACATCTCTTCTACCGTGCGGTTTTACCCAATTTAGTTCCATTAAAATTTCAAGTGTATTTGTTCCGAAAGAGACTCCTCTAATTTCTTCAATTTCAGCTCTAGTAACTGGTTGGTGATAAACGATTATTGAAAGTGTTTCTATGGCAGCTTTTGAAAGTTTTTTTTGAACAGATTTTTGTTGCGACATTAAGCCAGAAAGATTCTCAGCAGTTCTAAAAGACCATTTGCCTGATATACAAACTAGATTTATTCCTCTACTTGAATAATGGCGCTGTAAATTTTCCAATGATTTGGTAATATTTTTTTTTTTTTTAATTTTAGATTCAATGCTTTCAATATCAAGTGGCTCTTCTGCAGCAAATAAAATTGCTTCTATCTCTCTTTCGGATTCCGACATGCTAGTAGGAAATTTAATTATATTATTTTTTTGATTTCTGCTCTTCATTGTTTCTGTTTTATAAATATATTATCAAAAAGTGAATTTTGTTTTATTTCAACATTACCCTCTTTTGACAATTCCAAAGATGCAGCAAAAACACCAGCAAAACCAGATTTCCTTAAAGTTTTCGATTCAATAAACTCTTTTGGAATTAACTCACTTAGATTTTTCCAATCAGATAATTTACCAAAAAATGTCCTGATTATTTTTATACCCTCTTCAGTGGTAAATACAGGCAATCTAGGTATATTAATTTTCATAAAATCTTTTTTCATTACATTATTTGCGTAAGATTTTAACATTTCATATAAAGTAACTGAATAATTTGAGCTGTAAATTGATCTAATTCCACCTTTCGTTCCTCTTGTAAATATATTTATACCCAATCTTTTTCTTTTTAACATTTGATCTGAAAGAATTCTAATTAGTTCTAATTTTTTTAACTGTAATTTAAGTTTTTTTGCCACTTCTAAAACTTTGAACTCATCTTCTTCCGTTTCTGGTAATAATAATTTAGATTTTAGGTAAGTTAGCCAAGTAGCCATTAATAAATATTCGGAAGCTAAATCTAAATTGAGTTTTTTTGCTTTATTTATAAACGTGTTAAATTGATCAGCTAATTCAGCTATTGAAATTTCTGCTAGATTAACTTTTTGTGATTTAGCTAAATCTAATAATACGTCTAAAGGTCCTGAATAATTAGATAAATTAATCTCAAAATTATTAGAATCATTAACGGACATAAAATAATTTTACATTAGAAATTTATAAAATTGTGATGTTTTTTTTATGACAAAATCATCTGTTTTTGGAACATTATTTGCAACTATTCTCATTTCATTGATATTTGCGTTGCAGTGTAAAATTAAATTACACCCTGCTTTTAAAGATCTGATAACATTTTCTTTAAGACCGTATTTTAGAGCTTTCATAGATATATCGTCGGAAATTAGAAGGTGTCTAAATTTCAATTTTTTCCTTATTATATCATCTATAATTATTTTGGAATGCGTCGCAGTATTGTTTGAATCGTATTGAGAATAGATAATGTGAGCTGTCATCGCAAATAAAGATTTTTTGTTTTTGAACGCTAAAAAGTCGATATTATTTAATATTTTTTTTTTTTCATTAACTACTGGGGTACTAAAATGACTGTCGTTAGTTGCTAAACCATGCCCTGGTATATGTTTAATAACTGTTCCAATTCTATTTTCTGTATACATTTTGATACAGTAATCCCCAAGTTTTGAAACAATTTTAACTCTATTTGAAAAGGCACGATCGACTATAATTTTATTTGTTTTATCTCTAGCAACATCCAAAACTGGAACGGTATTAATGTTAATCCCTAGATCGTTTAAGATTTGAGAGATACTGTTTATATAAATTTTATATTGATAAAAGAATTTTTTCTTATTTTTTAAATATAACTTAGTAAAAGATTTTGGGGGGAAGTTACTAGTATCAATAATTTTTTTTAATCTTGAAACTTTACCGCCCTCTTCATCAATCAAGATCGGATATTTATTATCGCGAAAACATGATTTAATTTGATTAACTAACTTCTTTGTCTGGATAAAATCGTTTATATTTCTAGAAAATAAAATCACACCCCAGGGTTTGTTTGTTTTTAAAAAATCAATTTCATTTTTTTTTAAAAATGTTGAACTAATGCCAACTATAAAAGCTTTTCTATTTTTCATTTGTTTTAAATAAATCCCAAAACTTTCTTTGTTTCTTATTCTTAAAATCTTCAATTTCGCTTGTGTATTCAATGATGTCGCTTGTATCATTTTTAATTATAGGTAAACTAATAATTTTTTTATCTAATATATTTTGATATTGAAGTATTACCTTATTGCTCCATTTAACATTATCTTCAGACAGATAAAACTTTATAACAAAAAAAATAAAAAAAAATATTGTGAGTAAATAAACTACATACTTAACTTCTTTAAGCATCACATTTTATTTGGAGTATTAACTCCAATCAAATTCATTCCAGATTTAATCACATAAGAAATACATTTTAAAATAATTAGTTTTGTTAAACTTGTTGGTTTATTGTCACTTATAAATCTAAAAGAAAAGTCATCTTTTCCTAAATTCCAATAAGAATGAAATAAAGATGATAATTCATATAAATAAACAGGAATCCTATGTGGTTCCATTCTTTGACTTGAAATGGATATGCATTTTGGCCACTCGGAAAGTTTTTTAATTATTTGTCTCTCATAAGAATTTATATGAAATTTTTTTATATCAAAGTTAATTTCTTCATTTAAATCTTTGTTGATATTTCTAAAGACTGAACAAATTCTTGCATAGCAATATTGAACATAATAAACGGGATTGTCTTTTGTTTTTTCAGTAACTTTTTTAAAATCAAAATCTAACTCTACATCATTACTTCTGCTTAACATAATAAATCTAACAGGATCTCTTCCTACTTCATTAATAAGATCTTCAACCGTTATGTAATCACCTTTTCTTTTCGACATTTTAAAAGGCTTTCCATCTTTTATCAGTTTAACCAGTTGGCTAACTTTGCAACTTAATTTTGTCTTTTTATTTGAAAGCGCTTCGACTCCAGCATTTATTCTTTTGATATATCCGGTATGATCTGCGCCCAATACATTTATTAAGATATCAAATTTTCTATCAATTTTATTGTTATGATAAGCTAAATCACCAGCAAAATATGTCCACGATGTATCGTTCTTTTGTAGTGGTCTATCTTTATCATCCCCATATAAAGTTGATTTAAATAATAATTGCTTTCTTTCTTTCCAATTTTTTTCCTCTTTATATTTCGGTGCTGCAATTTTTCCATAATAGATAAGATCTTTTTTTTTTAATTTTTCAACAGTATCTTGTATCTCATTATTTTTATATAATTGACTTTCAAAAACAAAATGATCATGCTGTATTCCTAGAGAATTTAGGTTAACTTTTATTAATTCTAAAGACTCTTTTATTGAAATTTCTCTAAGTTTCTCATAAATCTTATCGAAATTATTAAATTCACTAATTAATTTTTTATCTATAATTTTTTTTGCAATGTCGGCAACATTTTCTCCTGGATAAAGATCATCCACGTTTTTCGGAAATTCTTTATTATGCAATATTTCAATAATTCTATAATAAACTGATAATGTAAATTTTTTTATCTGTTTTCCGAGATCATTAACATAATATTCTTTAGTTACAGCATTACCGTTAAAAATTAGCAAATTTGCAATTACATCTCCTAATATTGATCCTCTACAATGACCAACGTGCAACGGTCCCGTAGGATTAGCAGAAACAAATTCAACATTGTAGCTATTTTTTTTATAAGAATTTGATCCATATTTTTCTTTTAAATTTAATAAGTCGGTTAAAAACTTGTGCCAAAAATCATCTTTAAATTCGATGTTTAAAAAACCTGGCTCAGCGATGAATATATTTTTAAACTCAGAAAATTTTATTATTAGGTGGGTTTTAAGAAATTCTGCAATATCTTTTGGTTTTTTATTATTTGTTTTAGATAATATTAAAGCTGCATTACATGATATATCGCCTTGCAGATCTTTTGGAGTTAATTCAATTGCCAAATTATTTAAATTATCGGAAATTTTTATTTGCTCATGCTTTTCTAGATCAATTATAAATTCTTTAATTTTTTCTAAATAAATTGAAAATATATTCATTTGAGATTTCTATTTAAATTAATAGCAAACCTGTCAGTCATTCCAGCAATAAAATCTGCTACGATTCTTTCTTTTATACCAGTTTTTAACAAGTCATTTTTGATATATTTTTTTGGATTCTTATTTATATTATTAAACAAATTTTTTATTATTTTTTTTCCTTCATTTGTTTTTTTTAAAACATATTTATTGTTGTACATATTGTGATTTAGAAAAAATTTAATTTGTTTATCAATCTCTATCATTTTGCTAGAAAAGCAAACTATTGGTTTATCGCAAATATATATATTATTTAATGATTTTATTTTGTATTTATTAATATTTTTTTTAGTATTTTCTATAATATCTGTAACCATTTGATTAATTGATTCTCTAACAATTTGTGAAACAATTAATTTTTTTCCAAATTTTTTTATATTTTTATTGTGTTTATTAAATATTGTTTTAAAGAAAGGTATTTCTGAAATTTCGTTTAAAGAAAATAAATTTGCTCTAATACCGTCTTCTATATCGTGGTTATTATAGGCAATATCATCTGAAATAGATGAAATTTGTGATTCTAAATAAGGAAATTTATTAAAATTTATTTTATTTTTAAAAGTGTATAGTTGCAATATTTTGTTAAATCCACCTGTGTCATATAATGGACCATTGTGTTTTATTAATCCTTCTAATGTTTCAATCGTTAGATTCAATCCTTTAAAATTATAATATTTTTCCTCTAAAACTGTAACTACTCTTAAAGTTTGTATATTATGATCAAAACCACCATAATCTTTCATACATTCGTTAAGTATATCTGCTCCCGAATGACCAAATGGTGTGTGACCCATGTCGTGCGCTAAACTTAATGTTTCACATAAATCTTCATTTAAATTTAATGCTCTAGCTATTGTTCTTGATATTTGTGAAACCTCCATAGAGTGGGTTAATCTAGTTCTGAAATGATCACCATCTGTATTAACAAAAACCTGCGTTTTATGTTTTAAGCGTCTAAATGATGCGCTATGAATAATTCTATCTCTATCTCTTTGGAATGGTGTTCTGAGACTACTTTTTTTTTCTTTAAATAATCGACCTTTGCTTGTTGAAATTTTTAAATTAAAAAATTTTTTACTATAGCTTTGCATTGTTTTAACTAAATATTATATTATGGTATGTAAGTAAAATAATGATTAGTGAAATAATATTTACTGATAAGGCAATAAAACAAGTCAACCAACTTGTATCAACAAAGGAGCCTGGCACATACTTTAGAATATCCGTATTAGGCGGAGGCTGCTCAGGTTTCAAATATGATTTTTCCTTTGATAAGAATATCGATCAAGAAGACGTAAAAATAAATAATATTGTTATTGATAAAGTCTCATTAGATATTTTAAAGGGCTCGGAAATAGACTTTGTATCTGAGCTAATGGGAACTTCTTTCAAAATATTTAATCCTAAAACTAAATCATCTTGTGGCTGCGGGATATCATTTTCAATTTGATGATATTATCATCTTGGAATGTTAATTCGGTAAGAGCAAGGATAGAAAATATTTTAACTTATCTGAGGTCATCAGAGCCAGATATATTGATGATGCAAGAAATAAAAACAGAAGAAAAAAACTTCCCTTTTAAAGAGTTTAAAAATGCTGGATACAATTCATATGTTTTGGGACAAAAAAGTTATAATGGTGTGGCTTTTTTATCAAAAAAAAAACTTGAAAATATTGAATTAAATTTTTTTAACGACGAACGTAAACAAGCTAGAATGTTGGTTGGAAATTTAAAAATTAAAGCAAAAACAATTAAATTAATAAATATATATGTTCCCAATGGCAATCCCATTGAAACTGATAAATATATATATAAAAAAAATTGGCTTAATTTATTAATTAAGCAACTTAAAAGAACAATAGTAGATTATAATAATATTATTATTGGTGGTGATTTTAACATTATCCCTGATCAAATTGATGTCTATGATTATAAAAAATATGAAAATGACGCTCTTTTCAAACTAGAAATAAGAAAAAAATTTCGTGAATTAATTAATTTAGGTTTTCAAGATATTTATCGATATTTTAACAAAGATAAACAAGATTATACTTTTTGGTATTATATGGCTAATGCTTGGCAAAAAAATCATGGGATGCGAATCGATCACTTTTTAGTTTCAAATAATCTTTTAAACAATATTAAAAATATTAATATTAATAAAAAACCAAGATCCAAATTGAAACCTTCTGATCACGCTCCAATAGAGTTGGAGATTATTTAACTCTGCCGTAAACATCTTGATATCTAATGATGTCTGTTTCTTTCAGTATTGCACCTGTTTGAACTTCCATAATTTTAACAGGTTTTTTAAAAGGGTTTTCTATCCTATGTATTGCACCTTTGGGTATAAATACTGTTTCATTTATGTTTTTAAAGAATTTTTTCTTGTTAATTGTAATTATTGGTTTACCCGAAGTAATTGTCCAATGCTCTGATTTATATTTATGTTTTTGTAAGCTTATTGAAGACATGGGGTTCAATACAAGTTCTTTCACTAAAAAACCATTACCTGAATATAAATTAATATATTTTCCCCATGGTCGATAAAAAACATTACTTTTTCTAAAATACTTCGATTTGTATTTATTAAAAATATTCGAGATTTCTTTCCAACTACCAAGATCTGACCAAGGTATATTTAATTTAATAGCGTTAATATTTTTTGATTTTTCCAAAATAGCGTAATCAAATGATTTTTCTTTTAATTTATTAAATGAATGTTTGTTTAAATGATAAACATTTTTTTGTTTTGTTGATTTGTTTACGGCATCAGTACAAAGCTTAAATATTTGTGGTTGATGTTTTTTAAAATTATTTACTATTGAGTCTTTCCTCGCAAAAAACATACCAGAATTCCAATAACCATTTTTTTTTAGAATTTTTTTAGCTTTATTTATGTTGGGTTTTTCAATAAACTTATCAACTTTATAAATGTTTCTTGAAATCTTTTTTGTTAAAAAATAACCATATTCAGATGATGGTAAGGTTGGTTTAATACCAAAAATAAAAATATTTCTGTCATTCAAATATTTTTTGTTTGAAATAATTGACTTGTTGAACCGATTTTTTTTTTTTATTAAATGATCCGCTGAAAAGAAAATCATAGATTGATTGTAGGGAATTTCTTTTAATAAAACTGATGATAATATAGCGGGAGCCGTATTCTTTTTGGATGGCTCTAAAACAATTTTAAATTTCTTAATTTTACATTTCAATAGATCTTTGCGTACTAAATTTACATAGGCTAAATTCGTACTTATTATAGGATAATCAAATATTGAGCTTTTTATTCTTTGGAGAGTTTTTTCAAACAAAGTCCAACCACCAAAATTAATAAATTGTTTAGGGAGATTATTCTTTGATTGGAGCCACAACCTTGTACCCGCTCCACCACACATAATAACTGGCTTTATTTTCATTATTTATTATATATCCGCGTAACATTCTTTTTCTTTGAAGGCTCCAGGATGTGTGACAGCTCCTTTGTTTGCGGGACCCACTGATTGGGAATATTTCCACAATGTTCCTGAGGTATATTCTATCTTTTTTGCTTTCCATTTTCTTTTTCTTTTTAACAATTCTTTATTGCTCAGATGAGCTTTTAATAAACCCCTGTCTGTATTTATTTCAACAACATCTCCATCCTTAATTAATCCAATTGGTCCACCAACAGCTGCTTCCGGACCAACATGTCCTATTGAAATACCATGTGTGCCTCCAGAAAAACGACCATCGGTTATGAGGGCAACTTCTTCTCCTAATCCTTGGCCATATATAGCTCCGCTAGTTGATAACATTTCTGGCATACCAGGACTTCCTTTTGGACCTTCGTATCTGATAATAATAACATCTCCTTGTTTGATTTTTTTTTCTAAAACCGCATTTAAAGCAGACTGTTCACCATCAAAACATTTTGCTTTTCCTATAAATTTTTTTTTCTTCAATCCTGCTACTTTGATAATAGCACCATCGGGTGCCAAATTTCCTTTTAAACCAACAAAACCACCTGAGGAACTTATTGGTTTTGAGGTTTTATAAATTACTTTTTGATCAGTTGGAAAAACAATATCTTTGTGATTTTCACCAATTGTTTTTCCTGAAACTGTCATACAATCTTCATGCAAAAAACCTCCATCTAACAACGCTTTAATTAAAATTGGTACCCCGCCTATTTCATACAAGTCTTTTGCAACATACTTGCCACCAGGTTTTAAATCTGCAATGTAGGGTGTTTTTTTTGAAATTTTTGTTACATCTTCTAAACTAAAGTTAATTCCAGCTTCATTCGCCATAGCTGGCAGATGCAGCGCAGCATTAGTAGATCCTCCTGATGCAGCTACTACAACAGCAGCATTTTCCAATGATTTTTTTGTTACAATATCCCTTGGTCTAATATTTTTTTCTAACAGATTCATTACTGCTTCTCCGCTTGAAACCGCAAATTTATCTCGTGTTTCATATACTGCTGGAGTACCTGCGGATCCTGGTAATGCTAAACCAATAGCTTCTGATACACATGCCATAGTATTTGCAGTAAATTGTCCTCCACACGATCCTCCTGACGGACAAGCTAAAGTCTCGAGTTCAAATAAATCTTCCTTACTCATTTTACCTGTTGAGTGTTTACCTACACCCTCAAAAACATCCACTATAGTTACATCTTTTCCTTTGTAGTTACCTGGTAATATTGATCCTCCATAAATAAAAACTGAAGGAACATTCAATCTCAACATAACCATCATAAGTCCTGGTAGCGATTTATCACAACCAGCTAGACCGATAAGTGCATCATAGCAGTGACCTCTCATGGTTAACTCAACAGAGTCAGCTATAACTTCTCTACTAATTAATGATGACTTCATTCCCGCATGTCCCATTGCAATTCCATCTGTAACAGTAATGGTTGTAAATTCTCTTGGTGTGCCCCCAGCTAACTTCACTCCTTTTTTTGCAGATTGAGCTTGTCTTGAAAGTGTAATATTGCATGGGGCTGCTTCATTCCAAGTTGTAGCTACGCCAACAAAGGGTTTCTCTATATCAGCACTTTTTAAACCCATTGCATAATACATAGAACGATGGGGAGCACTTTTTACCCCTATAGACACATGTCTGCTTGGTAGTTTAGATTTATTGAATTTCATAATTAATTTTTAATACTATTTAGAATACTATTCAACTTCTTAAGTTCAATTTTACAATTTATTAATACTTTCTTTTCATTCTCAATTATTTGTTTTGGTGCATTTTTTAAAAAAGATTTGTTTTTTAGTTTGGCTTTTATTCCGTTTATTTTCTGATCTAAATCTTTAACTTTGATGTATATTTTTTGTTTTTGTTGGTTCAAATCCAAATTTTGATCAAAGTAAAGTGTAACAGTTTCTCCACCAACGATTATTTTTACACCATTTTGGTTTGACTCTGAATGACTTACTTCTGAAACTCTTCCTAATCTCTTAAACACATCTAAATTATCATTTATAACATTTTTTTTGTCGGAATTTAATTCAGAGATAGAAATGTTGATAAATGCTCCTGGAGATATATTTAAATCAACTTTTATTGTCCTTATGTTTCTTACAAGATCTATAAGCCAATCAATTTTATTATAGCTTTTGTTAAAACTTGATTGAGATTTTACATCCCAATTTTTAAACATTAATGCTGTTTTATAATAATTGATAAATTTAAAATCTTGCCAAACTTTTTCAGTAAAAAATGGTATAAATGGATGTAAAAGAATTAATATATTTGACTGAATAAAGGCGGACATATTACGTGATTCTTCAAGATCTTTTTTGTTTTTAGAATCAAAAATAGGTTTTAAAAATTCAATATACCAATCACAATAAGAATGCCAAACAAACTGATAAATTACATTCGCAGCTTCATCAAATCTGAAATTTGATATATGCTTTTTTGCCTCAAAATTAATTTTAACCAATTCAAAATAAATCCATTTGTTCACATCAAGATTGGTTTTTTTAATATTAAATTTCTTGGAAAATTTGCAATTGTTTATTTTGGAAAATTTGTTTGCATTCCAAATTTTATTAAGAAAATTTCTATATCCTTTAACTCTGTCCTCTGAAAGTTTTACATCTCTTCCTGGAGCTGCCATTGAAATTAAAGTAAATCTTAAAGCATCTGCGCCATATTTATTAATTACATCAAGAGGATCAATTACGTTACCTTTGGATTTGGACATCTTTTGACCTTTTTCATCTCTTACTAGAGCATGAACATAAACTTTAGAAAAAGGCTCCTTTTTAATTAAGTGATTCCCCATCATCATCATTCTAGCAACCCAAAAAAAAATAATATCAAACCCAGTTACAAGTACAGATGTTGGATAAAATCTTTTTAATTCATATGTTTTTTTTGGCCACCCTAATGTAGCAAACGGCCAAAGAGCAGATGAAAACCACGTGTCCAAAACGTCTTCATCTCTTTTTAATTCAACATTTTTTTTATAATATTTTTTAGCAATTTTATTTGCCTCATGTTTGTTTTCTGCAACAAAAATTTTTTTATCTTTTGAATACCAGGCTGGTATTCTATGTCCCCACCACAACTGTCTTGAGATACACCAGGGTTGTATATTGTTCATCCATTGAAAATAAGTTTTTGTCCAATTGTTTGGAAAAAAAATAGTCTTCTTTTTTTTAACTACCTGTATAGCTTTCTTGGCTAAATATTTTGCATCAACAAACCATTGTTCAGTTAGCAAAGGTTCTATAATTGAATTTGAACGATCTCCAAAAGGTACGGCATTTTTTATGTTTTCAACTTTTTCCAATAAATTTTTTTCCTTAAGTATTTTTATAATTATATTTCTAGCTACAAAACGATCTAATCTTATTAATTCTTTCGGAACAACATGATTTAATTTACCATTTTTTTCAAAAATATTTATAGTTTCAAGTTTGTGTCTTTTTCCAATTTCAAAATCATTGAAATCGTGGGCGGGGGTCACTTTAAGAGCACCTGAGCCCTGATCTATAGAAACATATTTATCTGCAATAATTTTTACTTTTCTTTCCACGATTGGTACAATTATTTTTCTACCTATGTAATTTTTATATCTTTTATCCTGTGGATTAACAGCCACGGCTGTATCTCCAAGCATTGTTTCTGGTCTAGTAGTAGCTATCGTGAGAAAATTATCTTCTCCATCAATTTTGTATTTTATATAATAAAGATTTGACTGAACTTCTTTTTGTTCAACTTCCAAATCTGATATTGCTGTTTCTAGTTTTGTATCCCAATTAACTAATTTTGTATCCTTATATATTATTTTTTTTTTATAAAGCTGAACAAATGTTTTTATAACTGCTTCTGATAAATCTTTATCCATTGTGAATCTATTACGTGACCAGTCACACGAACATCCTAGCTTTTTAAGTTGATTAAGAATTTGATCTCCAGATTCTTCTTTCCATTTCCAAACCTCTTTGACAAAATTATCTCTCCCTATTTTATTTTTACTGATTCCTATTTCTGATAATTTTTTTTCAACAATTGCTTGGGTGGCTATGCCTGCATGATCTGTGCCTGGTTGCCATAAAGTTTCATAACCATTCATTCTATAATAACGCACTAATAAATCTTGCAAAGAATTATTTAATGCATGACCCATGTGTAGGCTTCCTGTCACATTGGGTGGCGGTATTACAATGGAAAAATATTTTTTCTTGTTTTTATCAGGTTTAAAAAATTTGTTTTTTTCCCAATAGTCGTATATTTGTTTTTCTATATTTAGATGGTTGTAATTAGGATTTTGCATTATATACAAACATATAATAATTTATTAAAAAACAAAGATTGAATTTGTTTAAACTTGTTAAACTTGGCCACGTGGCGGAATGGTTACGCGGAGGATTGCAAATCCTTGTATCCCAGTTCGATTCTGGGCGTGGCCTCCAAAAAAAATCTTGAGTTGTGGCTAAAAAAAAGTATCTTCAATTTATATTACATTCCTCGGTAGCTCAGTTGGTAGAGCAGTTGACTGTTAATCAATTGGTCGCAGGTTCGAGTCCTGCCCGAGGAGCCAATATTTAGCCCGTTTTTTTATTTAACAAAGTATTCTCGTTACCCACTAGTTTATTAAATTTATTTTTCTGCTCTTGTGACAATTCTGAAAACATTTTAACAAGGAAATTGTAATTAACTTGCATATAATTCTCCACAGTTTTATCTAAATTGTTTAAATATTCAGAATAGTTATCAAAAAAATAATTTATTGGTACTTTTAAATAACTTGCCAGCTGTAATAATCTTACTGAACTTACCCCGTTAATTCCTTTTTCGTATTTTTGAATTTGTTGGAAAGTAACATTAATTGCTTTAGCGACTTTTGTTTGTGTCAAACCTAGCGCTAACCTTCTTTTCTTCAGCATTTCACCTAGATGCTTATTAAAATCATTGACCATTTAGACCCCTCTATTGAAAAAAGATAAATTCAACCTTAAAATTAATGCTAATGCAAGTGTAAAATTATTTTTTTTTTACTAAAAAAAAACAAAACACCTTGCATTTTTGGGTTGACAGAAGTCAAAAAAAAGCATCTTGAATTTAATAATATTTTGATATAGATCACATTATTCAAAAGACCTAAGCCTATATTCCCAATTACCTTTTTTTTTATAGCTAGTTTTTAACCAAATCAATGTCTTTTCATCATACCAGACATCTATGTTTAGTTTTTTATCTTTTGATAAGCTCTGATCTTTTGAGGAAAAATTATATTTTAAGGCAGAATATTTCTTATTATCAATTTCAATAGTTTCTTTGCCAACAAAACTAACATTTTGTTTTATAATTCTACCAGAGCCTGTACTAATTTGTACTCCATATTTAGTTATTGAATAATTCCACCACGAGCCAATAATAAAATCTTTGGGGGCCTCTCCTTTGTATGAGGATCCTTCTATAAAAAATTTGTTTTCTTTCTTATAGATTTTACTAAACTTTTTTTTCTCATTTTGATTAGTTGTTGCCGAAAAACTTTCAAATTTTCCATTAACATATTTCTCCTGACTTTCTGCAGAATATTTATATAAAGTGATATCCAATATTTTTATTTCAAAATTAATTTTACCGTGAACGGTTAAATTTCGACCACTTCTATTGAAGACATAAATATGTTGACCAATTAATTGATCGTTTCTGAAAAGGTCAAATTCTAATTTATTTAATTTTTGATAATGTAAAACGTGAGCAAAGGCTGAACTAAAAGATAATTGAGTTAAAAACAATATCGCTAATAGAAATAATTTTTTAATCACTCCTAATAAAATACTAAAGAATTTGGCTTAAAAAAAGTTTAGTTCTATCGCTTTTAGGATTTGCAAAAAATTCTTTTGTAGCAGCTTTTTCAACTATCATGCCTTCGTCCATAAAAATTACTTCATCAGCCACTTCCTTTGCAAAGCCCATTTCGTGAGTGACTACAATCATGGTCATTCCTTCTTTTGCTAAATCAACCATAGCATCCAAAACTTCCTTGATCATTTCGGGATCTAAGGCTGAAGTAGGTTCGTCAAAAAGCATAATTTTTGGCTGCATGCACAAAGCTCTTGCTATTGCGGCCCTTTGTTGTTGTCCCCCAGATAATTGTCCGGGAAATTTTTTAGCTTGATCCAATATTTTAACTTTTTTTAGTTCATTTAATGCTAATCCTTCAGCCTGTTTTTTAGGTAATTTTTTTACCCATATTGGTGCCAATGTACAATTATCTACAATTGACAAATGAGGAAATAAATTAAATTGTTGGAAAACCATTCCAACTTCAGCCCTTATCTTTTCAATATTTTTTGTGCTTTCAGAAAGTTCAATTCCATCAACTACAATTTTTCCTTTTTGATGTTCCTCAAGCCTATTAATGCATCTTATTAGTGTAGATTTACCTGATCCGGATGGTCCGCAAACAACAATTTTTTGTTTCAATAATACCTCGAGATTTATGTTCTTTAAAACTTGAAAATCATCAAACCATTTACTCACATCTACCATTTCTATTATCTTATCTGACATAAATTCTATCTATCTGTTTTGTATTTTTTTTCTAATCTTTGACTATATCTGCTCATATTAAAACAAATGATCCAAAAAACAACACCAGCAAATATATATCCTTCTGTGGCAAAGCCAAGCCAATCTGGATTTGATTTTGCCATATCTATCATTCCCACTAATTCAAGCAAACCTACAACTAAAATTAGGGGTGTATCTTTTACTAAGGCCAAAAATGTATTAGCTATTCCTGGAATAACAAGTTTTAATGCTTGTGGTAAAATTACAAGTAAATGCATTCTCCAATAACCCATTCCCAGTGATTTTCCAGCATCATATTGTCCTCTCGGTAATGCTTGAAGACCGCCGCGTA
>CAJWDL010000011.1 GCA_913030805.1 uncultured Candidatus Pelagibacter sp. | reverse complement strand
TAATATGTTCAGTAGCTTTAGGCTCAAAAGTTGGATTTAAGCAATACAAATATCGGCAATCTTCATGAAAACTTTTAGTTATAGTTTCTGTTAGTTCGTTAATGCTTTTTTTATTTTTTTTTGATGACTCGATAATTTTGTCATCAATATCTGTTATATTGCGCACATAAGTAACTTTGTTATTTCCGTAAATTTTTTTTAGTAGACGGTATAAAACATCAAATACAACCAATGGCCTTGCATTGCCAATATGCGGATAGTCATAAACTGTAGGTCCGCATACATACATTCCTATTTTGCCCTTATTGATTGGAATAAAATTTTCCTTTTTTTTTGTCAAAGAATTATATATTTTTAGTTCTTTCATTTTTTAATCTTAAAAATTTATATGCTACAATTAAGATGCTGCTTGAGCAATATTCTTAGAATTTTGAGAATTCTTTTTAATTTCATCTGAAATCAAAAATGCCAACTCAAGTGCTTGACTTGCGTTTAATCTGGGATCACAGTGTGTGTGATATCTATGAGATAAATCTTGGTCTGATATCTTTTGAGCACCCCCTATACATTCAGTAACATTTTGACCTGTCATCTCTATATGAAGACCTCCAGCAAAACTTCCTTCGGCTTGATGGACGGCAAATACATTTTTCACTTCTTTAACAACATTGTTAAAAGGTCTAGTCTTAAATCCATTTGCTGATTTAATTGTATTGCCATGCATTGGGTCACAAGACCAAACTACATTTAATCCTTCTTTTTTTATTGATCTAATTAACTTTGGTAAAAACTTTTCAACATTATCGTAACCAAATCTTGTGATTAATGTAATTTTTCCCTTTTCATTTTCAGGATTTAAGATATTGCAAAGTCGAATTAGTTCTGTTGTTTTTAAAGAGGGGCCACATTTTAGGCCGATAGGGTTTTTTATTCCTCTGCAAAACTCCACATGTCCTCCTTCTAATTGTCTTGTTCTATCACCAATCCACACAAAATGAGCTGAAGTGTCGTGATATTCTCCAGTGGCAGAATCTATTCTGGTCATAGACTCTTCAAAAGGTAAAAGTAAAGCTTCATGTGATGTAAAAAAATTAACAGTTCGCAGTCTTCTATTGCTGTCCGGATTAATTCCACAGGCCTCCATGAAGGCTAGTGCATCACTCATTTTTTCTTGTATCTCTTTGAATCTTTTTCCTTGCGGACTTTTGTTCACAAATCCTAAATTCCATAAGTGAACTTTTCTAAGGTCAGCAAAGCCTCCTTGTGAAAAAGCTCTGAGCAAATTAAGTGTCGATGCAGATTGAGAATATGCTTTAAATAATCTCATCGGATCAGGTTTTCTAGCTTTTTCATTAAATTCAATACCATTAATGTTGTCCCCTAAATAAGTTAACAGTTCTTTTCCATTTTTTGCTTCAGTTGGAAAACTTCTTGGTTTAGAAAATTGACCTGCTATTCTTCCAACTTTCACAACAGGTACAGATGCCGAGGAAGTTAAAATGAGAGCCATTTGTAAAATTACTTTAAAAGTATCTCTTATATTGTCCGGATGAAATTCTGCAAAACTTTCAGCACAATCACCCCCTTGTAGAAGAAAAGCCTTGCCCTCAACTACTTGGGCTAACTGTTCTCTAAGCGATCTTGTTTCTCCAGCGAACACTAAGGGAGGAAAATCTCCAATTTTTCCCAAAACCATTTGAAGTTTTTTTTCATCTTCATATTTTGGAATATGTTTAACAGGATAACTCTTCCAGCTATTTTTTTTCCACTTCTTCATAATTCAACTATAAATATATATCCATTGTTTATAAGTCAAACCCTTCAAGTAACCAATAATATGGTAAAAAGCGTTTTATTCGACGGTAACCGATTTTGCTAGGTTTCTAGGTTTATCTATGTCACAGTTTTTAAATGACGCAACATAATAGGCCAACATTTGTAAGGGCAAGGTCAAAAGAAATGGTTTTATATAATCATTACACTTTGGAATATTAAATTTATATCTAATATTTTCGCTAATAATTTCACTATCGTCATCTGTAAACAAGATCACTTTTCCACCCCTTGCAATAACTTCTTGCATATTTGAAATTGTTTTTTCAAAATATTTGTCTTTTGGAGCCAAAACTACAACAGGTAAACCATCTTCTATTAATGCTAGTGGCCCATGTTTCATTTCTCCCGCTGGATAACCTTCGGCATGAATATATGAAAGTTCCTTTAATTTCAAAGCACCCTCCAAAGCAATTGGATAAGAAAGACCTCGACCTAAAAACATGGTTCCTTTTGAGTCAACAAAATCTTTTGCTATAATTTGTATTTCATTTCTTTTTGTTAAAACTTCTTTAATTAGTGATGGTAAATTGTTGAGATCATTTATGCTTTTTATGTAATTTTGATCTGTTATTTCATTTCTAATTTTAGAAATTTTCAAAGATATTAAATACAAAACCAACATTTGACCAATAAAAGCTTTTGTAGACGCAACTCCTATTTCTGGACCCGCATGAATTGGAAGAACAAAATCAGCGGCTCTGGCAATTGAACTTTCTACAACATTCACTATTGCGCATGTATTTGCTTTATTTTTTTTACATAAGTCTAAAGCTGCAAAGGTATCAGCTGTTTCACCAGACTGTGAGACAAATATATAAAGGTTATTTTTTTTAAATTTAATTTTTCTATATCTAAATTCAGATGCAATATCAGTTTCAACAGTAATTGAAGAAAGCTCTTCAAATAAATATTTTGCTATTAAACATGAATGATAAGCTGTGCCACACCCTATAAGCGTAATTCTATTTATTTCATTTGGATTAATAGGAAAATTATAAAAATTTATATCTTTTCTCAAATGATCTATATATTCTTTTAAACAAGTTTTTGATGTTATTGATTGTTCATTAATTTCTTTAGACATAAAATCTTTGAAATCACCCTTGGTAGTTTTATTTTCATCGTTTGATAAAGTTAATATTTCTTTATTAATTTTATTTTTTTCCGAATTATAAAACTCGACTTTATCTTTAGTTAAAATACAAATTTCCCCATCCTCCAAATAGGAAATTTTATTTGTCATCGATTTAAGAGCATATGAGTCGGAGCCAATATAATTTTCTTCATGACCGTATCCAACGGCTAGAGGACTTCCTCTCCTGGCACCTATAACAATATCTTTGAAATTTTTAAAAATAATCCCAAGAGCAAAACTTCCCTCAAGTCTTTCTAGAGTTTTATGCACTGAATCTAGGATGTCATAATTTTTTAAATAACTTGTTAGAAGTAGAGTTATTACTTCAGTATCTGTTTGTGATTTAAACAAATAATTTTTCTCTATTAGTTCATCTTTTATTGAATTTGAATTTTCAATTATTCCATTATGAACAACAGATACAACCTCTGATGAGTGCGGGTGAGCATTGATTTCGTTAGGAATACCGTGAGTTGCCCATCGAACATGGCCAATACCTAAACTTCCTTTTGATGGATTTTCAAATAAAATTTTTTCTAGATTGTTAACTCTCCCGGAACATTTTTTTTCACTTATTTTTCCGTTATCTATAGTTGATAGACCCGCGGAGTCATATCCTCTGTACTCAAGTTTTTTCAATGCTTCAATTATATTTCCAGATACAGGTTTAGTACTGGCAATTCCAATTATTCCACACATAAATTAATTTTATTTATATTTTTTTTTCTCAATTTGTTTAGCTCTTGCTAAAACCAAAGATCCTTTTCTAACATTTTTTGTTATCACAGAACCGGCTCCTATAACAGATTTTTTTCCAATTATCACAGGAGCTACCAAAGAAGAATTGGAGCCAATAAAAACTTCATCTTGAATCTTTGTTCTATTTTTTCTTTTACCATCATAATTACAAGTTATTGTCCCGGCTCCTATGTTTGTAGATTTTCCAATTGTTGTATCACCAACGTATGATAAATGGTTTATCTTTGACCTAGCTCCAACTCTGCTATTCTTAATTTCTACAAAATTTCCGACTTTGGATCCTTTAGATAAAATTGCACCAGGTCTAATTCTGGAAAAAGGTCCTACTTTTACATTGTTTTCAATTGTTGCATTTTCAATGTGTGTAAATGATAAAATTTCTACATTACTTCCAATTTTTACCTTTGAACCAATTACAACATAAGGATTGATAACAACATTTTTTCCAAATCTTATGTTTGACGATAAAAAAATTGTCTCAGGAGCAACTAACATAACCCCTTCTTTCATAAATTTATTACGAATTTTTTCTTGCTTTTGCCTCATTTGGTAAGCAAAATTTTTTTTATTTTTTGAGTTCATAAACTATTCTCTTTACATTAGTAAATAAATTATAATAACTCACAAAATATTTCTTAAAAATACTTTACGAATGACTCAAAAATTTACAATCTTATTTGATTTAGACGGAACACTTGTTGATACAGCGCCGGATCTAATGAAAGCCCATAACCATGTAATGAAAAAATTTGGTTACAAAACTAAAACTACCGATGAAATTAGGGCGATAGTTGGAAAAGGTGCAAGAGCTTTATTGGGGAGATCAATTTGGGGGGAAGCAAAAAAAGAATTCGGTAAAATAGAAGATGAAAATATTAAAGATGAAATGGTTAAAGAATTTATAGATTACTATGGAAAAAATATAATCAATGAAAGCAAACTCATAAATGGTGTTGAAGAATTTTTGAAATGGTGTAGTTCAAAAAAAATATCTATGGGTGTTTGCACAAACAAACAGGAACATCTTGCAATTGATTTATTAAAAAAAATTAAAATTTATGATTATTTTGAATATGTTGCAGGAGGAAATACTTTTGAGGTTTGCAAACCAGACCCAAGGCATCTAATAAATATAGTTGAAATTTTAAATGGAGATATAAAAAAAACTTTAATGATTGGTGATAGTGAAAACGATACAATTCCCGCAAAGGAAGCTTCTATACCGGTTATATTGCTTGATAATGGTTATACTGAAAAAAATGTTGACGAAATTTATTATGATCATTTGGTAGAAGATTTTATTGGAATTGAAAAAATTGTGTCTCAATATTTAAATGATTGATATAAATCTTTTTTTTGCTCTAGTTAGTTTTTATTTTGTAATGTTTATTACTCCGGGACCAAATAATGCAATGTTGACTGCATCTGGAATAAAATTTGGCTTTAAAAAAACTTTACCACACCTTATAGGAATACCTTCTGGGCATATTGTTCAAATTGGTTTGGTGTGTTTGGGCTTGGGAAAAATTTTTCAAATATATCCAATAATACAAGATGTATTAAAATATTTTTGTGCATTCTATATGCTATATTTAAGTTATAAAATAATAGGCTCTTTCAGTAACCAAAATAAAAATGATTCTAGGCCCTTAAAATTATATGAGGCTTCATTATTTCAATTTATAAATCCGAAAGCTTGGGCTATTGCATCAACTGTAGCAATTGGATTTTTCCCTAAAGAAGAAAATTTATTATTTGCAGTTTTGTTTGCTACATTAACTGGTGCCTTAGTTTGTTTTCCTTGTATATGTGTGTGGGCTCTGTTTGGTTCTTCAATTAAATTGATCATAAAAAACAAGACAATGAAGAAAATTATTGAATATTTTATGGCATTATTATTATTTTTAACCTCTATATATATTGTAATAAAATAATTTTTTATGAAAACTCATTTAATTAAAAGTTATCCATCAAAATTTAAACTTTCTAAAAAAAAACAACTTGCGTGGAAAATTGCCGAAGTAGCTGCAGATAATGTTTCCTTAAACAATGAATGCATTGAAATGGTAGTTAATAGAATTATTGATAATGCAGCTGTAGCTATTGCTTCACTAAATAGAAAACCAGTGATTTCAGCTAGACAAATGGCTATTTCACATCCTAGAAAAAAAGGTGCAACAATTTTTGGGATAAACTCAAATAAATTATTTGATTGTGAATGGGCAGCTTGGGCCAATGGAACAGCAGTAAGGGAACTTGATTTTCACGATACTTTCTTAGCAGAAGATTACAGTCACCCGGGAGATAATATTCCTCCCATTTTAAGTGTAGCACAACAAAAAAAGAGAAGTGGCTTAGATTTATTAAAAGCAATTATTACAGCCTATGAAATTCAGGTAAATTTGGTAAAGGGAATTTGTTTACATAAACATAAAATTGATCACATTGCTCATTTAGGTCCAAGTGTTGCTGCGGGACTTGGAACTTTATTAAATTTAAAGACCAAAACAATTTATCAAAGCGTACAACAGGCTTTGCACACCACTGTATCTACTAGACAATCTAGAAAAGGCGAAATTTCAAGTTGGAAAGCCTTTGCTCCTGCTCATGCTGGAAAATTAGCAATCGAAGCTATTGATAGGGCTATGAGAGGTGAAGGTGCACCCAGTCCAATTTATGAAGGTGAGGATAGTGTGATCGCTCAAATATTAGACGGAAAAAAAGCTTTATATAAAGTACCACTACCGAATAAAAATGAACAAAAAAAATCTATTCTAGAAACTTACACAAAAGAATATTCTGCCGAATACCAAGCTCAGACACTAATTGATATTGCAAAAAAACTTAATAATAAAATCAACGATTTATCAAAAATTAAAAAAATAGATATACATACCAGTCATCATACTCACAATGTTATAGGCACTGGAGCAAATGATCCTCAAAAAAATGATCCTAGTGCTAGTCGTGAAACTTTAGATCATTCCATAATGTATATTTTTGCTGTTGCTCTAGAAGATGCTAATTGGCATCATATAAATTCATATACTAAAAAAAGAGCCAATAGAAGAAGCACCATTAATCTTTGGAAAAAAATTGAAACATTTGAAGATAAAAAGTGGACAAAAAAATATCACCATCCCAATCCTAAAAAAAAATCATTTGGAGCTAAAGTAATAGTAAAAATGAGCAATGGAGAAAAAATAATAGAAAGTTTAGATAAAGCTAATGCACATTCTTATGGTAGTAGGCCATTTAAAAGAGAAAATTATATCGAAAAATTCAAAACTTTAACTGATAAAGTTTTAAATTCATCTGAAAGTGAAAGGTTTTTGAGAGATGTTCAAAAATTAAAAATATTAAAACCAGATGAACTTCATAAACTAAATATTGAAGTTGGTCATAAATATTTAAAGAAAAATAATGTTGAGGCTATTTTTTAATGCATTTCATAAAAAAAACTGTTGAAAATAAAAGAGAAGATTTTGATAATAAGCTTAAAAGCAATAAAATTTTAAGAATTCCCGGAGCTTATAATCCCCTTACAGCAAAGGTAATTGAGGAAATCGGATATGATGGTGTTTATGTATCTGGTGCTGTTATGTCTAATGACCTTGGTTATCCAGATATTGGCTTAACTACTTTAGATGAAGTTAGTTACAGAGCTGCACAAATTGCAAGAATAACTAACCTACCAACAATATGTGATGCTGACACAGGTTTTAAATCTCAAAAAAAAACAGTTCAAACATTTGAAAAAGCAGGAATTGTCGCTGTACATATTGAGGATCAAATTGATCAAAAAAGATGCGGTCATTTGGATAATAAAGAACTGATAAATAAGGAAAAAATGGTTCAAAAAATAAAAGAAGCAATTGAAGCAAAAAAAGACGAAAAATTTAAAATTATAGCAAGAACTGATGCAAATACAGTTGAAGGTTTAGATAAAATGATTGAAAGAGCAAAAGCATACGAAGATGCTGGGGCTGATATTATTTTTCCTGAATCTTTAAGAGATGAAAAAGAATTCGAGAAAGTAAGAAAAAATTTGAAAGTATATTTATTAGCAAATATGACTGAATTTGGAAAAACAAAACTTCTGTCTTATAAACAATTAGAAGGTATTGGATATAATATCGTCATTTATCCAGTAACTACACAAAGACTTGCCATGAAAAGTGTTGAGGATGGATTAAAGGATATTTTTACACATGGACATCAAAACAATATTATTGATAAAATGCAAACTAGAAAAAGATTATATGAATTAGTTGAGTACGAAAAATATAATTCATTGGATGCAAAGATTTATAATTTTAATACCGAAGGACATGAGTAAATAATGGCTGAAGAAATTAAAAAAGGTTTACTTGGAATTGTTGTTGACGAAACAACTATTTCTAAAGTAATGCCTGAAATTAATTCATTAACTTATAGAGGTTATCAAGTACAGGAACTTTGCGAAAATTGTAAATTTGAGGAAGTTGCTTACCTTATTTGGCATGGAAATCTTCCTAACACTATAGAATTAAGAAAATTTGAATCTGAAGAAAGACTAAATAGAAGAATCACAAAAAATCTTACCAAAATTATTGAACATATGCCAAAAAAATCCCATCCAATGGATGTTGCAAGAACTGCTGTAAGTGTAATGGCCTTAGAAGATAAAGAAACTTCGGATAATTCAGCAGATGCTAATATGAGAAAAGCATTGAGAATTTTTGCAAAGGTACCAACGGCATTAGCAGCGTTTTTCAGAATTCGTAAAGGTAAAAAAATATTACAACCCAAAAAAAATCTAACATTTTCTGAAAATTTTTTTCACATGCTTTTTGGCAAGGTTCCTCGGAGTGAAATTGTAAGAGCATTTGATGTATCGTTAATTTTATATGCTGAACATGGTTTTAATGTTTCAACATTTACAGCAAGAACAATAACAAGCAGTTTGTCTGATATGCATGGTGCAATAACGGGAGCTATTGCTAGTTTAAAAGGCCCTTTACATGGTGGAGCCAACGAGAAAGTAATGGAAATGATGAGCAAAATAAAATCACCAAAAAACGCCAAAAAATGGATCAACAAAGCTATAGACAAAAAGCAAGTTGTCATGGGATTTGGTCATAGAGTCTATAAAAGTGGAGACTCTAGAGTCCCCACTATGAAAAAATATTTTTTAAAAGTTTCGAAAATTAAAAAGGATAAAAAATTTCATAAAATCTACGATACTGTAGAAAAAGTTATGATCAAAAGAAAAGGTATTTATCCTAATATGGATTTTCCAACAGGACCAGCATATTATTTGATGGGTTTCGATATTGACTTTTTCACCCCAATTTTTGTTATAGCTCGAATAACGGGCTGGACTGCTCACATAATGGAACAGCATGCCTCCAATAAATTAATAAGACCTCTCTCGAAATATAGCGGTGAAAAGCATCGAAAAGTCGTACTACTAAACCAAAGATAATCTAGATATTATTTGTTCAGAAGTTGTTTGGTGTAAGGTGAATCTAAATCACCAAAAGCATCAGCCCAAGAACCTTTTGTAGATGCTTTTGAATATTCAGTAGCTCTTCCTTCAAAGAAATTCATGTGTTCAACTGCATTTAACATTGTATCCAACCAGGTTAAGGGATTTTTTTCTACTTTATAGATAGCTTCCAATCCTAATTGATTTAATCTTCTATTTGCAATCCATCTGATATATTTTTTAGTTTCTTCTGCGGTTAAACCTTCAAGTGGACCCATCTCAAAGGCTAAATCAATAAACGCATCTTCATGCGATACGATTATACGACAAGCTTCATAGATTTCTTTTTTTAATTTTTCATTCCAAATTTCCGGATTTTCTTTAACAAACTCATTAAACAATCTTATCATTGAATTACAATGCAAGGTTTCGTCTCTGACCGACCAGGTAACAATTTGTCCCATACCCTTCATTTTATTATATCTTGGAAAATTTAATAAAATTGCAAAGCTTGCAAACAATTGTAGACCTTCTGTAAAGGCGCTAAACACGGCAATTGTTTTTGCAATGTTGTGATTTGAATTTACATCAAAACTCTGCATATAATCATATTTATCTTTCATTTGTTTGTATTTTAAAAACGTAGAATACTCGGTTTCCGGCATCCCTATTGTATCTAGTAAATGAGAATAGGCCGCGACATGAACAGTTTCCGTGGTTGAAAAAACAGACAACATCATTAGAACTTCTGTGGGTTTGAAGACATTCATATAATTCTTCATATAGCAATTGTTGACCTCTACATCTGCCTGGGTAAAAAATCTAAAAATTTGTGTTAATAAATTCTTCTCTGATTGGCTTAAATTTTTTTGCCAATCTCTAACATCGTCACCTAAAGGAACTTCTTCTGGTAACCAGTGAATGCGCTGTTGAGTTAACCATGCATCATAACACCATGGATATCTAAATGGCTTATAAATAGGATTCCCGATAAGTAATCCTTTTTTTGGGGGCACTATTGCTTCTTTTGATAATTTTACTACTGACATGATAAACATTCATCGTAGTCTGTTTTATCATCTGACTTGTTTTGTGAGTAAACATTTTTTATTATATCTGTTGAAGATCCGCTATTAATATTTTCTGCTCTTTGGATAGATTTTGACCTGCAATAATAAAGGCTTTTCAGGCCTTTTTTCCACGCTTGAAAATGTATTTGATGAAGTTCTTTTTTATGCACATCGGCTGGTAAAAAAATATTAATAGATTGGGCTTGAGAAATATAAGGCGTGCGATCAGCTCCTAAATCAACTATCCATTTCTGATTCAGCTCAAACGCTGTTTTGAATACATCTTTTTCAAGATCAGTTAAAAAATCTAAATGTGATACTGATCCTTGATTAGTGGTGATATTAGACCAAATTTCTTCATTATTTTTTTTATATTTTTTTAATATTTTTTCTAAATATTTGTTTCTTACATTGTAGGAACCTGAAAGAGTTTTATGCGTATAGCTATTAGCGGCAATAGGTTCGACACCCGGTGATGCTCCTCCACAAATTATCGAAATTGAAGCAGTTGGTGCGATCGCTGTTTTGTTAGAAAATCTATCATTAAAACCATATTCTGCTGCATCGGGGCAAGGACCTTTTTCTTCTGCAAGAATCTTTGATGCTTCATCAACTTTTTCCTGAATATTTTTAAATATTTTAGTGTTCCAAACTTTACTCATTACCGATTCTAATGGAATCATTTTTTTCTGAAAATAGGAATGCAAACCCATTACTCCAAGACCTACGCTTCGTTCTCTCATAGCTGAATATTTGGCATTTTCAAATGAATCGGGGGCTTTCTCAATAAAATCAGAAAGAACGTTGTCTAAAAATCTCATCACATCCTTAATAAAATCTTTATCATCTTTCCATTCATCATATTTTTCCAAGTTGAGCGATGATAAACAACAAACTGCGGTTCTATCTTTTCCATCTTTGTCAGTTCCTGTTGGCAAAGTAATTTCACTACATAAGTTTGAGGTCTTTACATTTAATCCAGCTAATTTATGATATTGTGGAATCAATCTATTAACTGTATCTATAAAAATAATATAAGGCTCTCCAGTTTCTACTCTGGCTGTTAACAATCTTATCCATAAATTTCTTGCAGAAACACTGGACTGAATAATTCCATTTTGTGGACTCTTTAGGTTCCACTGATCATCGGTTTCTACCGCTCGCATAAAAGCGTCGCTCACTAAAACTCCGTGATGTAAATTTAGTGATTTTCTATTTGGATCGCCACCAGTTGGTCTTCTCATCTCAATAAATTCCTCAATTTCCGGATGTTCGATTGGCAAATAACAGGCTGCAGAACCTCTTCTCAAAGATCCCTGACTTATTGCCATTGTTAAAGAGTCCATTACTTTTATAAATGGAATAATTCCCGAAGTTTTACCAACTTTTCCAATTTTTTCTCCAATAGATCGAAGATTGCCCCAATAACTACCTATGCCACCACCTTTCGCAGCTAACCAAACGTTTTCACTCCATAAATCTAGAATTCCACCTAGGCTATCGCTCGCTTCATTTAAAAAACAAGATATGGGCAAACCTCTCTTTGTGCCCCCGTTTGACAAAATTGGAGTTGCTGGCATAAACCATAAATCACTGATGTAGTTATAAATTCTTTGTCCATGTAAGTTGTTATCAGCATATGTGCTTGCAACTCTTGCAAATAAATCTTGAAAAGATTCGTTAAATCCCAAATATCTGTCACTTAAAGTTGCTTTACCAAAATTAGTTAAATTTGAATCCTTAGATCTATCTATTTTTACTGTTATACCCCTGTCATTTTGAAATAATTCTGTTTCTTGTGTTAATGAAAAAAGATCCGGTCTTTTATCGAGATCTTTAATTTTTTGTTTTGATGGAAAATTACGGACAGCTTTCTCTATTGCCAAAGACAGGTTTTTATTCATAAAATAACAATATTGTTAAGATTTTATGTAAAATCAACTATATGTTGTATGTATAATGCCTAAATATACTATATAAATTACTAAATCAACAGAACATTAATAGAACATTAATAAAAACAAATCAAGAAAAAAATATACTGTAAAACTATTGAAAATATTACATAAGGAAAAATGAATAAGCCAGCACTTATCCACATAAACCCGTTAGGATTTAGAGAGTATGACGCAAGGTGGTTGTATGAAAAAGATGTTAATTTATTAGGAATTGAAAATTTAGGTAAAGGTTTGGGAACTCAGGTAATAAAAAATACAAAAAAAAAAAATCCAAGAATAGTAGTTGGACATGATTACAGGTCTTATAGTGAAAAGATAAAAAAAAGTTTAAAGAATGGTTTAATTTCGACTGGCTGTTACGTTGAAGATATAGGGTTGTCTCTAACACCCACTGTTTATTTTGCACAATTTAATTTAAATGCTGATGCTATAGCAATGGTAACCGCGAGTCATAATGAAAATGGTTGGACAGGTGTAAAAATGGGAATTCAAAAAGGATTAACGTATGCGCCAAATGAGATGAATGAGCTAAAAGATATAACATTAAATAAAAAATTTGTTGAGAATAAAGGTAACGAAAAAAAAATTGATAATTTTAAAAATATTTATATTCAAGATTTGATAAAAAAAAACAAAATAAATAAAAAAATTAAAGCGGTTGTGGCCTGTGGAAATGGAACTGTCGGAATATTTGCACCAGAAATTTTAAAAGGTATAGGTTGTGAAGTAATAGAACTTGATTGCAATCTTGATTATACTTTCCCAAAATACAATCCGAATCCTGAAAATCTTGAAATGTTACACGCAATAAGTAATGTAGTAAAAGAAAATAAAGCTGATGTTGGATTTGGCTTTGATGGAGATGGGGATCGTGTCGGTGTGATTGATAACAAAGGTGATAAAATTTTTTCAGACAAAATTGGATTATTAATTGCAAGAAGCTTGTCACATAAACATAAGGGATCAAAATTTATAGTTGATGTTAAATCAACTGGTTTATATGTTGAAGATAAAATTCTTCTAGAAAATAACTGTAAAACAATTTATTGGAAAACGGGCCATTCTCATATCAAAAAAAAAGTTAGTACGGAGAAGGCTTTAGCAGGTTTTGAAAAAAGTGGCCATTTCTTTTTTAACCAGCCGCTAGGATATGGTTATGATGACGGAATTAATTCAGCCATTCAAGTTTGTCATTTGTTAAACAATCAAAACAAAAAAATGAATGAAATTATAAATGAATTACCAAATACCTACCAAACACCGACGATGGCACCTTTTTGTAAAGATGAAGAAAAATATCAGGTTGTTGATGATTTAGTAAAACAAATTGAAAAAATTAAAAAAAACAAAACAAAAATAGACAATCAAGTAATAGCAGATGTGCTTACCGTAAATGGCATAAGATTTACTTTAGAAGATGGCTCATGGGGATTAATCAGAGCATCATCCAACAAGCCTTCACTTGTAGTTGTAACCGAAAGTCCTACTTCTGATAACAGAAAAAAAGAAATTTTTTGTTTTATAGATAGGTTATTACAACAAACTGGTAAAATTGGAGAATACGATCAGAAAATTTAATTTATAATAAATTTAAAAAGAAAAATATTCATAAAATAATCTGCAAGATACAAACAAAAGAAAAATACCAAACAATTTTCCAATAAGCTTTTTATTTACTTTATGAACCGTCTTGGCGCCAATCTTAGCCATAAAAGTAGTGATTGGCACAAATATCAAAAACGCTGGAATATTTACAAATCCTAAACTTAGCGGCGCATTAATGTTAAGATAACTTCCCGAGGTAGCAAAACCAATGGCTCCAATTAAGGAGATTAAGAAGCCAATAGCCGCGGAAGTACCTATAGCAACATTAATTGGATAACCAAATATTTTTAATATTGGAGTATTAATTATGCCCCCAGCTATTCCCATCGGAGCAGACAAAAAACCTGATAAAAACCCAAAAATGGTTCTATAAATTAAATTTATTTTTCTTGGCGCAAAATTTATTTTTTCTATCACTATCAAAAAATAAATGGCAATAAACATTGTTATAATAGAAAAAAACAAGATTAAACTGGCAGTCTTTAAACTTGCAGCAAATATAGTTCCTAGGATAACTCCGATTATAGCAAAAATTCCAAAGGTTTTAACAATACCAAAATCTACTCCTTTAAACTTTATATGCGTCATAGTTGATATAATTGATGTTGGAATTATAATTGCAAAAGATGTTCCCACTGCTAGATGCATAATAAACGTTTGATCTAACCCAGCAGAACTAAATATATAAAAAAGTACGGGAACCGTTATTAATCCACCGCCAATGCCAAATAATCCGGCAACAAAACCGCTGAGAACTGCTGATGCAGCCATAACCAATATAAAGAAAATTATTTGACTTTGATCTAAGCTTTCTAACAACTTATCTTCCTGAAGAAGTGGCAATATGATTGTTATTAATATGATCCATTATGTGATTTACTTTTTGTAAATCGGCATCTCTAATACACATATTTTTACTTAAATATCTTTTCCAATAACTTGAACCTTTTTGTCCATGAAACAAACCGACCGTGTGTCTCATAATTTGATTAAGTCTAGTTTCTTTTTTTGTTTCTTCTTTTATATAAGGTATCATATGTTCCATAATTTCGGTTCTCGTAGGCACATTATTATTATTAAAAATATTTTTTTCAATATCCGCTAAAAAATAAGGAGAATGATATACAGAGCGTCCAATCATTACTCCATCTACGTACTTTAAATGTTCTTTTATCTGTTCAGTTGATCTCACACCTCCATTCAAAATGATATTATTCTGACGAAAATCTTTTTTAAGATTATAAACAAAATTGTAATTTAACGGCGGAACATTAAGATTTTGTTTTGGTGAAAGTTTTTCTAATATCGCTCTTCGTGCATGAATAATGAAAATATTTGATCCGGCTTTTTTGATTATCTCAATAAAAGATTTAAAAAAATCGTAATCTTCAATCTCATTATATCCTATTCTAGTTTTAGCTGAGATCGGAATTGTACAAGAATTACTCATTTCATTTATACATTCCCCAACAAGATTAGGTTCTTTCATTAAACATGCTCCAAATTTGTTTTTTTGAACTTTTTTACTTGGACATCCTAAATTTAGATTAATTTCATCATAACCAAAATCTTCTCCAATTTTAGCTGCTTCAGCTAAAATTTTAGGTGAAGATCCTCCAATTTGTAATGCTAAAGGCTTTTCTTTATGGTTAAATGATAGTAATTTTTTTTTATCTCCTCTCTTTATAGCTTCTGACACGATCATATCCGTGTACAGCATCACATTTTTACTAATCAATCTTAAAAAATATCTGTCATGACGATCTGTGCAATCCATCATGGGTGCCACTGAAACTTTTCTTATCATTTTAATGAGTATTAAAAAAAAATATTTGATTTGACTTTAACTTTAATCATTATCAGAAGACTTGGAATCAACCGACTCATCCGAGCCTTCTTTTATTTTTTCTTCATCTTCTAATTCTTTTAATGAGATTTCTTTATTTTCAGACAAACTTTCATTTTTAGATATTTTTTTCTGGACCAATTCCTCTTTAAAAATTTCTATTTTTTCAGGAATTTTTCTAGCCCTTTTAGATGGTAAAATAGGAACTCCACTTTTTGAAATTTCTCCTTTATAAATATTTTCAAAATCGTCTCCCTCCGGTTCAATCTGATCCGAAACTTCAATATCTTGTTCAACATGTTTTCTTAACTTATTGATTGCCGATTCTCTTAGTTCGTCTACTGAAACTTTGTTTTCCGCAATCTCTTTTAATGCAATAACTGTATTTTTATCGTTTTCTGGATCAACGTTTGGTTGTTCACCAGAATTCAACTGCACAGCTCTTTCCTTAGCGATTAAAACTAAATCGTACGGTCCATCAACCTTATCAATACAATCTTCTACTGTTATTCTAGCCATGAGCCAGAACTAATATAAAATAGACACCAAAAAATCAAGATTTATTTTTTATCAAAGTTGGTTTGTAAGATTTCTGAAAAATTATAACAATAAAAATTGATATAAAGGTATAAATAGCACATAGAAAAGCTATGTTTTCAATGGAATAACCTAAATCAATTAAAACTCCAAATACCGCGGTGGCCAAGGCAGTTGAAAAAACCATTAATGAAGCTGTTAAAGCTTTAATAGATCCAAGATAATTTACACCATAAATCTCGGCCCAAAACGAGGATACTAAAACATTTGACAATCCGTTTGTAACACCCATAAGACCCATAAAAACAAAAGCAGAATAAGGATGATTAAAAATAGCTAATACAGTCAAACTTAACAGCAATGGAATATTTAGTAGTGGAAAAATTTTTCTGCTAGTAAATTTATCTACCAAAAATCCTGATAGGAACAAAGTAACTACTGTAAGCATTGAATAAATCATAAATGATTTTGCAATTGCAAATTTTCCCCAGTCTTTCGATTCTACAACAAATGTTTGATTTATAACTATTCCTGTAATTATAAATGAACAAGCCAACATAGCTGGTAGAACTGAGTAAAATCTTAAATCTTTTAATATTTCTTTTCTGCTCCAACTTTTAATTGAATCAATATTATTATTTTTATGATTTCTGTTTTCATTTTCCTTAGAAAATATATTGACGTTTTTAGTTGTAAGATAAGTAAATACTGGTAGGAATAATAAAATTATAACTGCCAATCCTTGCCATAAGTTTCTCCAATATATAAATGTTAAAAAATAGACTATTATCACGGGTAGCAAAAACTCTCCTAAGGACATGCCAACCCAAATATAACTCAACGCTTTTCCTCTACTCTGATCAAAATATCTAGCAATTGCTGTAGATGCAGTATGTGTCATTAAACCTTGCCCGGATAATCTAAGAAAAAAAATTCCGATAGCTAAAAAAATTATTCCGTTAACGAATGAAAAAAAAAGAGCTGCAAAGGTTAAAAAAATAACGACCAAAAAAGAGTAATTAACTAACTTTAAATCATCAATTTTTTTTCCTAACCATATTAATGTTAAGCTACTACATAAAGTGGCAATTCCATAAATTGTTCCAAATTCTCCATGAGAAATATTTAATTCTTCTCTGATATTGGAATTAAACAACCCTATAAAAAAGCTCTGTCCAAAACATGAAAAAAAAGTAAAAACAAAACCAAAAATAATTATTTTGAAATTTGATCTAATAATATTTATAATCATAATTAATTATGAGCTGCAAAGTTTCTTTTATTGGTCTTGGTACAATGGGCTATCCTATGGCTGGATATATATCAAAGACAGGTCATAATGTAACTGTATTTAATAGAACTAAATCAAAAGCTGAAAAATGGCTTAAAACTTATTCTGGCAAAATCTCAGATACTCCCGCAGAAGCTGCGAAAGATTCAGATTTTGTATTCACATGTGTAGGAAATGACAATGATTTGAATGAAGTAACTTTTGGAAAGAATGGAATATTTAAATCAATAAAAAAAGGTTCTGTTTACATAGATAACACAACTGCATCCGCTACAATCGCGCGAGAAATTTATTCTTATGCAAAAAAAAACGGTTTTGGTTTTTTAGATGCTCCTGTTTCAGGAGGGCAAGCAGGAGCAGAAAATGGCACATTAACTGTAATGATTGGTGGCGACCAAAAAGATTACGACAAAGCGAGCCCGGTTATTAATTGTTATAGTAAAAAAATGAAATTATTAGGCAAAGCTGGAAGTGGTCAACTTTCTAAAATGGTTAATCAAATTTGTATAGCAGGACTAGTACAAGGTTTGTCTGAAGGAATAAATTTTGGAATTAAAGCAGGACTAAATATGGAAGAAGTCATTGAAGTAATTTCAAAAGGAGCTGCTCAATCTTGGCAAATGGAAAATAGATATAAAACTATGATTGATAACAAATTTGATTTTGGGTTTGCTGTTGATTGGATGAGAAAAGATTTAAAAATTGCAATGGAAGAAGCTAGAAAGAATAATTCTTTATTACCTATAACGGAAATAATAGATACATATTACGAGAATGTTCAAAAAATGGGTGGTAACCGTTGGGATACCTCAAGTTTAATAAAAAGATTGAGAAAATAATTAATGCAACCTGATCGTTATAACAATCCAGATTAAGTTACAATTTTTGAATATTTTTTCCAGTTTTCAATATAGTGTTTTGCATTTTCCTTTATATGTTTAATTTCATCATCTGTTATCTGCCTAATAATTTTTCCTGGTGAACCAATAACTAGAGAATTGTCTGGTATTACTTTATTTTCTGTAATTAAAGTCTTTGCTCCAACAATGCAATTTTTTCCTATTTTTACATTGTTCAGTACAGTGCTACTAATTCCTATTAAAGAATCGTCAGCAATGGAACATCCATGTAAGGTAACCATATGACCAACTGTGACACCTGATCCGATTGTTAAAGGATAGCCTGGGTCAGTATGTAAAACACTTCCATCTTGAATGTTTGATCCTTCTCCTATTGTGATGGATTCTATATCGCCTCTTAATACTGCGTTAAACCACACGCTAGAGTTCTTTTTTAAAATAACATCTCCAATCACAGTTGCATTTGGTGCTATCCAATTATTTTCTTCTGATTTTAAAGTTTTGTTTTCAAAATTGTAAATCATAGTTAAAATATATATAAAGTAAGTTTATAATATTATGACTCTGACAAAAACACCAATTTGTAATTTTGGAGAAAAAGCAAATAATTTTAGTCTTCTTTCTACAGATAACCAAATGATTTCATTGGAAGATATAAAAGGAAAAAAAGGAACTCTGATTATGTTTATTTGTAATCACTGTCCTTACGTAAAAGCTATAATTAAAGATATCGTAAAAGACGCCAAATATTTTAAAAGCATTGGTATCAATTCAGCGGCAATAATGTCAAATGATATAGTAAATTATCCGGAAGACTCTTTCGATAATATGATTAAATTTAAAAAGCAATACAATTTTGATTTTCCTTACCTAATAGACAAAGATCAACAAATCGCTAAAAAATACGGAGCCGTATGTACACCAGATTTTTTTGGCTATAACTCAAACTTAGAATTGCAGTACAGGGGTAGAATAAGAGAGTTGAAAGATTTAAAACCTATAACTACTGAAGATAGTGAATTAAAGAATGCAATGGATTCCATTGCTTCTACTGGTAAAGGACCTCAAAATCAAAATCCTAGCATGGGCTGTAATATAAAATGGTTTAATTAATGTTTTTAATTAATACCAAGAACTTTCCGCCTGAATTAGGTGGAATGCAAGTACTAATGGGAGGATTATCGGCAGCTTTATTAAAATATGGCCCAGTTAAAATTTTCGCAGAAAAACATAATAATTCTAACACCTATGATAAAAAATTTCAGTGGGATATCACCAGAGTATCTGGGATAAAATTATTTAGAAAATTCAGAAAAGCTAATTTGGTAAACAACTATTTAAAAGAAAACCCTTCTATTAAAGCCTTGATTGCTGATCATTGGAAAAGCCTAGAGTATATAGATAAAAAATCTTTATTAAATAAGAAAACGCTTTGTTTAATCCACTCAAAAGAAATAAATCACCCCGCAAATTCAAGATTAAATAAAAGAATGATTGAGAGTATCTCAAAAGCTAATTTTATAATATCCAATTCAAATTTTACAAAAAGATTAGCTAAAAATAATGGCATTGATGTGAATAAAATTAAAGTTATTCACCCTGGAATAGATTTTTATGAAGAGCCTGATGAAAATAATATAAAAGCTGCTGAAAAAATATTCAAAGATTCGTTTCCATGTTTAATTACTGTAGCTAGATTTGATAAAAGGAAGGGCCATGACAAAACAATTATGGCAATTAGAAATCTTAAAGAAAAATTTCCTAAAATAAAATATGTTTGTATAGGACATGGAAGTGAAGAAAAAAATTTAAAAAAGTTAGTACATGAATTAAACTTAGAAAATATTGTTATTTTTATGAACAATATAAATCCTGATTTTAAATCGGCTCTAATAAAAAAATCTAACTTATTTGTTATGCCGTCAATCATTTATAAAAAATCAGTAGAGGGATTTGGGATAGCTTTTATTGAAGCTGGACAACATGGAATTCCATCAATAGGTGGTGAAGATGGTGGTGCATCAGATGCGATTATTCACAATAAAACTGGTTTAATTTGTAACGGAAACGATCTTGATTCAATTTATCAAAGCATAAAAAATATTTTTGAAGAAGATAAATATTTAATATTTGGAAAAAATGCCAAAGAATTTTCAAAACAATTTGAGTGGAGTAAAATTATAAAAAAATATATTGAACTCTTAAACTAGCTGTAATTCTTCGGAAATATTAGAATAAACTTCTTCAGCAGATAATTCTTTTAAATTATCTTTAATAATTGCTCTAAATTTATTTGTTTCTATGCTTACTTTTTTTGGTGTTGTGTGATGCCCAAATAAAGTCACTCCTCTTGCTCCTAAATGAGCCGCCATGTGAGCGGGACCTGTATCGTTTGAAATTATAAACTGAGCTTTGTCAATTAAACCAGCTAACTGAGTTATAGTTAATGCCTTATCATCTTTAAGTATTGCACGAGCGCTTATTTTTTTCGATTCTTCAATTTCATTAGGACTAGGTGCAATAATCAGTTCAAATTCTGGATTATACTTTTTAATTAGTGAAATTAAATTATTATAATATGGCCATTTTTTATGAGGTAAATTTATTGAGCAGAAAGGAAATAATAAAATATATTTTTCTAAATTATATTTTTTTAGTAAATCATCTATATTTTCGGAAGCCCAAGAAAAATTAGGTTCTAATGTGTGTTTGGTAACGATGTTAGAATTAATTAATTGAAAATTAAATCTCTCTAGTGCTGGATCTTTGTCAAAATTACTTTTGTTGGTTCCTGAAGGTAATGTTGTTTCTGTGCTAGACCATTCTATTTTATTGAACAAAAATTTTCTGTAAAATGATGTTCTTGATGAATTTTGTAGATCGTATATTTTTACTAAACTGAGTTTGGATATCACTTGTTTTAATTTTAATAGATAAAATAAATTTAATCGTGAAAGTCTTTGGTCTATATAAACTTCATCGATATATGGACATTTAAGAAATAATTTTTCATAAGGAGGGGTTGTAAGTATAAATACCTTATCATTAGTATGATTTTCTTTTATATCTTGAATCGCACCACTTATCTGAGCTATATCTCCTAAAGAACCATGTTTTATTATTAATATATTGGACATTAAAATTTATAAGATAATGTTATATCACCTATAATTATAAAATGAGCAAAATTCTAACTGAAATATCTTCTGGAGAATTATTAGATAAACTTAGCATTTTAGAAATAAAGTTGAACAAAATAAAAAAACCAATCTTTTTACAAGAAGTAAAAAAAGAATATGACTTATTAAACAAAACAAAAAATAATAATATCAATTCTTCGGATAAAATAGATATTCTTTACAAAAATTTGAAAGAAATAAATGAAAAACTATGGAAAATAGAAAATGAAATAAGATTATGTGAAAAAAATTCTGACTTTAATGATAAATTTGTTCAATTAGCAAGAAATGTTTATTTTGAGAACGATAAAAGAGCAAAAATAAAATTAGAAATTAATAAAGTTCTAGGTTCCAATATTAAAGAAGTTAAGCAATATACCGAGTACTAGTCTACAACTAAGCTTGGAATACTTTTTCTAAGTTTGTAAGGTAAAGAAGGATCTATTTTACTTGAAACTACACCTTCGCCTGTTTTTAATTCACTTAAAATTTTTCCATCAGGCGAAATTATTAAAGAGTGTCCGAAAATTTTTCTACCATTATGGTGGAGACCATATTGTGCTGGAGCAAAAATATAACAAAAATTTTCTATTGCTCGAGCTTTTAATAAAGTATGCCAATGTTTTTTACCAGTTGTGACGGTGAATGCTGAAGGTACAGAAATAAATTTGGCTCCTAATTTAGACATACAACGATACATATTGGGAAATCTAATATCATAACAAATTGACATGCCAAGTTTACCCCACGGAAGATCTACAACTTCAATCTTATTTCCTTTACTGTATGAATTGGACTCTAAATGTTTTTCTCTTTTTGATAAATTTACATCAAACATATGTATCTTATCATAATACTTTTCTATTTTCCCTTTAGTATTTATCAAAACAGATCTATTTACTAATTTTTTCTTTTTATTTTTAACTACAATAGATCCAAGTAAAATCCATTTTTTATACTTTGCACAAGCTTTTTTAGTTTCTAATACAAGTTCATCTTTTTCCATTGTGGTAGTTTTATTAAGTAATTCTTTATTGTCACTTGACATAATTGAACATGTTTCCGGCGTTAAAATAAAATCAGATTTTTTTTTTATACATTGATTAATATAATAAAGAACTTTTTGAATATTCTTTTTGATATTATTATTAGAACAAATTTGAATGCAAGAAACTTTCATCATACATTTATTTTGAATAATCTAATTTTTTTTCTAAAATTTTTACAAAATTATGTATGATAAAAGTCATCAATAAATAAATACTTCCCGCAACAATAAATACTTCTACTGGTCTAAAAGTGGTTGATATAATATGCTTTGCCACTCCTGTTAGATCGAGAAGAGTCACTGTGCTTGCTAAGGAAGTTCCTTTCAGCATTAGGATCATTTCATTACCGTATGCTGGTAAAGACTGTTTGACAACTATAGGAAGCTTAATCTTAAAAAAAACATGTATCTTGTTTAAACCTAAGCCGTAAGCTGCCTCCAAAACTCCCTTTTGGATTGTTTCAAATGCTGACCTAAGAATTTCAGATGTATAAGCTCCTGTATTGAGAGTAAATGCAATAATAGCACATGAATATGGTTCTTTAAAAATTATCCAAAGAAACGACTCTCTTAACCATTCTACTTGCCCAAAACCAAAATATATTATGAAAATCTGAACTAACAATGGTGTTCCTCTGAAAATATAGGAATAGTAATATGATATACAACAAAGAATTTTAATATTGCTAGTTCTCAAAACCGCAAAAAAAACACCTACGAAAACACCAAAAAATAAAGATAACAAAGTTAACTCAATTGTTAAAATTGTAGCATCCAATAATCTTGGAAAGCTTTCTATCATTAAATCCATCTAGTGTCCTTTGCTGTAATGTTTTTCTAAATTGTTAAATAGTTTCAAACTTAAAAAAGTTAAAAATAAATACAATACTGCTGCAAAGGAATAAAAAAACAAAGGATCTCTTGTCGATCCTGCGGCGATATATGATTGTCTCATAATTTCTACAAGTCCAGTAACTGATATTAATGAAGTATCTTTTAAAGTAATTTGCCAAACATTACTTATATTAGGCAAAGCCAGTCTTAACATCTGGGGAATTATAACTTTGTAATAGTAAATTTTTTTTTTTAAACCTAAAACTTCTGATGCCTCAAATTGACCTCTGTTTATAGCTTGAACGGCCCCACGAAATACTTCTGTAGAATAAGCACCGGAAATAATGCCTATTGATATTGCTCCAGTTAAAAAAGCATTGACTTCAATATATCCATCATACCCAAAAATTTTAGCTACATACATTACTGCGCCACTACTCCCAAAGAAAAATAAATAAATTACTAAAAGCTCAGGAACACCTCTAAAAACTGTTGTATAAAAACTTCCAATTAAATTTAGTATTCTAGTATTTGATAATTTAAATGAAGCAAAAATTGCGGCTAACAAAAATCCAATAAATATAGCCGTTATAGCTACGGCTACAGTCATTAGGGTTGCAAAAAAAAGCTCGTCCCCCCAACCAGTATCTCCGTAAGCTAAAAGTTCCATGGGTTTTAAGGCGATAAAATTAAATGCCTATCGCCTTAAAATAAAATTATTACATTGAAGCATCAAAGCCAAACCACTTGATTGCTAGTTCGCTGATTTTGCCTTGTTTTCTTGCTGTATCGATAGCTTTGTTAAAATCTTTAAGAAGTTTTGCATCTTTCTTTCCTTGAGCAGAAGAGTTATCTCCTTTTCTTATACCAACGCCAACTCCATTACCAAATGCACCTCCTGCAAATGTAGGTCCAACTAAAACTACATCTTTGCCGGATTTTTCCGCATAATCAGTAAAAGCAACAGCTGCTGCTAGTGCTGCATCAATTCTGCCAGCTGCCAAATCTAAATTAACTTCATCCTGAGTTTTATAAGTTCTGATGTTTACTTTACCTACATCACCAGATTCCAAAAAGTTCTGATGAATAGTTGCTGTTTGAACACCAATAGTTTTTCCAGTTAATGCAGCTGTTAAAGTTTCTAAAGCATTATTAACTGCCGAACCACCAGTAGATAAATTTATGGCCTTAGGTGTATCCATTCCTTCCAAACTTGAACCTTTCATAACTGCTAAGGAAGCAACTTCGTCCGCATAACCTTGTGAGAAATTAATAGTTTTCATTCTCTCATCAGTAATGGACATTCCTGCCATGATTGCATCAAATTTTCTCATCACAAGAGCTGGTATCATTCCATCCCAATCTTGCTCTACAATTGTGCACTCATGTTTCATATATATGCAAAGAAAGTTAGCAAGTTCTATTTCAAATCCGATTAATTTTCCAGATTCGTCTTTTGCATTCCATGGTGGATATGCGCCTTCTGTTCCTATTTTTATCTTATCAGCTAAGACGCTTGTGCTAAGCAAAATTATCGAAGCAAATATAGATAAAAAAAGTCTTTTAAATTTATTCATTTTCCCCTCCGTATTAAACAATGAATTTAATAAAGATATTATTTCACAAATTATGATTTATAAAAAGCCTAAATTTAATTAAGAATTAAGGATGGCTGATGCAAAATTCCATTTGCAGTCGAAGCTAGGAATAAACACCCCGTCAATTTTTGCATTTCCAAAATTTTTAGAAAGAACTTTAAACCAACTATCCACCTGCTTTGGTTTTTTATCTTGGCTTCCAACTTGTGCGGTTATAACACCGCCTGGCTTTAAAATTCTTTTTAAATTATTCATATTTTTTGCTGCAAGATCGATGCAATGCTGATCGTCATTAAGATCAACGAAAATCTTATCATATTTTGAATCTTCTATAGATTTTATGCTTTTAAAGGCATCCCCCCATATACATTTAACAGTATTGCTTTCTTTTACTTTTCTGCCGATTTTAGAAAGATGCTTCGTACAAACAGTTACTACTTCCATATCTAATTCAAACCAATCAACAAAGTTAAATCTCCTGGATAAACATTCTCTAGCTACACCTCCATCGCCTCCCCCAATTATTGCTGCATTGGAATTGTTAGAATTTAAATTCATAGCGGAACCTACAAACTGTCCACTGTAGATGTGTTCGTCTTTTTCAGAAACTTGAAGTTCGCTATCTATAAACAAAGATTTTCCAAATTCTTCTAATTCTAAAATTTCTATATGCTGACCAACTTTAGAAACAAAATCTTCAAGAACATTATTAACAACATAATATTTTTTTTGACCAGGTGTACTATAAATATCATCGTAAAGACTTACAGTGCTTCTATCAAATTTTCTAACTACTACTCTTTCATGTTTAATCTCTTTTTTAAGTATATTTAATGCTACCGAAGGTGAAATATTTGCGCAGGTAAAAAAATCAAAACTTATTATATTTTTTTCTGGAAAAGTGTGAAAACTCATATGGCTTTCCGCCAAAAGTGCAACTAAGGTAAATCCTTGTGGTTTAAATTTGTGCTGTGAAACATTAAGTATCTCCACTTTCGCAGCTTTTGCAATTTTGTAAATTATTTTCCCGAAAAACTTTGGGCTATAAGCTTGCTTTGTACCCAAAAAATCCAAAGTGATATGCTCTCCAACTTTTACCATATAAAATTACCCATTTTTTAAACTTCGAATCGTTGCTTGTTTTTTAAAACTATTCAAATTTTTTACTTTTTTCAAATAAAAAACTGCTATAAATATTTCTTACGGAGTTGATTTTGAAAAACAATTGGACAGATAGCGAAGCTAAAAAATTCACAAAAAAATATAAAAATCTTGGATTTTCAAAAGATGTTGCCTTGCGTGTCTATACTAGTCGTTTATTGGGAAAAAATAAAAAATTAGTATTGCATGGTGGAGGAAATACTTCAGTAAAAACGCGAATCAAAGATATAGATGGAAAAAAATACGAAGTTTTATGTGTAAAAGGCAGTGGTTGGGATATGGCAGATATAGAACCTGAAGGTTTGCCAGCAGTCAAACTGGAACCATTGTTAGCTATGAAAAAGAAAAAATATCTTTCTGATAAAGATATGGTTAGCTTCCAAAAAAGAAACTTAATTAATATTAAATCACCAAATCCTTCAGTTGAGACATTTTTACATGCTTTTTTACCATTTAAATATGTAGACCACACACACTCGGATGCAATCTTAAATTTAACAAACAGACCAGGGGGACTAAATTTTTGCAAAAAAATATTTGGAAACAAAGTTAGTATAGTGCCATACGTAATGCCTGGTTTTATGTTAGCCAAAAAAATAGATAATATTTATTCAAAAAATCCAAACATTAACTGTTTAATATTAATGAACCATGGAATCTTTACTTTTAATAATGATGCTAAAGAAGCATATAGCTTAATGATAAAATATGTCTCACAGGCTGAAAGAGCTGTTAAAAAACTTAAAGTTAAAAAAATTAAACAAATTAAAAATTTCTCTACAAAGTTTGATGCTCATGAAATTGCTCCAATAATAAGAGGTCTTTTATCCAAGAATAAAGATCAAAAATTCATAGTTAATTATAGATTAAATAAACACCTAAAATATTTTATGAATGGAAAAAATGTAAGATCCTATTCATCAAAAGGAACTGCAACACCAGACCACGTAATTAGGGTTAAACCTTTCCCTTTAATAATAACACCAAAAAAAAATTCTTCTATTGATGAATTTAAAACCACAGCAATAAAAGCTTTTAAAAATTATAGAAAAAAATACTTCAATTATTTCAATATAAACAAGAAAAAGGTTAAAGAAAAAAAGGTAATGCTAGATACTTCTCCAAGAGTAGTTTTGGTACAAAATGTTGGAATGTTTGCCATTGGGAAAGATTTAAGTGCAGCAAAAATTGCTGGAGATTTAGCTGAAACTAATGCTAAAGTTATTGCCTCAGTTGAAGAAACTTCTACTTATAAATTTATTTCAGAAAAAGATCTTTTTGATGTTGAATATTGGTCACTAGAACAAGCAAAAATTAAAAAACAAAAAAAACTTCTTGAAGGTAATGTTCTTGTAATTACCGGTAGTACAGGAACTATTGGTCTTGAAACTTATAAAATGTTTAAAAACTGTGGAGCCGAAGTTGTTTTACTTGATTATAATCTAAAAAGATTAAAAGATCTACAATCTAATATTAAAGATCTCTGCATTCATTGCGATGTAAGAAACAAGAAAAGTGTTAAAAAAGCTTTCAATCAAATTTGTGAAAAATATGGAGGAATAGATATTTTAATTTCAAACGCTGGAACAGCGACCAATGGAGCAATAGGTGAAATAGACGATAATATATTAAGACAAAGTTTCGAAGATAATTTCTTTTCTCATCAAAATTGTGCTTCTGAAACTATTAAAATAATGAAAAAACAAAATATTAATGGTTGCTTATTATTTAATATTTCAAAACAATCAGTAAATCCTGGAAAAAACTTTGGACCATATGGTTTGCCTAAATCTGCTTTACTTAGTTTATGTAAGCAATATGCGGTAGATTATGGATCTTATGGAATTAGATCTAATGGAGTGAATGCAGATAGAATAAGGAGTGGTTTAATGAATGAAAAAATGATCAAAACAAGAGCAAAAGCAAGATCAATTAGTACTGATGATTATATGAAAGGAAATTTATTATTGAGTGAAGTTAAAGCAGAAGACGTTGCTAAAGCCTTTTTTCATCTAGCTGTATCAAAAAAAACTACAGGAGCCGTTCTTACTGTTGATGGTGGCAATATAGCTGCTTCTTTGAGATAAATAGTGTTATTTTAGATCTTGATTTTTTGAAAATTAGTATAGAAAATAAGAATATAAAATTATGTCCGATAGAATAAAGTTTTTTCTAGAAGAAAGTAAAATGCCAAAAAATTGGTATAATATCGCTGCTGATCTTCCTAAACCTTTATCACCCCCTCTTCATCCAGGAACACTAAAACCTATTGGTCCAGATGATTTGGCACCACTATTCCCAATGGCACTTATTGGACAAGAAGTTTCGCAAGATAAAGAAATTGAAATTCCAGAACCAATTAGAGAAATTTATAAACAATGGAGACCTTCTCCATTATATCGTGCAAGAAAACTTGAAAAGTTTTTAGATACTCCCGCAAAAATTTATTATAAATATGAAGGGGTAAGTCCTACTGGAAGCCACAAACCAAATACAGCTATTGCACAAGCTTTTTACAATAAAGAAGAAGGAACAAAAAAAATAACTACAGAAACAGGAGCTGGTCAATGGGGAAGTTCTTTAGCTTATGCATGTTCAATTTTTGGAATTGAATTAGATGTTTATATGGTGAAAGTAAGTTTTGAACAAAAACCTTACCGTAAATTAATTATGCAAACTTATGGGGCAAGATGTGTTGCAAGTCCCTCAAGCGAAACAGAAAGTGGAAAAGCTATCCTTGCTAAAGATCCAAATAGTACTGGAAGTTTAGGTATTGCAATATCTGAAGCTGTTGAGATGGCTGCAAAAGATAAAAATACAAAGTATTCGCTTGGAAGTGTATTAAACCACGTACTAATGCATCAGACAATTGTAGGAAATGAAACTTTGTTACAAATGGAGATGGCAGGAGATTATCCAGATATTTTAGTTGGGTGCACTGGTGGAGGAAGCAACTTTTCAGGTTTAGTATTTCCTTTCTTAGGAAAAAAGTTTAGAGAGAAAAAAAATACAAGAGTAATTGCATGTGAACCAAAATCCTGTCCTTCTTTAACAAAAGGTAAATATGCATATGATTTTGGGGATACAGGAAGACTTACTCCTCTAGTAAAGATGCATACTCTTGGTTCTCAATTTATTCCTCCATCAACTCACTCTGGTGGATTAAGATATCATGGTATGGCGCCAATGGTTAGTCATCTAAAAGAAATAGGAGCAATAGAAGCAAAGGCATATGGTCAAAAAGAATGTTTTGAGGCTGGTGTAAATTTTGCAAGAGTAGAAGGAATTGTCCCAGCTCCAGAAGCTACGCATGCTGTTAAAGGCGCAATAGAAGCTGCGCTGGAATGCAAAAATAACGGTAAAGGAAAAACTATTTTATTTAACCTTTGTGGTCATGGTCATTTTGATATGAAAGCCTATGGTGACTATTTTGATAACAAGCTTGAAGAAGACAAATACGATGAAGCTGGCATTAACAAAGCTCTAGAAGAATTACCAAAAATCGATTAATATAATTTGATTTTAATCAATCCATTCAAAGGTTTAAGACCAAAAATTAATATAGCTTCAAAAATTTCAACACCAAGTATTGGATATTTAGGTAAAAAATTAAAAAAGAATTTTAAATTAAAAAGATCTTTAAATTTTTTAAATATTTTGCTTTCTAAGAATTTTAATAGATCCAAGATAAATCTTTTAAAAATGAAAAAGAAAGGATTGTTAATTAAAGATATTTTAGACTGTTATTATATATATAAAATTACTTTTAAAAAACACAAACAAGTAGGAATTATTGGAAAAATAAATTTATCAAATTACAATGATAAAAATATCCTTGGGCATGAGGAAACTTTTGAAAACAGAGTAATCGAAAGAAAAAAACAAATTGCAAGTTTATCAACGCAAATTGGACCGATTTTTACTGCTTACAAAGAAAATAGTAATTTAAAAAAAACATTAAATAAAATTATAAAATTTAAACCAACTTATTCATTTGAATCACTTGATAAATGTAAGCATGAATTATGGGTTTTAAATAATAAAAAAAAATTAAAAGAAATTAAAAAAAGATTAAAAATAATTAAAAAACTCTATATTTGTGACGGACATCATAGAGTTCAAGCTATGCTTAAAATTAATAAAAATTTATCTGTTATGATTGTTGCTTTCCCAAAAGATCAAATAAAAATATTAGATTATAATCCTTTGGTTAAATCTAATTTAAACAATGATGAAATATTAAGAATTATAAAGAAAAATTTTGAAGTTAAAGAGCTAAGAAAAATTTACAAACCTGTTAAACCAAAAGAATTTTGTATGTACTTAAATAAAAAATGGTATTGGTTAAAATTTATCAAAAAGGTAAAAAAATTAGATGTAACTATTCTCCGCAATTATATAATTAATCGACTTCTCAAAAATAAAAAAGGGTTAAATAAAAAATTAAAATTTATTTCTGGAATTCATGGATCAAAAATACTTGAAAAAAATGTTAATTCTAAAAAATTTTCATTAGCCTTTAAGCTATGTCCAACTAAAATTGATGAGGTAATAAATGTCGCTGAAGCAAGAGGTTTTATGCCTCCTAAATCAACATGGTTTCATCCAAAACCATTGGATGGCTTAATTTCATCAGAATTATAATTAATTTTATTTAAATAATTTTTTTAAACCTTCTTTAGATGCTTCACAAACACCTTTTTCGGTAATAAGTCCCGTTATATATTTTGCTGGAGTAACATCAAAAGCTAAGTTCATTGATTTGCTTTTTTTTGGATAAATTAATACTTTTTTAACATTATTATTTTCATCTAATCCTTCCACATAAGATAATTCTTCTGAATTTCTTTCTTCAATTGGAATATTTTTTAAATCGTTAGTTTCCCAATCTATCGTCGAACTTGGTAAAGCTACATAAAAGGGAACATTATTATCCTTAGCAGCTAATGCTTTTAAATAAGTACCAATTTTATTTGCAACATCGCCTGTTGCAATAGTCCTGTCAGTTCCAACTATACACATGTCAACCTCACCTCTTTGCATAAGTATTCCACCTGTGTTGTCTGCGATAATGGTATTGGATACTCCTTCTTCATTTAATTCGTAAGAAGTTAAATTAGCTCCTTGATTTCTTGGCCTTGTTTCATCAACCCAAATATGAACTTTAATTCCTTTTTTATGCGCATGATAGATCGGAGAAGTTGCGGTACCCCAATCAATTGTTGCAAGCCAACCTGCATTACAATGAG
>CAJWDL010000010.1 GCA_913030805.1 uncultured Candidatus Pelagibacter sp. | reverse complement strand
CTCTACAGGTTTAAAAGGTGTAGTTACTATAAAACCTTTAATGTCAGAAGACACTTGTTTTGCCAAATCCCAAACAACGCAAGAATCCTTGCCCAAACTATTTGCAACTATTAAATTATCTCCATATTTATTATGAGCATCATTTATTAAATTTAAAGAACGTTCTATTTTTTGATTTAATGTCAAACCATTAACCAATTGAAAAACATCTTCACTTGTAATTATATTTGAATTGCTCATTACTTCCTTTTTATTTATTTAACCTTTTTTAGTGTTTTGACATTATGCCGGATACACAAATTCAAACTTAAACATCTGGTTTCTAATTGAAATCTGATCCCAAAAAAAACCACCGGCTAAAACGGTGGTTTACAAACATCGCTTTAGCAGGATTTCTACCGCGCTTGCAATTTGATTTAAAATCAGCGCTTTTTAGTTCTTTTAGGATATAATTCTAATAAAGTAAAGTTTTGTAGAAAAATAAGTTAATAATCATCAAGTTATTATTGTTTTATAGTTAAAAAATCTATAATGTTCTAAAATAATAGAATAAAATATCATGAACGAGATCGATAAGAAAATATTGTCAATTTTACAAGATAACGCCGACATTCCGATTGCTGAATTATCTAAGAAAGTAAACTTGTCAGCAACCCCGTGTTGGGCAAGAATTAACAAACTTTATAAGCAAGGTTATATAAAAAAAAAAGTGGCCGTTGTTGATCGACTGAAAATTAATCTTCCCATTATCGCTTTTGTTCAAATCAGAACAAGTCAACACAGTATGAATTGGTCAAAAAGATTTATAAAGGCAGTTGCCGAAATGGAGGAGGTTGTAGAATTCTATCGGTTAAGCGGAACGGTTGATTACATTTTCAAAGTATTGGTTCCTAGTATAGAAAAATATAATGAGTTTTATAAAAAGCTGACCGATAAAATAGATTTCTCTGAAGTTACATCAAGTTTTTCCATGGAAGAGATTAAATATACCAGCAATCTTCCGCTAAATTACACATGATGAGGCGATAAAACTATAAATATTATATTATTTTTTTATTTATTTTTTTTGTTGGTAATAGCTAATTAAAGCTTCAGTTACTACAGCGCTGCAAATAATCAATATGGCAAACACCTGCCAAATACTTAGGCTGATTCCTAAAAAAGTTACTGATAGGAATGCGGCTACTACCGGCTTAAGAAAAAAAAGATAGCTGCCGCGAGTAATATCGGGAACCGCTGCCAATCCACCAATCCATAACCATTGGGTCAATGTGGTGTTGTAAAGAATAATCACAATGATTCCAACCATGACTGTAAATGCAAGATCGCTAAAATCCCAAAACGCAACCCAGCGTCCAAATAGCAATCCGACTCCAATCCATAATATAAATCCTCCAAGAAAAAGCGTAATGGCAGTAATTCGTAAAGCACCGAATTCTTTAATAAGAGGTTTTATCAACACTAAATATCCTGACATGAAAAACGCGCACATAATTGCCATAAAAATTCCGATAAGATTTGATGAATCGCCAGATAGAGCTAGTAACGCTCCGTCGGTAACAAGAAGAATAACGCCAAAAACAGCCCCAAGACCAGAAATAATTTTAGCTACACCAATTGATACTTTGTTAGCATAAAGATTGATTAGTCCAACAAAAATTGGAATTGTGGTCACGACAGTTGCTACTTGTGGTACCGTTGCATAATCAAGTGACCAGTGAAAAAATAGATAAGCACTTGCTACACCGAATAATGAAAAAAGCATGAGCGACATTCCGTTTTTCTTGATCGGTGTCACAAGATCACGTGATGACGGAATCATCAGTGAAACAATAACCAATCCTATTCCGCCAAAAAAAAATCGCCATACCGAAATTTCTGGTCCTGTAATTGTCGAGTTGTTGGAAATAATTTTTGCCACAAACTCCGAGCTCGCATGACCTATAACTCCAATAAAAACAGCTAAATATGCAATCCATGCATGGCGATGCCACGCAGATTCATTTTTGTTGGTCGTTTGGATCATCGCAATCTTTCAATAAATTTGAGAATATCTTTAGCGAGCTGTTCGGGTGTTTCAACTGGAATCATATGACCAGCATCTTTATATTCGATGCTTTTGATATTTTGAAATTGTGTTAACATTTCAGCGATTACCTTGTCATTTCTAAAAATTTGATCCTGTAAGCCAGTGATATTAAAAACCGGAACATCTATCGTTTCCCAGTTAACATTCCACATTGTATTTTCGCCAGCCTTTAATAGATGCCAAGCACCATCGTTTTTTTTAATTGACGTATAGGAGTAACTTTTCAAAAAACTTTCATGATTCTGTGCTTGCCATTTTTCTCCAAACAAAAGAGGTGAATAAACATCACGAAGTAAATCAAGTCCACCGGTTTCGGCTAGTCGCACAAGTGACTTATTGATCCACGAAAGTCGGGGACCTATTTTACGCAAAGTATTGATAAGAACGAGGCCAAGACAAGGATAATTTTCTTTACCAAGATATACTTTAGCCGCATAAAGTCCTCCTATCGATAAACCAATAAACACTGGATTTTGCGGCTTAATTTTTTTGAGCAAACATATCGCATCACCGACAATATTATCCTCATGAATTTCACCATTACTGAAAGGACTGTTTGCTTGTCCGCGCATATTCCATGTTAACAAGCCGTGTCCTTGGTTGATAAATCTTGCACCTATTCCAGTCTCCCACATCGCCTTATCTCCTGTGAGTGGATTGAAACATACAAATGTGAAACCATCCGCGCTATTGGGAGCTTGGTATTTGTAAGATAATCCATTATGAGGCGATAAAGCCATAAATATTGTATTATTTTTTGTTTCCATTATCGATTTATCTAAAAAGTAATATGATGAACAAGTATATAATATAAAAGTTAGATTTAATTTACCCTATTTTTGCAACTACCTTTATCAAAAAATTCAACGATGTTATCAATTGCTAAGTTCCCCATAGCAGTTCTGGTTTTTTTTGTAGCACTACCTAAATGAGGTAAAATAAAAACATTTTTTTGATTTAAATATCCCGGATAAATATTTGGTTCTCCTTTATAAACATCTAAACCCACGGCATAAATTCTTCTATTTATTAAAGCTTGAACCAAAGCTTCATCATCGATCATATCTCCCCTTGCGCTGTTTGTTATGATAGCTCCCGTAGAAAAAAATTCTAAAGTTTTTTTGTTAATTATATTTTTTGTTTCTGGCGTTGCTGGACAATTTATTGATAAAATATCTGATACGGAAAATAAACTTTGAATACTTTCGTGATAGGTTGCTCCTGCTTCTAAATCAGCTTTTAATCTTGATCTATTACGATAATGAATTTGCATTCCAAAAGCTTTTGCTCTTAATGCAACTGCTCTACCAATTCTTCCCATTCCTAAAATTCCTAATTTAGAGCCTTCAAGTTGCTTACCTATTAAAAAATCAACGGACCATTTCCAATTTTTATCTTTTACCGATTTTATTCCTTCTGAAACTCTTCTAGCTGCGCCAAGAATTAATAGCATTGCAATTTCTGCTGTTGCATCTGTTAAAACATCAGGAGTATTAGTAACAACAATTTTTTTTTTTTCTGCTGCTTTTAAATCAATATTTCCAAATCCAACTGCAAAATTAGATAGAATTTTTATTGAATTAGAAAGTTGATTGATTGTTTTTTTATCAAATTTATCAGTTATGGAACATAAAATTCCATCACAATCTTTGCTGAGTTCAATTAACTTATTTTGTGAATAAATTTCATCATTTAAATTTAATTTGGCATCAAAAAACCTGGATATTTTTTCTTCGTTGGATCTTAATAATTTTCTTGTTACTAAAATTTTATTCACAACTTTGATAAAATTTTTGGTTTCGGTCCACCTGTATACCAATCAATAATTTCAACCGTGTGTAATATTGGAATTTTTGTACCAATAGAAATCTGAGTTATGCAACCAATATTGCCTGTCAAAATTATATCTGGTTTAATCTTTTCAATATTCATTATTTTTTCCTTAAGTAGTCTTTCTGCAATTTCATCCTGTAGCATGTTATAAGTTCCTGCAGATCCACAGCAAAGGTGACCATCAGGAATTTCAACTACTTCATTGCCTGTTTTTTTTATCAAATCCATTGGTTCCGTATGAACTTTTTGACCGTGTTGTAAAGAGCATGCCGAATGATATGCAATTTTATAATTTTTATTTATATTTTTAAAATTAAGTTTTAAGCTTTGGGTTAAATACTCAGAAATATCTTTTGTAAGCTCTGAAATTTTCTTTGCCTTTTTTTTAAGTTCACCATCTCCTCTAAAAACAAATCCATAGTCTTTTATGGTTGTGCCACATCCCGAGGCATTTGAAATAATAGCATCCAGGCCGCCTTTTGAATATTCATCATACCAGTGAAGTATATTATTTTTAAATTCCTTATGTGCAGAATGCTCTTTTCCCAGATGATGATTTAAAGAACCACAGCATTTTATTTTTTTTGGAACAACAACTTCTACACCATGTCGATTGAGCAATCTAATTGTAGCCTCATTAATTTGAGGAGAGATAACTTTTTGTACGCAGCCAGTCAGTAATGCGACTCTAGCAATTGTTTCATTATTTTTTGCCGGGTAGACTTTTTTATCCTTTAATTTTTTTTTGGGAAAGTTTGTTGGCATTAAAGCAACCATATTTTTAATTTTTTTTGGAAGTAGAAATTTAAAAGGTTTTACAAATCGAGTAAAAAAACCGGCAAGTCTAAATATATAATGGTTGGGAATTACTATTGATAATACTTTTCTAATATTTTTATCCCAAAAAGGTCTTTGATAATTTTTTTCAACATAGTTTCTTCCATAATCAATAACGTGCATATATTTAACTCCTGAAGGACAGGTAGTCATACAGCTGCAACATGATAAGCAACGATCAATATGCTTTACAATATTTTCGGTTGGTTTTTTTTGGTTTTCGATCATATCTTTAATCATATATATCCTGCCTCTTGGGCCATCCAATTCATCTCCTAATAAATGATAAGTGGGACAGGTTGCGTTACAAAAACCACAATGGACGCATTTTCTGAAAATTTCTTCGCAAGCCTTGTTGTTTTGATCTTGCAGCTGTTCTAATGAAAAATTTGTTTGCATCCAATCACCTCAATACATTTTTCCAGGATTAAATATTTTTTTAGGATCAAAACTTTTTTTAATGTTGTTTGAAATATCCAGCCGATCTGGAGCAACTGTAAAAACTTCTTCTAGTGATCTTTGATCGTCAGGATGTTTAATAACCGTTAGGTACCCATTAAGTTCCAAAATAAATTGTCTTATCGGTTGCAAACTACTATTGGATAAGTCATTAACCTCAAACCAAACTAAAGAGCCTCCCCAATCAACAAAATATTTATATTTATTATCTAAAAAATTTATCAATTTCACACAACTTGATGGAGGTATTACAGCGCGTAAAACAGCGTTTTTTGAATTATTGAAAAACTCTAAATTTTTGATTTTTTCCCAAAACAATGTTGATTGATATGTATCCAAATTCGATATTTCTTTACCATCCAAATCTAATTCTTTTTTTAAGTTAGCTAGCCTTTCTTGAATTGATGTTTTGGACCCTTCCAATCTAATTGCTGTAAAAGGACCTTTATATTGCAGATCATTTAATTTAAATAAACTTTCTATATTTTGTTCATAATTTCCATTTTTTGGTTCCAACGGCAAGAAAACTGCACCTGATGTATCGCTACTTGAACTAGCGACTTTATTTAGCATTGCTGTTGCATCTTTTGTTGACAATTCATGAATTACTAACGTGTTACTATTTTCTTTGGATGGCAAAACTTTGAAAGTTAATTCGGTCAATGCAACGAGAGTGCCAAATGATCCACAAATCAATTTGCACAGATCATAGCCGGTGACATTTTTAACAACATTGCCCCCTGATTTTATTATATCCCCTGTTCCATTAACCGCCCTAAAACCAATAACATGATCTCTGATACTGCCAACTTTAAATCTTCTAGATCCAGAAAAATTACACGACACATGTCCTGAAGCAGTCCCTTTGTTGCTTTTTCCATAAAACATATAACCTAAATCCAGTGGTTCAAAAGCAAGCTCTTGGTTATGTTTTTTTAACAGCGCTTCTATTTCTGCGATGGGAGTACATGCTTTCACTTTTATGTATAGTTCCTCAGGTAAATATTCAATAACACCCGAGAGTTTGGAAAGATCTAAAATTTTTTTACATTTAAGTTTTTTTCCAATTCTTCTTTTGGAGCCAGATCCGATTATTTCAACTGATAAATTTTCTTGGTAAAGTTTTTTTACAATTTTTGAAACTTCCAGTTCATTATCCGGACTAAAACTATTTTCAGAATTTTGGGATATCTGAGAATTTCTATTCTCCTCTGTGAACACGAGCTCTTCCTTCCTCTACACATTTTTTTAATATTGGATATACTTTGCCGGGATTTAATAAAGAATTGTAATCTAAAGCTTTTTTAATTCTTAATTGCTGTTGGATATCATTATCATTAAACATCTCGCACATGAGTTCGCGTTTTTCAACCCCAACTCCATGTTCTCCGGTTAATACTCCTCCCACTTTGACGCAATATTTTAAAATATCTGCTCCAAATTCTTCTGCTTTTTCCAATGACTTTTCTTTATTAGCATCATACATAATAATTGGATGAAGATTACCATCTCCTGCATGAAATGCATTTGCAACGGGCAGATCATATTTTTTAGACAATCGATTTATTTCTTTCAGGACTTCAGCTAATCTTCCTCTTGGAATCGTTCCATCCATACAATAATAGTCCGGTGACATAGCTGCGCAGGCAGGAAATGCTGCCTTTCTTCCGGCCCAAAACTTTAATCGTTCTTCTTCATTGTTGCTAATCTTTAAACTTGTTGCATTATTTTTTTTTGCAATTTCGCTAACTTTATTAATTAGTTCATCAACATCGGATTTAGTTCCGTCTAATTCTACTATTAACAATGCTTGGGCATCTCTTGGATATCCCGCTTTTGAAAAATTGTCCGTAGCCTCAATTAAAACCTTGTCCATCATTTCCATGCCAGCAGCAACGATGCCACCAGCAATAATACTGGATACACAATTTCCTCCATCCTCGATTGTTGGAAAACCAATTAAAGCTGCTTTTACGGTTTGGGGATTTTTTTTTATTTCAACCGTTATCTCTGTAATCACACCCAATAATCCCTCTGAACCCGAAATTAATCCTAATAAATCATAACCTTCTGAATCGTAAGTTTTTCCACCAAATCGACAAATAGTGCCATCCATTAACACTACTTCCACTCCCAATATATTATTTGTAGTTGTTCCATATTTTAGAGAATGAACTCCTCCAGAGTTTTCTGCAACATTGCCTCCTATTGAAGAAATAATTTGACTGGATGGATCCGGGGCAAAATAAAATCCCTTATGCTGAACGGCTTTGGTAATAGCCAAATTTGTTACTCCGGGTTGAACAACTACACATCTATTCCCAAAATCAACTTCCAGTATTTTGTTGAATTTTCCAAGATTTAATACAATGCTATCCTCCAAAGGTAGGGCTCCCCCTGAAAGACCTGTCCCAGCACCTCTTGGGACAATTTTAATTTTTTCATTGTTACAATACTTTAGAATTTCACTGACTTCATGGGTTGTTTCCGGTAGCGCCACCACTAAAGGTATTTGTTTGTAGGCTGTTAGCGCATCTGTTTCGTAAGGTATAAGCTCACTTTCATGACTTAAAACATTGTTTGAATTGGTAATTTCTTTTAGTTTTTTTACAATCGTTTCTTTATTCGACAATATTTTTTTGTCGATTTTAGGCATTACTAATTGCGTCATAAACAATTATTATAACTCAATAAATCAGTTGATCAAAAAGATTAATAAGGTTTATTGAAGCATTTTATTTATCTTTTCAAGCGCTTTTGAAATATTTTCTCTTGAAGCAGCAAAACTAAATCTTACATAATCTTCGGCAAGTTTTCCAAATGCTCTTCCCTGAACTACAGCAACTCCAGCTTCATGCAAACATTTTCTTGTAAATTCTTCACCGGTCATTCCGGTTCCTTTAACATTGGGAAATGCATAAAATGCTCCTCCTGGCAAACTACATTCAACTCCTTTTAGATTGTTTAAGCCAGCAACAATAAGTTTCCTTCTTAGAGCAAATTTTTCAAGCATAGTATTTAATTCATTCTCAGGTCCATCCAAAGCTGCAATACCCCCAAATTGGACAGCTGCATTTACACATGAATGATTATTTATGCAAAACTTAATTACATGTTCAATTAATTTTTCAGGCCATACACCCCAACCTAATCGCCAACCTGTCATGGAGTAAGTTTTGCTCCATCCATCAAGAACAATTAATCTGTCATAAAGATAGGGATAATTGAAAAAAGTAGGCATTTTTTTTCCATCAAAAATTTGTCTGCTATAAATTTCATCACTTAAAATTGCAACATGAGGAAAATTTTTTAGACCCTCGGCAAGTTGATCAATTTTATTTTTTTCTGTAAAACCGCCCGTAGGATTATTCGGATTATTTAAAATAATTAATCTTGTATTTTTGTTAATTAAAGATAAAATTTTTTCAGGATTAATTGAAAAATCTTTATTTTCAAGCATGTTTATAGGAACTGCTTTTGCGCCAACATAGTTAATCATAGATTCGTAAATGGGAAAGCCCGGATCAGGATATATAATTTCTGTTCCTGGCTCACCAAACAAAGTAATGGCATAATACATTGTCGGTTTTCCTCCAGGCATAATAACTATTCTCTCGGAACTAATATCGGCATTGTAGAGGCTTTTAATTTTTCTACTTACAGCCTCTCTGCATTCAATTGTTCCTTGTGGCAGTACATAACCATGATGTCCATCTTTTAAGGCTTTAATTGTAGCATCAACTATATGGTTTGAAGTTTTAAAATCAGGTTGACCCAAATTTAAATGAATAATTTCTTTTCCTTCTTTTTCTAATTTTTTTGCTTCCGCCAAGACTTTGAAAGCTGTCTCGGTACCAAGTCTATTTACATTTTCTACAATTTTCATATCATTTTAATAACAAGATTATATCGTACAGAAAAATGTTATAATTACATTGCTGGTTTGATTAAGACGTTGATTCAAATCAAAATTAGTTGTTATCTAAATTTGATTTTTGTTCTATTGAGTTCCTTAACGGATTTGCAACCCATTAGGATCATGCCACGGTTTATTTCTTCCTTCATTTTTTGTAAAATGGATTCAACGCCTTTTTGTCCCGCAGCTCCTAATGCAAATAAATAACCTTTGCCAAAGCTACAAGCTTTTGCTCCAAGTGCTAGAGCTTTTAAAACGTGGGTTCCTCTTCTAACTCCACCATCAAGAATTACTTCTATCCTGTCTCCAACAGCGTCAACGATCTCGGCAAGTTGATCGAAGGGCGCTCTAGAACCATCCAACTGTCTGCCGCCATGATTTGAAATCATTATCGCACTACATCCAATATCAATTGCCTTTTTTGCATCTTCTACTGACATAACGCCTTTAAGGGCGAATGGACCTCCCCATTTTTTTACGCAATATTCTGCATCTTTCCAATTCATTGAAGGATCGAACTGTTCGTCTATATAATCTATAACTGATTTATCAATGCTACTACCCTTGTCGGTCATGTGAACGATATTTGCCAACTTAAATTTTTCATGCACTAAATTATTAATAGTCCAACCTGGATGTAGTGCAAAACTTAATAAACTAGCCAATGTTAATTTGGGAGGAGTGGTAAATCCTGTTCTACGATCTCTCTCTCTATTGCCTGCCACAACTGTATCTACTGTTAAACACATACTATTAAAACCAGTTTGCTTACACCTTTCAATTAAATTGTCGGTTAACCCTTTATCTTTATGGATATAAAGTTGAAATAGCTTAGGACCTTTCGTTAATTTTGCAATTTCTTCAATACTTACCGTTGCCATTGTTGATATGCCAAACATCGTGCCCATTGCTTCGGCGGCTTTTGCTGTAGCTCGTTCTCCATGATGATGATAGAGACGATGCATAGCAGTTGCTGAAAGAAAAAGCGGAAAATCAATTTTTTGTCCTAAAACAGTTGTGGATAAATCCACATTACTTACATCGCTTAATACATTTGGTATTAAATCACAGTCATTAAACGACTCAGTATTTCTTTTTAAAGTTATTTCGTCATCTGCACCACCATCAATATAATGATATATGGGAGATGGTAATTTCTTTTTTGCTAATTTTCTATAATCATCAAAGTTATGACATTTTTTAAGGTTCATTTTCTTATAATTTCATTTTAAAATTTTTTCAAAAAATTGAACATGTAACTATTTGCCCCAGGGTTTTTATCTCCCAAACTTGCATTTGAGATATGATTATAGGACATGCCGAGCTGGCTATTTTCTGAAAGATTAAATGATGCTTGAACCTCGCTTTTAAATTCCAGAATATGTCCTAAATCTTTTCCATCTCCTTCACCATAAAGTCCAGGTGCAAAACTTGGTGTAAAATTTATTGGACCTAAATCAAAATTCCACTCAATTCCCGTATAAGCATAGAGTGCAGCATTTTCTGTTATAAAACCACCCGTAATAGGTGATAATGTTCCTAAAAATGTTTCTCTATATAATTCTTCATTTTGATGCTGAAATCCAACCAACACCGCTCTTTGTTTTTCGTCGCTAAAGTCAAACATTCCAGAATACATATTCAATTGTGTATTGGGTAATTGTAACTTTTCTTCTTCAGCAAACCCTATTGAGGTCAATCCAAAAATTAATATTATGGAAAACAAAATTCTGTTTAGTGCTCTCATATACTTTAACATATACTTCACAATCATTATTATAAACAACAAATTGGTTTGAAAAATCTGTTTTTTTTCATTTTTTTCTAAATTTTTATGAAAATAAATAATATGTATAACAAATTTGATATTCGACAGACTAGCCTAATTAAGAGCGAAGAGGGAGATGATGATGCTTTGAATATATGTATAACAAATTTGATATTCGACAGACTAGCCTAATTAAGAGCGAAGAGGGAGATGATGATGCTTTGAATAAACGCCCCTAACTAGGCTATACAAACATTATGCATCATAATTTGTCTATGATTTGTAAGAACTATGTTTAATTTGGGGCAAATTGATTTAGTTTGAGGGCTTAAAATATCCCGAACCCTTTTTGCCTGAAAATATTTCATTAATTAGAGGATGTTTAATGGGTTTATTAGAATCATCTAAAATTAAGTTCTGTTCCGAAACATAGGCTTCGTACGTAATTTCATCATTTTCGGCTAGAAGATGATAGTAGGGTTGATCTTTTCTTGGTCTGACATCCTTTGGAATAGATTGGTACCATTCTTCAGAATTACTAAACTCGAAATCAACATCATAAATCACACCTCTAAAATCAAAATGTTTATGTTTAACAATATTGCCTATTGAAAATTTCGCTGAATTAGTTGCCATCGGATAAACTCAAAATAGTTAAATTTAAAAAAAAATCAATAGCAAAAAATGTCTCAAAGTTATATGGATATGCTAACATATTTTAAATGAATAAAGGATTCATTAAATTTATTACAGATTTTGGACCTCTCTTAATTTTTTTTATTTTTTACTACCAAAGCGGACTTAATTTAAGGGTTGCCATACCTCCCCTTATAATTGCAACCCTATTATCACTTGCAATAATTTATTTATTAGAAAAAAAAGTTGCTTTTATGCCTTTAGCAAGTGGAATCGTAATAACATTTTTTGGAGGTTTGACATTATATTTTGACAATCCTGTTTTTATTTATGTGAAACCGACGGTGGTAAACATATTATTTGCATTGGTTTTGATATTTGGAAAATTCTTTTCTAAAGAACCTCTGCTCAAAAAATTATTTAAAAATTCGTTTAAGCTATTAGATGAAGGATGGAGTAAGTTTAATGATAGATGGATATTATTTTTTTTCTTTCTAGCTATTTTAAATGAAATAGTATGGAGAACTCAGTCGGAAGAATTTTGGGTAAATTTTAAAGTCTGGGGATTATTACCAATTAGTTTTTTATTTACTGTTTCACAAATTCCATTAATAAAAAAATATCAAATTAAAAAATAAATGAATCATTTAAAACTTATAATTAAAAATTCCAATTTAGCAACGAAGAAAATAAATCTTTTTTTTAACAAATCTGAATTAAGAGTTATTCTTAATCTTTATTCCAAAATGGTTTCTAAAGGTTTTTGGAAAGATTATAGTCTGAATATTTCAAAAGAAAAAGTTAGTTTTGATGTATATAAAAGAGCTTCTGAAAACGCAGAATTTAGAATACATAAAAACTATAAATTAAAAAATAAAAATCTAAAATATTTTACGTCGGATTCTCGAGGAAACATTTTAAATATATCCAAAAATTTGAAAGAATTGTTATATAAGACAAGATTTAAAAAATTGAAGCTTGTAAATTGAAAAATTATCTTCTTTGACCAAATAACCTGAGCAACATTATAAATAAATTAATGAAATCCAAGTAAAGAGTTAGTGCACCCATTACAGCTTTTTTGCCCATAACTTCCCCACTGTCACTGACCAAATACATATTTTTTATTTTTTGTGTATCATATGCGGTCAGCCCAACAAATATCAAAACTCCAATTATGGAAATTACAAAGTACATCATGGTAGATTTCATAAAAATATTCACTATTGATGCAATTATTATTCCTATTAAACCCATCATTAAGAATGAACCAAGTCGTGTTAAATCCTTTTTAGTGGTATAACCATATATGCTCATAGCCGCGAATGTTCCTGCAGTGATAAAAAATACTCTTGTTATACTTGCGCCAGTATAGACTAAGAAAATCGAAGATAATGATGCTCCCATCAAAGCAGCAAATATCCAAAAAGTAGTTTGAGCCTTTGATGAACTCATTTTAGCAATTCCAAAACTCATGTAAAAAACAACACCTAGCGGCGCTAACATTACAACCCACATTAAAGCTGAATTATATAGGGCATTACCTAAGCTCGTTAGACCGGTAATCGCACCTTCAGAATTGGTTACAGCAGAAAGTTTAAATAACAACAATGACACAATGCCGGTCAATAATACGCCCGAAGACATATAGTTGTAAACTTTCAACATGTAAGATCTCAAGCCTTCGTCAATTACATGCGTCTCAGCTGAACTTGCTTTTGATCGAATATTTTGCCTGTTAAATTCCATATAGACTATATATAAGCTAAAAAGTAAAATTTCAATATATTGAAAAAATTTAATTAATCTTTAATAATACACAAAACTCATGCCCCAAAAATTCACTAATTCATTATATATTTCTTTTATTATAATTTTAATTTCATTTTCAGCTAGGTCTGCTGAAGATCTTAAAAGTACTGGTAAATTTAAAAATTGGGAAACTTTTATCGTAACTGAAAACAATAACAAAATTTGTTTTTCCCAATCTATTCCGATACTAAGAGCCCCAAAAAAATTTGAAAGAAATCCTTCAAGATTATTCGTAAGTTTTCGACCTACCGAAGACATAAAAGACGAAGTAAGTGCTACTTCTGGGTATACTTTTCAGAAAGATAAGATTGTAAAAGCAAAAACAGGGAAAAAAACTTATGATTTTTTTTCTCCTGGAGAAGAAGAATTTGCGTGGATTCGTGATGCTGAAGAGGAACAAAGATTTATTAAAGCAATGAAAAAAGCTTCTAGAGTGATGATAATTGGAAGAACAGAAAAAGGAAAACAAACTATTGATCATTATTCATTAATGGGTTTTACCAAAGCCTATGATACTGCTAAAAAAAATTGTAGCTAAATTGAAATGCAAAGTAATAAAAGGATTGTTCTTGCGTATTCTGGGGGATTAGACACATCAATTATTCTAAAGTGGCTTCAAGAAAATTATAGTGCCGAAATCATTGCTTACACGGCTGATATTGGACAAAAAATAAATAAAAAAACAATCATTAAAAATGCAAAATCACTGGGTGTTAAAAAAATTATTATTGAGAATTTGAAAGATATTTTTGTAAAAGAGTACGTTTATCCAATGATAAGGGGTCATGCTGTTTATGAAGGAACTTATTTATTGGGAACTTCAATAGCCAGACCTTTAATAGCAAAAAGACAAATAAGAATAGCTAAAAAATTTAAAGCTTATGCAGTTTCTCACGGTTCAACAGGCAAAGGAAATGACCAGGTAAGATTTGAACTTGCATATTATTATTTTGGTCCAAAAATTAAAGTAATTGCTCCGTGGAGATTATGGAAATTAAATTCAAGAACAGATTTGGTTAAATATGCAAAAAAAAATAGAATCACCATACCTAAAGATAAAAAAGGAGCTCCACCATTTTCTGTAGATGATAATTTATATCACACATCAACCGAGGGTAAGGTTTTAGAGAATCCTAAAAATGCAGCACCAGAATTTATTTATCAAAGAACAGCTGCTCCTGAAAAAGCACCAAATAAAGCTTCTTTTGTAACTCTGGGATTTAAAAATGGAGATCCAATAACTGTTAATGGTAAAAAATTATCTCCAGGAAATCTTTTACAAAAATTAAACATCCTTGCAGGTAAGAATGGTATTGGCAGAGTTGATCTGGTTGAAAACAGATTTATTGGAATAAAATCTAGAGGTGTTTATGAAACTCCAGGTGGAACTTTATTAACAACTGCCCATAGAGCAATTGAATCTGTTACTTTGGATAAAGAAACGATGCACAAAAAAGATGAAATTATGCCTAAATACGCAGAACTTATTTACAACGGTTATTGGTATTCAAAAGCAAGATTTAAACTTCAAAAAATCGTGGATCTAAAAAGAAATAAAGTAAATGGATCTGTTAAACTTAAATTATACAAAGGTAATATTATAATTATTTCAAGACAAACTAAGAGCAGTGCTTATTCCATGAAGAAAGTTTCCTTTGAAGAAAACAAAACATTTAATAAATCAAATATAGAAAGATTTATTAACTTTCATAAGAAAAAACTTCGTTAACTAGATTGAGCCTTTTTAAAACATTCAACGGTATTATTTAATAAGCAGGCAATTGTCATTGGACCCACCCCTCCTGGAACGGGGGTAATTGCTTTTGCAACTTTTGATACCCCATCAAAATCAACATCTCCCACCAATCCAGAGTCGGTTTTATTAATTCCAACATCAATAATTATTGCATCTTTTTTCACCCAATCTGCTTTAACTAATTTGGGTCTTCCAACAGCAGCAATAATTATATCTGCTTTGGCACATTCTGCTTTTAGATCTTTTGTTTTGGAATGTGTAATGGTTACAGTACAATTTTCTTTTAAAAGTAATTGAGCCATAGGTTTGCCATTTAAGTTTGATCTTCCGATAATAACTGCATGTTTTCCATTTAAATTTTTTTCAATATTTTTTATTAACAAATAACAACCCAATGGCGTGCATGGAATATTGCTTTCATAACCTGAGGATAAATTACCCACATTCATTGGATGAAAACCGTCTACATCTTTACTGGGATTTATAGCTTCAATAACTTTTCTTTTATCAATATGCTTGGGTAAAGGTAATTGAACCAGTATTCCAGAAACTTCGTTATTATCATTAAGTTCTTTAATTTTATCCAAAACAACTTTTTCTTCTACTTTTTCTGGATATCTAATCACTTCAGATTTAATACCAACTTCGTTTGCAGATTTTTCTTTATTTTTTACATAAATCTGACTTGGAGTATCTTCGCCAACCAAAATTACAGTTAATCCTGGAACGGCATTATAAGTGGACTTGAGTTCTGCTACCTTTTTTTTAAGGTCTGCTTTTAAATCGGCTGCTGCTTTTTTTCCATCAATTTTAAGCATAATTTTAATTAAAATAAATTTGGAGCAAGTAGTTCAAAAAACAAGTTTCTGATAAAAAATAACAATAAAATCAGGACAACGGGTGAAATATCTATTGAACCTAAATTAGGGATGAATTTTCTAATTTTATTTAAAACAGGATCTGTTAGCTGATGGGTGGCATTTAGTATCGCAAAAACAAATCTATTCTGGGTATTTAAAACATTAAATGCTACCAACCAACTTAGTATGGCATTAATTATAATTAACCAAATATAAATATTAATAACGCTGTCTATTAAAAGAAATAACGATTTCATTTTTTTTCGACATAAATAGACTGACTAGGAAAAGCAAAAGACGCATTATTCTTTTCTACTATTTGCTTAATTTCTAACGCTAATCTCTCTTTAACCCCAAGCCATTCACCCCAATCATTGGTTACTGTAAAGCACCTGATAAACATATCAATGGAACTGTCAGAAAATTTATCTACTCTTACTGCATAACCCATATTAACTTTAAAATCTTTGTGTGTAGTAATATATTTTTCTATTTCATCTCTAATTTTTTTAAGTTGATCAATCGTTGTGTTGTATTGCAGAGTTATTATCCAACTAATTCCCCAATTTGTCGTTGCACTTACATTGATAACAGCATTTTCTGCAAATTGAAAATTTGGAATAATTGCCAAAGATTTATCAAATTTTCTAACTACTGTAGATCTAAATCCAATACGTTCCACAATTCCTTCGATAATATTTTCAACGATAATCCAGTCTCCAACTTTAAATCTTTTTTCCACCAATACTAAAATTCCTGAAATTAAATTCTTGAATAGGTCTTGCGCACCTAGGGCAACGGCAATTCCAAATAAACCCAATCCAGCAATAATTGGTCCAATTTTTATACCCCATAATTCTAATACGGCGGCGGCACCTAAAATAATTATAAGTATTTTCAGTAATTTGGTAATCCAGCCTATCAGTTCTCTTGTTAAAACTTTGTCTAAACCTGTTAGAAGATATGAGAGTGGTTCGATAAACTGGTGCAATAGCCAAAAAATTAATACGGTGACTAGCGTTCTATTTAAATCATCAATCCATTGCTGAGATTCTGAACCAAATTCTAAATAATAACTTGCAATAAAAAAACCTATTACAATTGGAAAAAATCGAGCAGGACCTTCCATCGCTTTTACAAAAGTATCGTCGAGTTTATTTGAAGTTTTTTTTGCTATTTTTTCTAAACGCCGAATTATTATTTTGCCTACTAACCCTCTAAATAATAAAAAAATTAGAAAAATTCCAAGACCAATTAATATTTGAAATATATCAATTCCTAGAATACCATCATTCCAAACCTCTAAAAATAGATTTATAAAATTTTTAATTAGGTCCATAAATTAATTTATTTTATTTAAAAAAAATTCTTCTTCTCCAGGATTAAAAAAAATAATTTTTTTCCACTTAATAAATTCTAATACTTTTGAAGTTTTTTTACTAATGCACATTAAATTAGATAGTACCATTACGTCAACTAGTGAGTATTTTTTGATTAAATCTTTTAAATTAATAGCACTCTTTTCTGAGTAAACAATAATAATATCTGGAGTATTTTTTTTAATATAATCTAGAGTATTTTGTTTAATTTGATTAATTGGTTCTGAAGTATAGTTTGTTATTCGGTCAACCGAATAGCCTTTTTTTTTCAATTCAAAATCCAATTCTTTTGAAATAAATTCACTACTAACATAGAGTAATCTTCCAAAATTTTTATCGAACGTTCTAATAATCAATTCGATGAGAACATCAACATTACCACCGGCTGATATTGCATTATAGAATCCAAAATCTTTTGCTTTTTTTTCAGTAGCTCCACCTACACAAAAACAGTGAATGTTTTTTGGAATATTTTTAGTATCCAAAAACTTTATTGCATTTGCGCTTGTAAAAATTATCCCTTTATAATTATGAAAATTAACATTTTTATTGGAAATTTTTTTGATATTTATTAAAGGAAGATGTGTAACTGTATGATTTGCAAGATTTAAACTTCTCATTAATTCTAAAGAATCTTCAATCGGCCTGGTTATAATAATGTGCATTTAATATATTATTTATTTTTATAAGTATTGCCAGCCTGAGCAATTAATTTTATTCCAACTTTAACTCCAATTTCTTCAGCTTCATCGATCTCCCCTGAAAATTTGGAAGAAAATTTTTGTTTACCATCTATTGAAAAAAGTTCACTTTTTAATGTTATCAGATTGTCATCAATTGTAGCAAGTCCTCCAACAGCTGTATCGCAATCCCCTTTGATTGTTTTAAGCATTGCTCTTTCAGCAATCACGCAGCTAAGTGTATTCGGATCGTTAATTTTATGAATCAAATTTAAAATATCTTGATCGTTTTTTCGAGTTTGTAATACAATAACTCCCTGACCAACGCATGGTAACATTTCTTCAATAGAAAAAATTTGAGAAACTTTTTTTTCTAAACCCAATGTCTTTATACCTGCGTATGATAAAACTATTGCGTCAAAATTTCCTTTTTCCAATTTATTGATTCTTGTATCTATGTTTCCTCTTATAAGATTAATATTTAAATCCTTTCTTAAAACATTTAATTGTGCAGCTCTTCGAAAAGAACTAGTTCCAATGATTGAATTAGATCTTAAATCAGTTATTGATTTATATTTTAAGCTAATAAAAACATCTCGTGGATCATTTCTTTTTAAAAAAACTTTGGTTTCTAAATCCTTTGTTTCTTCTGAAGGTAAATCCTTTAAAGCATGGACAGCAATATCAATTTTTTGATCTAGTAATTCTTCTTCAATTTGTTTTGAAAAAAGTCTCTTTCCTCCTATTTCAGATAGACTTTTGGAATAATGAATGTCCGCTGTTGTTTTAATAATTTTTATATCGATAGAATCTTTATTTAAATCAACATTGTTGTATAAAATAGTTTCTTTGGCCTTTTCTGCATAAAGAATTGCAAGTTTACTTCCTCTCGATCCTATAATAATTTTATTTTTAATCATTAATTTAAATTTAAGAGTTTATTTATATTGATTTTTTTATGAATTGGTAAAATATAAATCAATGAAAAAACAATTAATTTTTTTAGGTATAGAAACAAGTTGTGATGAAACAGCAGCTTCAATAGTTAGAGAAGATTGCAATGGTAATGTTGAAATACTCTCTAATATTGTTTCAAGTCAGATAGAGGAACATAAGGAATTCGGTGGAGTGGTTCCCGAAATAGCAGCAAGGGCACATATTGAAAAAATTGATTTTATTATCAATAAAGCTTTGGAAGAAAGCAAAACAAATATAAATGATATTGATGGAATTGCCGCAACTGCTGGACCAGGATTAATTGTGTGTTTAACAGTTGGACTAAGTGCTGCTAAAGCCATAGCAGCTTCTCTTAATAAACCTTTAATTGCTGTAAATCATCTAGAAGGTCATGCCTTAAGTCCAAAACTCGTAAAAAAAATCAATTTTCCTTACTTAGTTTTGTTAATTTCTGGAGGACACACACAATTTTTAGAAGTCAGAGGTGTTAATAATTACGTAAGATTAGGAACTACAATTGATGATGCTGTGGGTGAAGCTTTCGACAAAACCGCTAAACTTTTAGGAATAGAATTTCCTGGAGGACCAATGATAGAAGAATTTGCAAAAAAAGGTAATGAAAATTACTTTAAACTACCCAAGCCAATAATTCATAAAGGTGGGTGTAATCTGTCTTTTGCTGGATTAAAAACTACAGTTTTAAAAATTTCAAAAAAAATGAAAAATGAAAAAGAAAAATATCATCTTGCAGCTTCATTTCAAAAAACAATTGAAGATATACTTTGTGAAAAAAGCAAATTTGCAATGAGTTTGTTTAAAGAAAATTATAATAACAAAAAAAATACTTTTGTAATTGCTGGAGGGGTAGCTTCTAATAAAAAAATAAGAAAAAAATTAATCAATCTTTCAACGCAAAAGGATTTTGAACCAGTTTTTCCACCAATAAATTTATGTAGTGATAATGCAGCAATGATTGCATGGACTGGAATAGAAAGATTTAAGTTGGGTCTTTTAAATAAGTTAGACTTTCCTGCAAAAGCTAGGTGGCCGTTAGACGAAAAAGCTCCCTTCTTGAAAGGAGCTGGAATAAAACTTTAAATGAAATATTGGTTGCTAAAAACTGAACCTCAAAATTGGTCATGGAAAGATCAGCTAAAATCAAAAAACCAAATTGCAGAATGGAATGGAGTAAGAAATTATCAAGCATCTAAAAATTTAAAAGCTATGAAAAAAAATGATTTATGTTTTTTTTATCATAGTGGTAAAGAAAAAAGAATCATAGGAATTGTAAGAATAATTAAGGAATATTTCAGAGACAAGACAGATAAAGCTAATAAATTTGTATCGGTTATGGTTCGTGGAGAAGATGAATTATCAAAACCAATAACTTTAGAGAAAATAAAAAATGATAAATTTTTTAAAGAATTAGCGCTTGTAAAACAAAGTCGATTATCAGTTATGGAGATTAATACAAAGTACTGGAAAAAAATATGTAAGATGAGTAATATGGATTAATACATGAGAAAAATTTATGGCTAGAAAAAAGAAAAAAACAAGGAGAAATAAAAAAAAACCCAGAAAGGCAAAATTAAAAAAAATTGAGAGAATAAAATCAAAAAAGAAAAGATCACAAATTTATAAAACCAGAAAAGAAATTATTACAAATGCTGAAAAAGAATTGGTTATTAAAACAACTAAAGATTGGATAAAAAAATCTTATGTGAATAAAAAGGCTTACGAAAAGAAATATGATTTATCTATTAAAAATAACGAAGGTTTTTGGAAAAAAGAAGGAAAAAGGATTACATGGATAAAACCCTATACAAAAGTTAAGAATGTAAAATATAGTAAGACTGATGTTAAAATAAAATGGTTTTACGATGGAACCTTAAATGCTTCTACAAATTGCATAGATCGACATCTTGGTAAAAAGAAAAATAAAACAGCAATAATTTGGGTTGGAGATAATCCAAAGGACTCTAGAAATATTAGCTACCGAGAACTTCATGAAAATGTTTGCAAGGTTGCAAATGGATTAAAAAACATAGGAGTTAAAAGGGGGGATAGAGTCACTATTTATTTAACTATGATTCCTGAGCTTGCTTTTGTGATGCTAGCTTGTGCAAGAATCGGAGCAATACATTCCATTATTTTTGGTGGCTTTTCTCCAGATTCAATAGCTGGAAGAATAGATGATTGTGAATCTGATTACATAATTACAGCTGATGAAGGTGTAAGAGGTGGTAAAATTATTCCGCTAAAAAAAATTACTGACGAAGCTCTAAGTAAGTGTCGAAGTATAAAAAAATGCGTAGTTGTAAAAAGAACAGGTAATGCAATCAACTGGGTTAATGGTAGAGATATCTGGTATGACGACATTACTCTAAATACTTCTGATAAATGCAATCCAGAAGAGATGAACGCGGAAGATCCTTTATTTATCCTTTACACTTCAGGATCAACTGGAAAACCTAAGGGCGTTTTACATACCACTGGTGGATACATGGTTTATACATCAATGACACATCAATATATTTTCAATTACAAAAATAAAGATGTTTACTGGTGTACTGCCGATATTGGTTGGGTTACAGGACATAGCTACATTATTTATGGACCTTTGGCTAATGGAGCCACAACAGTAATGTTCGAAGGAATACCAAATTATCCCGATAGTTCTAGATGGTGGCAAATAGTTGATAAGTATAAGATAAATATTTTTTATACAGCTCCAACGGCACTTAGAGCCCTAATGAAAGAGGGGGCAGATCCGGTTAAAAAAACTAGCAGAAAATCTTTAAAACTTTTGGGAACTGTAGGGGAGCCAATTAATCCAGAAGCTTGGATGTGGTATTTTAAAACCGTAGGTGATTCAAAATGCCCAATAGTAGACACTTGGTGGCAGACTGAAACGGGAGGAATATTAATTTCACCTCAAACAGGAGCAATGGATTTAAAACCTGGATCTGCAACAAAACCATTTTATGGCATTAAGCCAGTTATCGTTGATGAAAAAGGAACCACATTAAAAGGACCATGCAAAGGAAGACTGTGTATGACTTTATCATGGCCTGGACAGATGAGAACAGTTTATGGAGATCATCAAAGATTTATTGACACATATTTTTCACAATATGATGGAAAATATTTTACCGGTGATGGCTGTAGGAGAGATAAGGATGGATATTATTGGATCACCGGACGTGTAGACGATGTAATAATTGTATCGGGACATAATCTTGGTACTGCCGAAATAGAAAGCGCATTTGTTGCACATCCAAAAGTTGCTGAAGCAGCGGTTGTTGGTTATCCTCACGATATTAAGGGAAACGGCTTATATTGTTATGTTACCTTAAACTCTGGAGAAAAATCATCAGGTGAAATTGAGAGAGATTTAAAACTTTGGGTGAGAAAACAAATTGGACCTATTGCAACTCCAGATTTTATACAATTTTCTCCTTCTTTACCTAAAACTAGGTCGGGAAAAATTATGAGAAGAATTTTAAGAAAAATTGCAGCTAATGAACACGATCAACTTGGAGATACCACTACTTTAGCTGATCCATCCGTAGTTGATAGTTTAATTAAAAATAGACGAAACAAATAGATCTAAAAAATTTAATGAATGGTTTTTTTAAAACCTCTTTTTGATTTTATTAAAATAAAAAATATAAATTTTTCTATGTCTTCAAAAATTAAAATATCTCCTTCAATTTTATCCGCTGATTTTAGTAAATTAGGTACCGAAATTTATGAATTAGAAAAAGCTGGCGCGGATTTAATACATATCGATGTAATGGATGGACATTTTGTTCCAAATATAACTGTTGGCCCAGAAATAATAAAAAGCCTTAGAAAACACACTTCTTTACCTTTCGATGTGCACTTGATGATTTCTTCTGTTGATAAATATATAAAAAACTTTGCAGAAGCTGGCGCGGATATAATCACAATACATCCAGAATCCACTGATAATTTAGTTAAAACAATTAATGAAATTAAAAAATATGGTAAAAAAGCTGGTGTATCTCTTAATCCAAAGACAACTATAGAAAAAGTTCTACCTGTTCTTAGTCTAATTGATCTAGTTTTGATAATGAGCGTAAATCCAGGATTTGGAGGTCAAAAATTTATAAAAGAAACACTGGAAAAAGTAAAATTGTTAAGAAAAGAAATTGATCAAAAAAAATTCGCTGTAGAAATTGAAATAGATGGAGGAATTAATTTTGATAATGCCAAGATAGTTAAAAAAGCAGGTGTTGATATTTTAGTTTCAGGTACTACAATATTTAAAGACAACGAAGGTAATATTAAAAAAAACATTGAGACTCTAAGAAACCATTAATTTAATGCAAAAAATAAAAAGTATAAGTGAATACTTTTTTTTAATTTCTAAATTTTTTTTATTTAAATTAAAAATATTATATTTCAAATCAAATTTTTATAAAAAAAAAATCTCAAATAATTTACCTTCTAAATTTGATTACAAACCAAGCCTACATATAATTAATTCGTTAACATCATTTAATAAAAAAAAAATTAAAATTGAAAATTACACTTTGAATTCCCTTTGGAAATTAAGCTCCAAAAATAAATCAGAATTTCAAAATTTACATAATTTTTTATGGCTTACTTTTCTAGATATAAAAACAAATAAAACTTCAACACAAACTATTATTGAAAATTGGATTGATAACAATAATGATTTTGATGAAGAAACATGGAAATTAGATATACTAAGCAAAAGACTAATTGCTTGGATTTCAAATTCTAATTTAACTATAGAAGGATCTGGTCCAAAATATAAAGAAAAATTTATTTTGAGTATAACAAAGCAAGCCAATCACTTATCAATAAATATTGGTAGCTCAGAAGATGATGAAAATAAATTAATTTATTGCTCATCATTAATTTTGGTTGGCTTAACTTTTAAAAATCAAAATAAACATTACAGATCAAGTTTATCAATACTTCAAAAATTTATTAATAATAATTTTGATAATTCAGGATTTCCAAAATCTAGAAACCCCGAAGAATTAATGATTTGCCTAAAATATTTAATCTTAATAAAAGAATGGATAAAAGAATCACAAAATCAAGTACCTGATTATTTGGAAGAAATAATTTTTAATTGCGGAAAGTCTTATAGTTTTTTATCAAAAAATTTGGATAAATTACCACTCTTTAATGGAGCTCCAGAAATACAAAACGAAGAATTTAAAAAATATCTAAATTATCTCAATTACAATTTTAAGGATTCTTCAAAAGAAAAAAGTGGATATGTTATATTTAAAGATAAAAAAATAGTTTTTATAATGGATATTGGAAACTCTCCAGATTTCAAATATTCAAAAAAATACCAATCTGGATGTCTTTCATTCGAAATAACTTCGAACAAAGAAAAATTAATTTGTAATTTAGGTTTTGATATAAATAAAAATAATAAAATAAAATTATTAAGCAGATCTACTGCCGCTCATTCAACTTTATATTTAAATAATCATTCTTCTTGTACTTTTAGAACCAGTCATTCTTTTAAAATCAATCATGAAAATAAATTATATAAAGGATTGAAAATTATAAAAAAAAAAATTGTTAGTGAGAAAGATTTTGAAAATATTATTGTCAGTCATAATGGATATCAAAACAGATATGGTTATATTCATGAACGATCCATAAAATTCATAAAAAAAGAGAAAATTTTCCTTGGAATGGACAGTTTAATTAAAAATGAAAAAGCCAATAATATAAGCTATGGAATTAGATTTCATATTTATCCTGGAATAAAAATAGTAAAAACTCAAAATTTTCAATCCATTTTATTGAGCTTAAAAAATGGTGAGGGTTGGAAGTTTAGTTGTAACAATAAAGAAGTATTAATTGAAAAAGGCATTTATTTAGGAAATAAGAATAAAATTACAGAAAATGAAAACATATATATTCCAGGCATCACAAATGGAGAAAATCAAATAATCGAATGGAGTTTTAAAAAAATATCTTGATGAAAAATATAGTTAAAATTAAAAGGGCTTTGATTTCTGTTTCTGATAAATCACTTTTAGAAAATTTACTACCTTTTCTTTCCAAATATAAAATTGAAATTATTAGTTCGGGGAAAACATATAAAAAAATAAAAAAACTTGGTTTTAAAAGTATTGAAATTGCAAATTTTACAGGATCCAATGAAATGCTTGGAGGTCGGGTAAAAACACTTCATCCTAAAATACATGCTGGAATATTAAATATCAGAAGTAACAGGAGTCATAAACTTGATCTTATTAAAAACAATTTTAAAGAAATAGACTTGATTATTGTAAATTTTTACCCTTTCGAAAATTTTATAAAAAAAAACAATAATTTTGAAAGTATAATTGAAAATATTGATATCGGTGGCCCTACTTTGGTTAGAGCGGCAGCCAAGAACTTTGGTGATGTTTTGGTAATCACAAGTCCAAAAAATTATATAAATATAATGCACGAAATAAATAAATACAAAGGTTCAACATCTTTGAATTTCAGAAAACAAATGGCTATAAATGCATTTAATGAAATTGCAAATTACGATTCTATCATTGCAAATTATTTTAATGACAGGTTTAATGTTAAATTTCCAAATAAAAAAACTTTTACTGGAAAATTGGTCGAAAACTTAAGATACGGTGAAAACCCACATCAAAAAGCTGCAATTTATTCAAATGAAAATAATTCAAATATAAAACAGTTACATGGAAAAAAATTAAGCTTTAATAATTATAACGATATTTTTTCCGCTCTATCAATTTCAAAATCTTTTGAAAAAAATAATGGAACTGTAATTATTAAACATGCAAATCCTTGTGGTGTTTCAATAGAAAAAAATAATTTAAAATCATTTAATTTAGCTTTTAATTGTGATCCTGTAAGTGCATATGGAGGAATAGTATCATGTAATTTTAAGATTAATAAAGAATTAGCAAAAAAACTTAACCAATTTTATTTTGAAATTATCATTGCAAATGAATTTGAAACAGATGCTTTGAAAATCTTAAAAAAAAAGAAGAATGTAAGATTAATAAACGCACACAACTTTCAAAATAAGGGTAATTCAAATATCCTTTTTTATAAAAAAAACTTTTTATATCAAGATTCGGATGATTTAATTATCAATAAAAAAAATTTAAAAGTGGTTTCTAAAAAAAAACCATCTAAACATGAAACGGAAAGTCTAATTTTTGCATTTAATATTTGTAAATACGTAAAATCAAATGCAATAGTTTTAGCCAAAAATAAATCAACAATAGGAATAGGTTCGGGACAACCAAGTAGGTTGGACAGTTGTGATCTGGCGATAAATAAAGCCAAAAGGTTTCAGTTTAAAAATCTTTTAAATTCGGTCGCTGCTTCTGATGCTTTTTTTCCATTTACTGATGGCCTTGAAAAATTAATTCAGTCAGGAGTTGGTGCGGTTATTCAGCCTCAAGGATCAATTAGAGACAAAGAGATAATAAAACTGGCTGATAAAACAGGAACTGTCTTGATTTTTTCAAAAACTAGGCACTTTAAACATTAGAAATATTGTCAATTTTTGCTGCTAAAATAAAATCGTTTTCGGACAAACCACTAATTGCATGAGTACAAATTTTAATTTTAGCATAACCCCATCCAAAGCTAATATCGGGATGGTGACCTTCTTTTTCTGAAATACCTCCTACTAAATTAATAAATTTTTGGCTGGATAAAAAGTTCTTGAATTTAAAATTTTTTTCTAAATAATAATTTCTTTTATCATTTTGTTTTACTTCCCAACCATTTATTTTTTTCAAGTATTTATGTATCTCAGAATAATCAAAAGCTGAAATATTTCCCTCGCAAGGGACACATTTTTTTTCTGAAAGTTGTGTCATTGTTTAATTTTCAAATAAAAGTTTATTTTGTAAAAATTTTAAATAAAATTTCTGGTACAATTTTGTAAAAAAACATAATTATTGACCAAAATTTTGGTACATATAATGTGTTTTTTTTGGTTTTATAGGATTTAAATATTTTATTTCCAACAAAATCAACACTTGCAATCATTATTTTAGGTAAATCTAAGTTTTTTGTCATTTTAGTTGCTACCCAACCTGGCTTTACAGTAATTACATGAATTTTATCTGAATAAAGTCTTTGTCTTAAACCATCTAGATAAGAGCTAAATGCAGATTTTGATGAAGTATAAATGCAACCCCTTTTTTTCCCTCTATCTCCCGCTACAGAGCTAATGCCAATTATAGTATTCAATTTTTTTTGAGTTTTGTATTTTATTAAGGATTTTTCGATAAACACCATTGGAGATACATAATTAATACTGGCTATTTTCTTATAATTTTTCTCATCTATTTCCGTGTGGCCGACGGCAATTAAAATAATGTTTGGTGATTCTAAATTTTTATTAAAAAAATTATTTACATTGTCTTCATTTAAAATATCTAAGAGTGTAATTTTGCATTTAACTTTATAAAGACTCTCTATTTCTTTTTTTTTAATTTCGAGTTGAGAAGTATTTCTCGAGACTAAATGAATATTATATTTATTTTGCGCAAACACTTTTGCTGTTGCGTATCCAATATCTGAATTTCCACCAATGACTAAAATTGAACCCATGTTTAAATACCTATTCTATGAGATTGAAAAGAATTTATTAAATTTAATGGATCATATTTATTCTTAATTTTTTTAAACTTACTATAATTACTATATGTTTTTTTAAAGTATTGCTCAGACATAAATGAGTCTTTTGTTAAATGAATCTTGGTCTTATGTTTTTTTAACAAGTCCTCAAACTCTTGATAAACTTCATTTAACTTTTTAGTCATTTTTAAATCTAATGTTAGAGTATAGCCCTTATTCGGAAAAGATAGATAATTATCGTTACCTTTGCCAAACTCTTTGATACTACCTAAAAAAGAATGTTGCTCTCTTTCCTGAAAAAAATCTAAGATTTTATTTATAATTATTTTGGGATCTTTTTCTTCAATTAAAATCTGAATTTGAATAAATCCATTTTTACCATACAAATTATTCCAATTGTTTATATTATCAAGCGGATAAAAAAAATTATTTAAGTTTTGTTTAAATTTTTTCTTATGTTTGTGAAAATGGTAATAAATTTTACTAAATAATTTAATTGTATATTTATTTAATATAAAATCAGGAAATTTTAAAGGTATTGAAATTGTTTTTTTTTCTTCGAATTTTAAATCTCCATCATCTAAGTGATTGCCAATAAAAATAATTGATCTGCCTTTAGCTTCATTTTTTGCAGTTGTATCAATCCAGGCTATTATATACTTGTTATTATTTAGTTCTTTAAATTTAACTATTGTTTCTTTTAAATTTTTTGTTTTTATAATTTGTGTATCAATAAACTTCGATTTTAACTTTAATAATTGTATTTTTGCAGATACTATAATACCTGTTAATCCCATTCCCCCACATGTAGCTTGAAATAGTTGCTGATTTTCATTCCTGCTACAATTATATAATTTTCCTTCACCGGTTATAATTTTTAACGAAACAACATAATCTGAAAAACTACCATCTAAATGATGGTTTTTGCCATGTACATCGCTTGCTACTGCTCCACCCACAGTAACAAATTTTGATCCAGGGGTGACATTAAAAAACCATCCTTTTTCTATAATAATTTTTATTAATTCACCTAGAGAATAGTTTGAACTGCATTCAATAATACCTTTATTTTTATCAAAATTGAAAAGTTTTTTGTAATTTTTTAAGGAAATAATATTGTCTGCCAAAGAACTGTCCCCATAACTTCTTCCCAAGCCTCTGGTTATAAAACCTGAAATTTTATCTTTTAAAATAATATTAATAATTTCATCATTGTTTTCTGGATTATATACATTTGAAAAAGTACTTAAATTATTTCCCCAGCCACTTAATGACATTTTTTTAATATCCATATCTAAATTTTAATGATAATTAATTTTTTGTAATCATAAGTTTAACAGTACTTTTGTTTTTATAACGTGGAAATATTAAACTTATCGATTTTATTTTGTTCATTTCAATTTATAATACATGAATTAATTAAATAAAAATGGAAAAAACTATTACTTTTTTGATCAATTTTATTGACAGATATTATCACCAAAAGAAGATTTATAATTTTTTAAAAAATTTTAAAATTAAAACTATCTTTGATGTTGGGGCTCATAAAGGTGAATTTTTAAAATTAATAAAAAAAATTGAAAATTTTGAGAAAATTTATTCTTTTGAACCGCAAAAAAAAATCTATCTAAATCTTAATTTACTTAGTGTAGAAAATAAAATATTTTGTTTTAATTTAGCTTTGGCAACAATAATGAAATTAGAAACTTAAAAATAAATAAAAAATCTTCAACAAGCACATTTTCTGAGATAGATGATCTATCTTTGTGGTATAAAATTAAGTCGTTTATTGTGGGTGGTTCGCCAAAATCATCTTTTATTTATGAGGAAAAAGTAAATGTTATGAAATTAGATGATTTTTGTAATGATCATAAAATATCCAATATTGATCTATTAAAAATTGATACAGAGGGTCATGAGAAAGAAGTCTTGGAAGGTGCACTAAATTTGATTAAAGAAAAAAAAATTAAGTATATTCTTCTAGAATTTCATTTATCTAAAATGTACAAAAATTATAGTACAAAAGATTTGGAAAATTTTTTAGATAACTCCAATTTTAGATTATTAAAAAAATATAAATTTCCTCTTCTTTTTTTTGAAGATAGAATTTACGGCTTGGATACAGAATAGCTTTTTCATTTAACAGTAATTTTAAAAAAAAATAAAATCATATCTTTCAATGTCAATAAAATATTTTTTACACTTATCGTTGACCCAGTACCAAAGGTTCTTGGAAATGTATGTATTCCTACCTCACCCACTTTATAACCTGCCAATCCTGCCTTTATAGCCAGCTCGGCACCTAAAAATGGACTATTTGATTCTAACTTAATGTTTTCAACTAACTTTCTGCTAACAAATCTTGAACCTGTAGATATATCTCGAAATTTTATTCTAAATATTAGTCTTAAAATTGCATTATATATCCATGAAATTATTATTCTATTAGTACTATATTTTTTTTTATATCTATATGTGATTACTAAATCATTATCTTTACTAACCTTAAGTAATCTAAAAAGATCATTAACATCATATTCGGCATCACCGTCGATCATAAAAATCCAATCATTTTTGCATTTCTTTAAACCTGTTTTTAACGCAGCTCCATAACCTAAATTTTTTTTGTGGGAAAAAATTTTTATATTAGTAAATTTTTTCGCAACTTCTCTAGCTAATTTACCGGAATTTTGTGGGCAACCATCATCAATGATTATTATTTCATATTTTCTTTTTAATTTTCTTAATACATTAGAACTTTTCGTAATCATAAGTTTAACAGTACTTTTATCTTTATAAAGTGGAAACATTAAACTTATCGATTTTATTATGTTCATTTAAATTTATAAAATCTTATATCATTAATTTTTTTTTATAATCGGTAATTAAATAGTTTTTTCATTAATTTTAAATTAAAGAATATTGTTAATCCGAAAAATATAGACATCATTACAATATCAAGAAATGCCTTAATGTAGAGTAGATTATAAATTTTTTTAAAAAAAACGTAATAATTAGTAAAATAAAAAATAATTAATCTTAATATAATAAATAGAACAAAATACTTAAAAAATATTATCTTTTTATTATCTTTTAATTCTAAAATTAATGGAAATAAAGCGATAAGGAAAATTTCTCTATAATGAATGTTTTGTGTGATTAAATAAACAGCTATAATTAAATTTGAACTTACTATATATAATCTATATTTGAAATTATTTTCATCTAACTCTATATTTTTTAAGGTATTTTGAAAATATTTATAAAATGAAAATGATAGTATTATAAATACTGATAAAGCGATAATTAAAATTGTATTAAAATCATAATTTCTAAGTTTACTTAAAAGTATTGCAAATGAATGTATGGAAAATTGATTTCCCCACGTCGGTAATACTGCATTTAGTTTATATCTGATTAGTCCAAAACTTTCTCCTGATAAATACATTAGGCAAGTGAGTGTGAAAAAAAAAATCAAAATTATAAATATATTTTTATTGAAGCTCCTTTTTCTTTCTACAACAAAATTTGTGATTAAAGCAGCAGGGTAATATTTTAATAAAGTAACAAAGTTTATTATAGAAAAACTTAAAAATGGCTGATTGACCTTAACCATAATTATTAATAATAAAAATATAATCAGGTCAACATTGCATCTTTCTAAAACAAGTAAAACTTGCGGAGAAAAAACAATCAAAATTAATAATGCAATGTTTAGGAAATTTTTCCGATCAATTAACTTGATAATTGTGTAAATAAAAATAGAACATAGCATTAATGGAAAATAAAAAAAATAAAATTTTTCTAAAAATTTAAAATATGGAATATACAATAATATATTTCCTATATTGAAATGAAAATTATCTTTTCCAAAAAGTGGACATTCATTCGAGTAAAAAATATCAAAACCTAAATTCTTACATATGCCATTCTTAATTACCCAAGCCCAATCTGCAAAAATATGTAATCGTCCTTCTTTAACAATTGGAAAAAGACTATGAGAATAAAGAATACCAGACTTCCATAAAAAAAAAATACAAACTACAAATATAATAGCAATTGCTATATCTTTATTAAAATCAGATTTAGTCATTTATGAATAAATCAGTTAATTTTTCACTAACAATCTTCCATGTAAAATTTTTTTCAATAAATGAAATTGCTTTATTTTTTTTTAATAAAGAGTTACGTTTTTCAATTAAATCTGACATATTTGATATTAAACTTTCTAAATCAGGTTCAATATAATTTTTACCATCATTTAAAGTTTTTTTCGTACCCTCAATCTTCAAAACAAACGAGGGATCATAGTAATCATCAGTGGAACCTCCGGAAGTTAATATTGCAGGTATACCGCAGGCTGCCGCTTCCAAGGGTGGCATATTAAATCCCTCAGCTCTATAAGAAGAAACATAAGCATCGCAGGATCCATATAATTCGCTTAATTCTTTTAATGTTAAGTTTTTGGAAATAACTATTATATTTGATAACACTTCATCAGTTAATAAATTAGGAAATTTTTTTTTAGTAATAGAAATATAATTTTTTGCAGTTTCTTTGTATAAATTCGCTTGATCTTTTAAAATTAATTTAGCAAAAGAGTATTTTCTTTTAATTTCGGAAAAAGCTACTAGCAGTTTATTTATACCTTTGTTCCAGGTCATTGCACTAACATTTAAAAAAACAAAATGATCATTGTTTATATTTAATTTTTTTCTAATTTTAATTTTCTTTTCTTTGTTTATTGGTTTAAAAATTTTTAAATCAACACCACAAGGTATAACCATAACGTCATTTTCTTTAAATCCCTCTTTAATAAAACCTACTTTTGACCAGTTAGAAGAGGTAATAACTTTAATCGATGTATTTATGTATTTCACATTTAATTCTTCGCCCTGATAAATCATGTTTTCAATTTTTTGATATTCCGAAGTTCCAAATACAAATATTTTATTTGCATTTCCTCCATGCATTCTATACGGAAATGAAATTCTATATAATATATCAATTTTTAATTTGTTTGATGGTTGAGTTAATTTGGAAATTTTTTCTTCAAAATCTTCTAAACCACTAGAATTATTTTTTTTATTCCATTCCGGTATAGGGAAGGGAATATCTTTAAAATAAATTTTAAAGTTATTATTTTTTAATAGTTCTCTAATTTGATATTGATTTATCAGTGCATAGGAATGATTAATTCCTCGCCAACCTTCTATTAACAAATTTTTTGAAATATGCATTTAATTGGAGCGGGAGAAGGGAATTGAAGTAACGACCCGAAATTAGCATTTCCTCAAATTCTCTTTACCACGCAACAGTAATAATCATATTTCAAATAAATTTTTTTGTAAAGTGTCTGACAAGTGTCTGACAAAATACAGACGATTTTTTAGTGATATGATGATTGATACTCGTTTTCTTTTTTCGTCAAAACCTGCGTATTAAATGACGATTTGTCCCCTATGACTCTGATGATTTAAAACTCACTTTTACGACGATTTAGTTGTGGCTACATCAATTGGTAAATTAATTTTATTTTAAATAGAAATAGTGTATCACTTCAATGAACACTTTTTTCCGTCATATGATACCAAGTCGTTACCTCTTTGGAACCTATAGTTGATGTGATAGCATAGAGGTAAGTAAAAAAACAAAAAGAAAGAAAAAAAAATGAAAAAAGAAGTGAAGAAATGAAAAAACTTTTAGAAATAAAAATTAAAAATTGTGACACTTTAAAATTAAT
>CAJWDL010000009.1 GCA_913030805.1 uncultured Candidatus Pelagibacter sp. | reverse complement strand
ATATGCAAATGAAAATTTTAATGTGTTCTGTTCCCGATGGTTCATTGAGCAATACGTTAAAGCCTCTGCTTCCGCGCGGTAATCATTATCAAGTACCCATACAACCTGTGGGCATTTTACGGTTGATGACTTGGATGGAAAAAGTAGGTTACAGTAGCGACATTTACGATATAAATAATTTGAGACCATCAGATGAAGAATTGATCAAAAATTTCAAATTAACCAAACCAACTGTGGTTGGTTTAAGTGCTACACTATCTCATTGTTACCCCAGTGTTAAACGTATAACAAAAATACTTCGGGAACTTTTTCCCGATGTGTGGATCGTCGTAGGAGGTCATCTATCAGGCTCTGCTAATGTTTTATTGTATAAAACTGAAACTGATATTTGCGTAGTGGGAGATGGTGAAATTCCTTTTCTTAAATTGCTTGATTATTTTAAGTTACATCCTACTCGTCGCCAACTTGATCATACGGAATTACACCAAATAAAAGGATTAGCATTTATCGATGAAAATCATAAACTTAAGGTAACAGGTAACGCGGAACAATTGTCTGCATCTGATATGCAAAATCCCGATCTTGATAAACACAGATTAGGGTTACAAAAATTTGGGGGAAATGGTGATTTGATTCATGAATTTTATGAACCCATTAACAATCTTCTAAATTTAACTGAAAACTTACTACAAGGTGATTTGTATCCCGAGGGTTTGAAATTTTATGAAAAAAGTAAAAATAAAAAAATTGGAACTATACAAACAGTAAGAGGTTGTGTTGCTCGTTGTACTTTTTGTCAAAGGTACACAAAAGGTTATAGAGTTTATGCGCCAAATGATTTGGAGTCTCGAATAATAGAATTAAAAGAAAAGTACAATGTAAGAGGTATAAGCCTCGATGATGAAAATTCCTTAAGTAATCGAACACAAGCCTATGGGACTGCACGAATATTTAAAAAGCACGATATTTACTGGTCGTGTGGAGGAGTCAGGGTTACAAGTGTTACTTATGAAGATTTAAAGTTTTACAAAGAAAACAATATGCTTGCTATAAGATTTGGTATTGAATCTGGTAGTCAGAAGATTTTAGATATAATGGAAAAAAAATTTACAACAAAAGATGTTTATAATGCTATTTCAAATTGTAAAAAACTTGGCGTAGCCACTGCCACTGATCAATTAATGATAGGTATGCCAGGTGAAACAAAAGAAACTGTTATTGAATCGGCCCAATTTGCTGCATCGTTAAAGTATTTATTAGGAAATGATTGGAATGTAAGTAACCCCTTTTTGGCCATGGCTATACCGCGGGAACACCTCTATATGAATATTGCCAGCAAATAGGAGTCATTGGAAAAACATTAGACGAAGAAGAAGATTATTTAATTCGTATATCCGAACACAAAAATACACATATTTTGAATTATGTGAACAAAACAAACTCAAATATCAAAGAAGTTCATTATTGGTCTTATTTATACCATTATGCAGCTAAAAAGGCGTACGTAGATTTAATTATTAAAAATAATAAATCTATTAGAAATAGATTATCGCAAATTTATAAAATATGTGTAAAGGGAGTTTTTATTGGTTTGATTAGTGATTTTAATCGTAGAAAAGAATCTTATAAAAACAAACAACTTTTACATAAAATGAAATGGCTTACTCTTCTCTCGATTGATTTTTTATTTTCATTGAGCGTTTTACTCATACCCAGGGCAGTTTTGTTTCCTATTATTAAAGTATATGCTGACTTAAGGTTTCATATTTTGAAGAAAAACCACAAAGTAAAGAAAGGTAAACAAAAACATAATTTATTTGCGAATCAATCCGCTGTGTCTACTGGTAATTTAAGACTTACTGAGGATAGAATTGCTAAAACAAATAGGCAAATTGATCTATCTTTAAGAAAAGTTGTCATGGAGAATCGTAAAATAATGAAACCCACTATAACAGATGAGGAAAAAGGTTTACAAATACTAGCACAAGGGCGATAGTATCTTCATACATTCTGCAATTAAAATGATTAATTTTATAAAAAATTTTTTGAGCGAAATAGCATCAAGATCAAACGATAGAAATATTTTTGCAATTGGGTCATCTCATTTTTCTATAATGAGACACTATTATTCGAAAATCAAAAATTTGAGTGATGCAGATTATAAAGTTTTTTCCCAAACAGGTGAAGATGGAATAATAGACTATTTGTTATATTCATTAAATATTAAAGTACCAATATTTGTAGAAATTGGAGTTGGAGACTATAGAGAATCAAATACCAGATATATCTTTCAAAAGAATTGTTCTAGAGGTTTGATTGTTGATAAAAATAAAAATCTCGAAAAAAAAGTGTCAAAAATGGTTAAGTTGTGGAAAGGCGATTTAACAATAATTGAAACTACTGTTAAAAGTAATAATATTTTAAAAGGGGTATTAACCTTTGTCTAAACATTCTTTTTCCAAATCCAAAATGGTTCCCACTATTTAACCCGGGCGAAGCCCGGGAAGAGAGGGCGGTTTGCCCTAGCAAATCGCACGATAGCAAACGTCTTGCCCAAGCAAGGGGATAAGTGAAAAAGTTTTAAAATTTTTATAATTTTTTTTAGGACAGGACTTAAACTTTCGAAAAGTTTTCAAAGAGGCTGGCCGTCTAAATCAAGCACTATAGTGTAAACTATTGGGACCCCTATTAATTTAAGGGTATCGACCCCTTGTGGAAGATTAAAAGTTGAGAATGAAAACGGGTCCTACTTAAACAGGCGTTTTCATGTGGAACAAAGAATGAAATCAACTGAAAAAAGAACAATGGATAAATGTGAATAAATACTGGATTTTTAATTTAAGAGTAATTAAATAAGATCGGCATTAAACGTAGATATTATTTACTCTTTATTGTTAAAAGGTGTACATGGGGTGTACATGAGGACATAGGTTAGGATTTTTAGGTAGATTTTATTTTGGAAAGGGATAAAAAGTGTGGATATACTTAGCAAAGGGCCTGTAGCTCAGCTGGTTAGAGCAGTACACTCATAATGTATTGGTCCCAGGTTCGAATCCTGGCGGGCCCACCAATTTTTTTGCAATACAATTTTTTCAAATACTCAACAGAAAAATCGCAGGAGCAAAAAAAAATAATTCGGCTTACAGGAAAAAAAAGATTAAATTTTCGTTAACTATTGATAAATTCTCTTAATTTTTTGAATAAGGCATTGATATCACCATCATTGCTTTCAATAATAGAACTGAACTCCTCCTTTTGAGTTCTTGCTAGGCTGAGCCCTTCAATAATTAAATCTCTTACAAAAGGTTTATCAGGATCTTTTGTATAAACTCTCCAGTCAATTTTTACTTCAGGCTTTTTTTCAGTTGCAAGAAGAATACTTGATACAATGGTATACTTTTCATTTTTCTTATCAGAGGAGATTACATCTATTTTTGGTTCGGAATAATCGGTTAATCTTGATACAAACGTTTTCAAAAAATATTTCTTAAATAAATTTGAATATTCTTTCTTTTGTTCTTCGGTCAAATTTTTTCTATATGAACCTAGTGTATATAAACCAACTCCTTTTATATCTACTGTAGCTAAAGCTATTTCTGTAAGTTTTTCGGCTTTATATTCTGCAGTGTTTGTTTTAACAAGTATCTTTTTTGCTTCATCCACTATTTCCTGGATAAATTTCTTCGGATCAGAAGTGTCCGCTGTAGCATTGTTAAGAAAAAGAAATAATAACAAAAAATTTATAAAAAAAATTAAATTTTTTTTTTTCATTACTTTTTGATTTTATTTTGTGTCTATCTCTTCCCAGTCGCTTTCGTCTTGAGTTTCTACGATTTTATCTGAATTGCTAATTTTTTTATTTCGATTTTGTAAATAAAAGCTTTTTATTGAAGCATACAAATCAATTGAATTTCTTTCTATATTGTCGAATGATTCGATATTCTTTGCTCTAAAATCTACAGCGGATGTACCTTTTTCAATATAATAATCGCTATCATTAAATACACCTTCAGCCATCATCGGATTATTTGAAACCGTCATACTGTACCATGGGTCGCCCCATATATTTATGACAGTTCCCGCAAAATCTCTAGCGGTTGTTGGGCCCAATATTGGTAATACAAAATAGCATCCGCTTCCAGTTCCCCAAACACCTAAAGTTTGACCATAATCTTCCTTATCTTTCTTTGGAAAACCCATTTTTTCTGCAGGATCAAAAAATCCAAGAATTCCCACTGTAGTATTGATTGCTAATCTGGCAACTGTATTTCCAGCTTCAGCAAAATCTCCTTGAAGAATATTATTTGGTATGGTTAGGAGATTAGAAATGTTTCCCATCACATTACTGGTACCGTTTCTAACCACCGTAGGTAAAACTCGGTATCCTTTTGCAAGTGGTTCGAAAACTACAGTATCTACAACCTGGTTGAATGAAAACATAGCTCTACTAATGCCTTCAAAGCACTCATTTGCGGTACTTGATGTAGATTTTTTTAGCTTCTCACTTCCTGTTGAACCCGCATTGGCAATACTGGCACACAGTAGAAACATCATGGTAATTATTATAATTAGTCTTTTCATTCGTTTCCCCAATAATTAATATCTCAATGCTATATATATAAAAATGCCTATAATGGAAATATCTAAATATTGAATAATAACTAAGTTTTTTTATAACTTTTACTTGTATAAATGGTGTTAAATATGAATTTTAATCACATTTCTAGTTTTGATAGAAAAAAAAGATTAAAAAGTCAGATAAAACTAATAGTTTTTCATTATACTGGAATGCAATCTAAGATAGGGGCATTCAATAAACTTTGCAGTCCTAAATCTAAAGTCAGCTGCCATTATTTTATTGATGAAATTGGGAATATTACAAAAATTGTTCCAGAAAAATTTTCGGCTTGGCACGCGGGAAAATCAGGCTGGAAAAATTTTAAATTTCTTAATAAATTTTCAATAGGAATTGAACTTGTTAATCCTGGACACGATTTTGGTTATAGAAAATTTTCAAAAAAACAAATTTATACTCTAAAAAAAATATCAAAAAAAATAATTGCCAAATACAACATAATTGGTTCAAATATTGTAGGTCATTCAGACATTGCCCCTTTGAGAAAAAAAGATCCAGGTGAAAAGTTTCCGTGGAAAGAGCTTGCAAATTCAAAAATTGGAATTTGGCACAAATTAAAAAATAAGGAGTTAAAAAAGAATAGAAGAAAAAAAACTAACATGTATGAAAAGAAATTTTTTTTTAAATGCATTAATAAAATCGGCTATCAGACCCGGTATAAATTGAAAAAATCTGCCTATGAAAATAAAATAATCAGGGCCTTTCAAAGAAGGTTTAGAACTGAATATATTTCAGGGGTAATTGATAAAGAGTGCCTATTAATTGCAAAAAACCTAAGTTTTTTAATGATAAATAAATCTTGATTAATCCAAATCTTCTATTATCTTTACATGTGCCAGATAGATGACTAGTCGCTTTTATGTGTATATATAAAAGAGGAAAGTCCGGGCTCTACAAAGACACGGTGCCAGATAACCTCTGGCGAGGGTGACCTCAGGGATAGTGCCACAGAAAATATACCGCCTTATCAAGGCAAGGGTGAAAAGGTGTGGTAAGAGCACACCGGTTTTTTGGTAACAAAAAACGCATGGAAAACCCCACCGGGAGCAAGACCAAATAGAGATGGCGATGTTTTATATTAAAACAATAATCGTCTTTGGTTAGCCATCAGGGTTGGTTGCTTGAGCTAAAGGGAGACTTTTAGCCTAGATAAATGACTTGTTTAAATGACAAAACCCGGCTTACAGTTTATCTGGCAAACTATTTTGTCCACAGTTAATTGAACTTCATTAATTTAAAAGTTCATCTAAACAATTCAAATAAAATTTATTTATTTTCAAAATTCTTAATCAAACTTTGTACCTAAATCTTGTGGAAGACTTCATTTTTGGCACAAATTCTACCAAAATTTCAATTTTTATTAAGTATTGACGTATAAGTTGAAAACCCATATTATCCCATGAATTCCCAAAGGAGGGGAATATGGTACTAAAAGGATTTGATCAAGTAATTAATAGTGACTTTTCCTGGAATACTTCTGACTTAAAAAAACATGTTTTTATCTACGCACGAAAACAAATTAGACAAGAAAAGGAGGGTATCGGTGCCTGCTAGTTTTAGATCTTATTTAAGTAGCATGGGATACAGTGGGGTTATTTGTTATCCTTCATTTAACAATCCTTCAATAGAGGCCTGTCCTCAAAGCAGAATAGAAAAACTTTCAGAATCAATAGATTCATTAAATCCTTTCGAGGAAAAAAGAGATATTTTTGCAACCTCAGTTTTATCAGATAGTGTGAATCTCCAGTTTGATAGCGAGGGAAGAGTCTCTATACCTGACAAATTGTTAGAGCATGCAAAAATAAAACAAAAAATGCTTTTTGTGGGACAAGGAAAAACTTTTCAAATATGGGAACCTAAATTGTTTGAAAAATTCAAAACGCAAGCTAGGAAAAAAGCTAATTTTAATAGAGCAAGTCTAAAATGGGAAACACAATTTTCAAAGGAGGGAAGATGACAATAAATGTTAATAAGGCAGAAATTAAAGAATTACATCCGAGAATTTTGATTCTTGGTGTTGGTGGAGCAGGTGGAAACGCAATAAATGGAATGATAGAGGCTGGATTAGAAGGTGTAGAATTTATTGCTGTTAATACGGATGCACAAGATTTAAATTTGAATAAAGCTAAAGCTAAAATTCAAATAGGAGCAAATTTAACTAATGGTTTGGGCGCAGGCGCAAGATTAGATGTTGGCCAAGCTGCCGCAGATGAGTCATTAAATGATATAATAAATTTTCTCCAAGGGGCCAATATGGTTTTCATAACGGCTGGCATGGGAGGCGGTACAGGCACAGGTGCAGCACATGTCATAGCCAGGGCAGCTAAAGAATTAAATATTTTAACAGTGGGAGTTGTCACATTACCCTTTCTGTATGAAGGTCCTAGTAGGATGCGTAGGGCTAATCAGGGTTTAGAAGAACTAAGGAAACATGTTGATACAATCATTGTTATTCCTAATCAAAATTTATTTAAGGTAGTAAACGAGAATACTACGTTAGAAGAATCTTTTGTTCTATCCAACAATGTTTTAAAACATGGAGTTCAAAGCGTAACAGACTTAATGGTTAAACCCGGTCTTATCAATCTAGATTTTGCCGATGTTGAAAATATTATGAAGAGTATGGGCAAAGCAATGATGGGAACAGGAGAAGCTGAAGGAGAAAAAAGAGCACTTCAATCGGCAGAATTAGCCTTAAACAATCCGCTAATCGACGAATATTCTTTGCAGGGTGCAAAAGGACTTTTGGTAAATATTACGGGTGGAAAAGATTTAAAACTTTTTGAAGTAGAAGAAGCCGTAAATAAAGTAAGAGCAGAAGTTGATTCTGATGCCGAGGTAATAATCGGTTCTATTACAGATAGTTCATTGGATGGTAAAATGAGAGTATCCATTGTTGCCACTTCTTTGGATGGAATATCACCAGAAGAAAAATCTGTAGTTAGTATGGTTCATCGAATTCAAAATAGAAACTATGGTTACTTGAATCCTGCAATAAATCCAAATGTCGCTCAAGTCGCAAGCAATGAAGATAGTTTGAATTCAGCGCCTATTTATGGTGCCAATGCATTAAAAATGGATCATGACTTAGATAAAGAAAGTGTTCCAGCAGAACGAAATAATGCTGACATGGGTACTCAAGACAATAAATTAGACACGGGTACTAAAAATAATAAATTGAATGAAATCTCTTTAGACAGTCTTGCTTATATAGAAAATGCTGAACAAAATAATCAAGAAGAAAATCAACAGCAGACTGATATAGCTCAAAGTGTGAACCAGGGAGAAAAAGAAGAAACTACACCCCAGCTATTTACTGAGGAAGAAAATGCTGATGCCCCACAAAAAGAAGTGGATTTTCAAAAGAGATCAGAGAGTTTGATTAATGAACATGAGGAGGAAGATTTTGAAATTCCTGCATTTTTAAGAAAACAAAAAAATTAATGAAAGGTGAATTAAATAATAACAATGAATGCCACCATGTCACTGAAAAAAATAGATCATTTTTCAGTGATGCTAGATCAGATACTAAGCATTATTACCCCTCAACATGGTGGCACGTTTATTGACTGTACTTTTGGTGCTGGAGGATATTCAAAAGCAATATTAGAATATCCGAACACAAAGGTAATTGCTTTTGATAGAGATAAATCGGTTAAACATTTTTCTAAAGCTTTAGAAGAACAGTATAGAAACAGGTTTAAATTTTATACCGAAAAATTTAGCACCTTAAACTCATTTGTAAAAAAAGACGTAAATATCAAAGCTATTATTTTTGATCTTGGATTTTCATTAATGCAAATCAAAAATTTAGATAGAGGTTTCTCATTCGAATCAAAAGGCCCACTCGATATGAGAATGGGCATTAATAAATTTAGTGCGCATGATGTTTTAAATAAGTTAAATCAAAGTCAAATTTCCAGCATTCTAAAATACTTTGGGGATGAGAAGGATCACAAAAAAATAGCATTTCAATTAGCAAGGTTAAGAAAAAATAATAAAATATTAAGTACAGATGATTTTGTGAGAATCATAAAAAAAGTTAAAAAAAATAATAATTTTACCAAAAAAAATGTTGCTACCAAATCACTTCAGGCATTAAGAATTTTTGTAAATAATGAAGTGAGTGAATTAATCAAAGGACTTATAGAGGCAACTAAATTATTAAATCCAGGAGCCGTATTAATTATAGTGAGTTTTCATTCACTTGAAGATAAAATAGTAAAATATTTTTTTAGAACTTATTCTGAAAAAAGCAGGAACCCTTCAAGATATTTTCCAAAGCTGGATAAGGAAGATATAAGGCTTTTCAGTTGTCCAATAAAAAAATCAATAAAACCTTCGGAGAAGGAAATATTAATAAATCGTCCATCAAGATCTGCAAAACTACGCTATGGAATAAGAAATAATAAAAAATATTTTTTCCCAAAAGAATTAACGGAAAAATTCAAGAATTATTTGGAGATAGAAAGAATGAGTTTACATTTATGAGAAACATTTTAATACTAATAACTTTGATATCAGGGTTAATTTTTACTTCTCTGATAAAAAACAAAACAAGATTGCTAGAGAAGGAATTGCTTTATTTGGATAATGAAATCAATGTTTTAAGTACTGAGTTGGGCGAGGCAAGTCTTGATTTTCATTATTTAACGACACCTGAACGTATTTCTCTTTTGGCAAAAAATTTTCTCAATGAAAATTTTATGTATTATAAAGAATCTCAAATAAAAAAATCAATTAAACTGGGAAAAGATTTAGTTATTTTAACAAAACCAAGAAATAATCACACTTTTAGTAAATTAAGCACGAGAAAATTTGCCAACAAAAAAACTAGTATTATCGAAGAGATCGACAGTGAGGAATTACTTACTGCAAAAAGAATTGACAACAGAAACCCACAAAAATCGAAAAAAATAATAAGTTCAAAAAAAGTTCAACAATGGGCGGGAATACAAATTATAAAAGCATTTCTTGGTATCCCGACTATACCATTTAAATAGTTTTTCATGCATAATAAAAAAGGGGAAAATAATAATTCGGACAATCATATCCCCTGGAGAAGTAGAAGCATTTTCTTCGAAGATTATGAAACGTCAAAATATGAACATAAACAGCAATCAACATTCTCTGAAGTTATATTATCTTTAAACAGGGTATCATTTATTTTTTTTATTTTTCTAGTTGTTGCCTTCATATTTGGGTCTAAAATTATTTATTTAGCATCAGTTAAAAAAGAAAACTATTTTACAAATAAATTGGTACCCTCAGTTTTTTTGAAGAGACAAGATATTCTTGATAGAAATAATAATTTACTTGCAAGAAATATAAAATTGTATTCAGCAGCGATTAAACCCCAGCTCATTACAGATAAGGGAAAATTATTAATTAATTTAAGAATGATTTTTCCAAATATGGATATAGATAGAATAAAAAAAAAAATAGAAATAGGAAAATATTTTTATATAAAAAAAAGATTAAGTGAATCAGAATGGAAAAAACTTTGGCTTTTAGGCGATAAATCCATTGATCTAAATGGGAAACAATTTAGAGTGTATCCTCATGAATCTCTTTTCAGTCATGTTCTAGGTCAGATAGATGATGATAATTTGGGTATTTCAGGATTAGAAAAATCATTTAATAAAAAACTAACAGAGTCTAAAAATCCGCTAATTTTATCTTTAGATGCCAACCTACAACACATTATTAGAGAAGAATTAGTATCCGGAAATAATATATTTCAAACTTTAGGTAGCGCTGCATTGCTTATGGAAATTGATAGTGGTGAAATTTTATCTTTAGTTTCACTTCCTGATTTTGACTTAAACAAAAGAAGCAATATAGAAGATCCAATTTATATAAATAAAATCACAAAAGGAGTTTATGAGCTAGGTTCGGTTTTTAAAACGTTCACATTGGCCGCAGGCTTAGAATCTGAATCAATAAAGGCAAATACGGTATTCAAAGATTTAAAAAATCAAATAATTTGTGGTGGAATGCCAATCTCAGAACATGTTGAATTACCAAAAAACCTAACAGCAGAAGAAATTTTGGTTAGATCATCTAATATCGGCGCTATTCGAATAGCACAAAAAATTGGTGTTAAAAATTATAAAGAATTTTTAAATTCCTTAGAGCTTTTCGAAAAAATTAATTTTGAGCTGGAAGAAGTAGGTACACCTCTTTTATTTAAATGGGAAAAATGTACACTTGAAACTGCATCATTCGGACATGGAATAACGACCACACCTTTACAGCTTGCAAAGGCCTATGCAATTATTGGTAATGGTGGATATAAAATTAATCCAACTATTTTGTTAAAAAAAAATATTTCATTACGATCTGAAAGACAGATTATATCATTAAAAACGAGCAATATAATTAATTCAATGTTGAGAAAGGTAGTTTCAAATAAAAAGGGAACGGCGTCATTTGCGGACAAAAAAGGGTATGAGGTAGGAGGTAAAACCGGAACAGCCCGCAAAGCAATCAACGGAATTTACAGCAAAGAAAAAAAAATAAATACTTTTGTATCCCTGTTTCCAATCAGTAAACCTAAATATGTATTACTTGTGATGCTGGATGAACCAAAATCTGCTCCAGATTTTGTTTATGAATTTTCTAGCGGATATAAACTCACAGGAGAAACACGCAATACCGCCGGATGGAATACAGTGATTGTTGCGGGTAATATTATTGAAAAAATAGGTCCAATTTTAGCCACAAATAATTTACAAGCTTCCAATAAATTGTAAATGTATTTATTCGAGCTACTTAAGTCCGTAGGAAAAAAATATCAAAAAGTTTATGTAAAAGGCATTTGTTTTGATAGCAGAAAGGCAAAAAAAAATGATATTTTTTTTGCAATTAAGGGAAATGAAATATCTGGAACAAAATTTATTCAAAACACAATCTTGAAAAAAGTATCTGCAATCGTTGTTGACTCAAAAATCAAATTCAAAGATTTACAGGCTCCACTTTTAAGGGTGCGCGATGTAAGGAAAAGTTTATCTGAAGCTTGTTCAAACTTTTATAAAAAAAAACCTTCTTATATAGTTGCTGTAACAGGTACTAATGGAAAAACTTCAGTTGCAAATTTTTTTTTTCAATTATTTGAATTAAACAAGATACATGCTGCCTCCATAGGTACTTTAGGTATAGAGTCAAATTTATTTAAAAAAACGACTAATCTTACATCTCCAAATCCATTGCTATTACATAAAAGTCTTTCCGGACTAAAAAAAAGAGGAATCAACATTGTGGTATTAGAGGCATCGAGTCATGGTCTCGATCAAAAAAGATTGGATTATATTCTTTTTAAAGCTGCCGTGTTTACAAATTTAAGCAGAGATCACTTAGACTATCATAAGAATATGGATCGTTATTTAAATTCAAAACTTTATTTATTTAATAATTTATTAAATAAAAAAAAATTCTGTATTACAGATAAAGATAATATTTTTTTTAATAAATTAAAAAAAATATGTGAAAGAAAAAAAATTAACATTAATTCTATTGGTTATGGATGTGGAAACTTAAAAATATTAAATCAAAAATACAATGATGATTTTCAGGAGATTGAATTTTCATATAATGACAAAACATATAAATTAAAAACTTGTCTATTTGGACAATATCAAATAAAAAATTTGCTTTTTGCCATTCTTTTAGCAGAAAAGTGTGGTCTTAGTATTAAAAAATCTTTGAAGAAAACAAAATATATCAAAGCTGCAAAAGGAAGATTGGAATGCATAAAAAAATTAAAAAATAATTCACGAATATTCGTTGATTTTGCACATACTCCAGATGCCCTAGAAAGAGTTCTAAAAAATTTAAAATTTCAATTTAATAAAAATATTTCGATTGTTTTTGGATGCGGAGGAGATCGTGACAAAGGCAAAAGATCTACTATGGGCTACATAGCAAGTAAATATTGTAAAAAGATTTATTTAACAGATGACAATCCTAGATTTGAGAATCCAAAAAGTATAAGACAAGCAATTAAAAAAGGAATTAAGATAGATTTTATAGAAACAAAAAGCAGGAAGTTTGCTATTCAGTTGGCGATTAAAGAACTTGGCTATAATGAAATCTTACTTATAGCCGGCAAAGGTCACGAACAATATCAAGATTTTGGTTTAAAAAAAATCCATTTTTCTGATAAAAGCGAAATAAAAAAATTTTTCATTAATAAAAAAAAACAAGCTGCTAATTCCTTTTGGCATTCGTGTATCACATCTGAAGTGTTTTCAAATTACAATCGTTTTAGTTTTAATAATGTTTCCATAAATTCAAAACAAGTTAATTTCAAATCCTTGTTTTTTGCAATTAAAGGAAAAAGAAAAGATGGACATAATTTTATTAAGGAGGCTATTGCAAAGGGAGCAGAAAAGGTAGTGGTAAATAAATCAACAAGAGGAATAAATTCAAAAAAATTAATTCGGGTTCCAAATACTTTGATTGCACTTAATAATCTTGCCATAGCAACCAGACAACATACTAAAGCAAAAATCATTGGTATTACAGGAAGTTCTGGAAAAACTACCCTAAAAGATATGACGAGTTTTGTTTTAAAAAATTTTGGTAACACTTTCTCATCAAAATCTTCATTCAACAATCATTATGGAGTTCCTTTGAGTTTATCTAATCTACAAGAGAAAGATGTTTACGGCGTATTTGAATTAGGTATGGATAAAAAGGGTGAAATAAACTCACTTTCAAAAATATTAAAACCTAATATAGCAGTTATAACAAATATTTCTTCAGCACATATAAAAAATTTTAAAAATCAAAAAGAAATTGCAGAAGCAAAATCTGAAGTTATAAATAATTTAGTTGCACAAGGAACTTTAATACTGAATAGGGACGATAAATTTTTTAATTATATAGCTCAGATGGCTGAGAAAAAAAACGTTCAGATAAAATCTTTTGGTTTGAATAAATATGCAGATTTATATTTAAAGAATGTAAGAAAAAACAAGAATATTTATCAAGTTTCTATTTCATATAATAATAAAGTTTACTTGTTTAACATCAAATATAACAATAGCACTTATATTCAAAATGTTCTTTCAACATGCCTAATTATATTTAATTTGAATCTAGATATATCGAGCAAAAAAAATATTTTTTTAAATTTTAAAATACCGGAAGGTAGAGGGGATATGAATAAAATTAAAATTTTTGAGAAAAAATTTTATTTACTTGATGAAAGCTATAATGCTAATCCACATTCAATGAGACTGGCTATAAATCGTTTTGATAATATCGATAAAAAAAAGACCCAAAAAATTCTTGTATTGGGAGATATGTTAGAATTGGGAAAAAAAACCAAGTTTTTTCACAAAAATTTGGCAAAATATATCAATAATAGTAACATTGATAAAGTTTTTGTGATTGGCAAATCTATATTGGAGACTTACAAATTCGTGAGAAAAAACAAAAAAGGTAAAATATTAAATGCAATGAGTGATGTTGGCAGTCTAATTAGGAATTACATAAACGATAATGATTATGTAATGATAAAAGGTTCAAATTTAACTGGCTTGAATAATTTTTGCAAAAAATTAAAAAAAAGAAAAATTAATTAATGTTATACAGTTTATTAACATCTTTTATAAACGAATTTTCTTTTTTAAATATATTTAGGTATTTAACATTTAGGACAGGATTATCATTAATAACGTCTTTGATTATTGTATTTCTTATTGGAGGTCCATTTATAAGATACTTTTCACAAAAAAAAATAACAGGACCTATTAGAGAAGATGGTCCGGCTGACCACATATTTAAAAAAATTGGAACTCCAACAATGGGAGGGGTGGTGATTTTAATAGGAATGTTGTTAAGTACCTTACTTTGGGCAGATTTATCCAATATTTATATTTGGTTTTTAATATTTGTAGCTAGTAGTTTTGGAATTTTGGGATCAATTGATGATTTTCTGAAAATAAGAAATCACAATTCATCTGGCCTTTCTCCAAAAGTGAAGTTTACTGCCCAAGTATTATTAGCTTTTATTGCCGTATTTTTTTTGCATAAACTTGGTGACCATTTACACTTGAAAAATTTATATTTTCCATTTTTTAAAAATTTAATTTTTAATATGGGAATATTTTTTATTCCATTTTACATATTTGTAATTATTGCATCTTCAAATGCGGTAAATCTAACAGATGGGTTAGATGGCCTAGCAACTGTACCTGTGATATTGGTGGCAGCATCTTTTGCTTTTATTTGTTATGTTACAGGAAACACAGTTTTCTCAAATTATCTTCAAATACCGTATATTAAAGAACTTGGTGAAGTTTCAATATTTTGCGGTGCTATATGCGGTGCTTGTCTTGGATTTTTGTGGTTCAATGCACCTCCCGCAAAAATTTTCATGGGAGACACCGGATCATTGTCTCTTGGGGGATCGTTAGGAGCTATAGGCATTGTTTCAAAACATGAAATTGTGCTGGCAATCATTGGTGGTTTGTTCGTATTTGAAACAGTCTCTGTAATTATTCAGGTAGTTTCATTTAAATTAACTGGAAAAAGAATTTTTCAAATGGCACCTCTGCACCATCATTTTGAAAAAAAAGGTTGGGCAGAATCAACAGTTGTAATTAGGTTTTGGATTATCTCAATAATTTTAGCTTTAATTGGATTGGCGACTCTAAAATTGAGATAATGCAAAACTTAAGTTCACAATTTGTAAAAAAAAAAATTCTTATTTACGGATTTGCAAAAAGTGGATTAGCAACACTAAAATTTCTAAAAAAAATTAAATCAGAAATTTATTGTTGGGATGACAATTCTTTTGTTCGAAAAAGTATAAAAAAAAAATATTTATTAAATTTCGAAAAAAAATTAACAAATGATTTTATTGACTTTATTGTAGTCAGTCCTGGTATAAATATTAGACATTGCTATCTAAAAAAATTTTTAGCAAAAAATAAAACTAAAATAATTACGGATTTAGATATATTTTATAATTTCAATAAAAATAACCAAATTATCTCCGTTACTGGTACAAATGGTAAATCAACAACCTGCAAGTTATTAGAGACAGTTTTTAAAAATGCCGGTCACAAAACTCATCTTGCAGGGAACATAGGTGAACCAATATTATCTCTTAAAAAGTTAAACAAAAAAGCAGTTATTATTGTCGAAGTTTCTTCTTATCAACTTGAATATACGCAGCATTTTAGATCTAATCATGCTGTAATACTTAATATTTCCCCTGATCATATGGAAAGACACAAGACTATGACGAACTATATTAATGCAAAAATAAAAATTTTAAAATTTCAATCATCCAAGGATCATTCGTATTTAAATTTAAACAATAAATTTACGAAAAAAATTATAGGCAATTATAAGAAAAAACAATTTTTTTCCAAGTTGCATAAAGTTGATAAATATAAGGTAAAAAAAATTTTTAAAAAAATTAAAAATAAATATTTGTTATCACAAAACAATTTGGAAAATATTTCTTTTGTACTTAGAATAGCAAGCAATTATAGAATAAGATTAAATGTTGTATTGCAAGCTTTAAACAAATTTAAAGGATTGCCACACAGACAGGAAAGATTATCGCTAAACGACGAAATAATTTGCATAAACGATTCGAAGGCAACCAATTTTGAATCATCCTCACAATCACTGAAAAGTTACCAAAATATTTTTTGGATTGTTGGAGGACTTCCTAAAAAAGATGATAAATTTTTTCTAAATAAGCTTAAAAAAAATATTATTAAAGCCTATATCATTGGAAAAAGTACGATTTTCTTTAGAAAACAATTAAGAAAAAAAGTGAATTTGGTTGTGGTAAATAATTTAAAGAATGCAGTTTTAAAAGTTATCAAGGACTTAAAGCAAATAAAAAACTCAAATAGTTTAACAAAAAGTAAATATACAATTTTATTTAGCCCTGCGGCTGCATCATTTGACCAATTTACAAATTTTGAAGAAAGAGGAAAAAAATTTAAGGAACTTGTTTATAGGGCAAGATCAAGTGTTTATTAATACATGTTTGATTTTAGTAGAGAAAATAGAAGTTTACTAGCAAGCTGGTGGAAAAATATAGACAAGATAATATTATCGCTAATTCTGCTCCTTTTTTTCTTAGGTTTATTTTTTTCATTTTCTTCTACATCACCTGTTATTGGTGAAAAATTAAATAAGGAAAGTTATTTTTTCTTTTTAAAGCATTTTGTATTTGTTGTTATTGCACTAATAATTATCTTTTTTATTTCTCTTCAAAAAAGAGAAATAATCAAAGCATATTTGCCATATTTTTTCATAATATCTCTCTTACTATTATTATTAGTTCCCCTTATTGGAATTGAAGTTAAAGGTGCAAAAAGATGGTTGGACATACCCCTTTTACCTAGATTTCAACCGATTGAAATATTAAAACCTTTTTTTATTCTCATACTGGCACAAATTATCTCTTCGCAAATGATTCATAATTTATATAGAAAATATTTTTTTACATTAGTTTTATTATTTGCTGTTTTGTTTCTTCTGGCTATTCAGCCAGATCTAGGTCAATCCGTTCTATTATTTTCTTCTTGGTTGGTTATGGTTTTTTCATCAGGAATAAATTTCGTAATTTTAGCTATATTTTTTTTAATCTGCGTTTTAATTTTCGTTTCAATCTTATTTTTTTTCCCGAATAAATTTGGATATATCTTATTTAGGCTAAAATCATTTATTGATCCAACAAAAGGAGAAAACTATCAGTCAGAAAAAGCACTAGAGGCAATAAAGAATGGTGGTTTTACAGGCAGAGGTTTAGGCGAAGGAGTATTAAAAGATAGAGTGCCAGAAGCTCATACCGATTATATGTTTGCCGTAATTGCAGAAGAATTTGGAGCTATATTACTTTTGCTGCTAATAATAATTTTCTTATTTTTTTCTTATAAGGTGTTGCATAAATTATTAGATGAAAAGGATGAATATACGAAACTTGTACTGGTTGGTTTAATTTCATTATTGTTAATTCAAACTTTTATTCATATTGGAGTAAATATAAGACTTTTGCCAACAACAGGTATAACTCTTCCGTTTTTAAGTTATGGAGGCTCATCAATTGTAGGGAACGCAATAATAGCTGGTTTAATATTGAATTTGACAAAAAAAATTCCATTAAACCGAGATAGTTTATGAAAAAAAAAATTCTGTTTAGTAGCGGAGGTACAGGGGGCCATGTTTTTCCCTCTATTAGTTTAATTAATTTTTTTAAAAAAAAAGAATATGAAACAATATTCGTTACCGATAAAAGAGGAGCAAAATATGTAAAAAAAAATTTTTCTTTACATAAAATATTCGATGTCAGTTTTCCAATTCGAGCAGGATTTGTAAATAAAATATTTTTTTACTTAAAGCTAATTCTAGCTTTATTCAATTCTTTTTTGTTTTTGAGGAAAGAAAAACCAGATTTTGTATTTGGTCTTGGGGGATATGTTTCCTTTCCTATTTGTTTGGCTGCAAAATTACTTAATATTAAAATTTTATTGTACGAACCTAATCTTGTTTTGGGTAGAGTAAATAAATATTTTTTGCGTTTTTGTAATAAGCTCTTTATAAATTCAAACGATATCCTAAATCTTCCCAATAAATATTTAACCAAATGCGTTGAGGTTGGAAATATTCTTAGAGAAGAAATTATAAAATATGAATTATCAGAAAAAAATAATTTAAATTCAAAAAAAACCATTTTGATTTTGGGTGGAAGCCAAGGCGCTGAAATTTTTGGTGAAGAAATACCGCAGGTTATTTTGGACATAAATAAAAGTTATAGAATAAATGTTATTCAACAATCTCTACCTAAGCAAGTAAATGAAATTCAAAATTTTTATAATGAAAATAATATTGAAAATTATATTTTTAGCTTCCATGAGAATATCGTTGAATTAATATCAAAAGCCGACCTAGCAATATCAAGATGTGGATCATCAACTATCGGAGAACTTGAATTTTTAGGAGTACCATTTGTTGCTATTCCCTATCCATTTGCCAAAGATAATCACCAATATCAAAATGCAATTTATTATGAAAAAAAAGGATGTTGCTGGCTATTAGAGCAAAAGAATTTATCCTTCAATAGTTTGAAAGAAATGCTGACCAAAATTTTAGATAATAATGTTGAATTAAGCTTGAAAAGAGAAAATATGTTTAAAAATGATAGTAAAAATACCCTTTTAAAAATAGAAAAAGAAATGGAAAAATTAATTTAATGAAAATAACAAGCAATGAAGTAATCCATTTTGTTGGCATTGGCGGAATTGGAATGAGTGGACTGGCACAAATAATGCATAACATGGGCTTCATGGTACAGGGTAGTGATTTAAGTCGAAGCAAAAATACAGATCGGTTAAGAAAATTTGGCATTAAGATTTTTATTGGTCATAAAAAGAAAAATATTAAAAGGGTTACCATGCTCGTTATTTCTTCCGCTATTAAAAAAAATAATGTTGAATATTTATTAGCTAAAAAAAAAAAAATACCTATTCACAAACGAGGTAAAATGCTGGCTAACATTATTTCATTAAAAAAAAATATTGTTATTACGGGATCTCACGGAAAAACGACTACTACTTCTTTGATATCTAGCATTTTATTTGCAGCAAAACTGGACCCAACAATAATTAATGGTGGAATCATAAATTTTCTGAGAAATTCTGCGAAACTGGGAAAAAGTGATTGGTGTGTAGTAGAATCAGACGAGTCAGATGGTAGTTTTTTAGATATACCCCTGACATATTCTGTGGTTACAAATATTGATAAGGAACACTTAGATTTTTATAAAAAATTAGAAGTTTTACAAAAATCTTTTCAGTTATTTGTTGAAAAGACACCTTCCCTGGGAAAATCAATTATTTGTAAAGACGATCGTAATAATAAAGTATTAATTAAAAAATTAAAAATAAATAATTATTTAACCTATGGTTTTGATAAAAATTCAAATTTTCAAATTAATAATGTTAGAAAAAAACCTAATAATTCAAGCTTTAATATAAAGTTAAATTTAGTTGGAAAAATTAAAAAAAATTTAAAAAATTTACAAATACCTTTGCTTGGGAACCATAATATAAAAAATGCCACTGCGGCAGTTGCGGTGGCATTAAGTCTGGGTGTCAAAATAAATGTAATCAAAGATGCTCTAAAAAATTTTGAAGGAGTTCAACGTCGATTCAATAAAATATTTTCTTATAAAAAAATTGATTTTTACGACGATTATGCTCATCATCCAACCGAAATACACTCTTTACTTGACGGTATTAGGTCAGCACACCGTTCTAGAAAAATAATTTCTGTTTTTCAGCCCCACAGATTCTCTCGAGTCAGGTTATTAAAAAAAGAATTTGCCAAGGCATTTAAGTTTTGCAATGAGGTCGTTCTATGTCCGATTTATCCGGCCGGTGAAAAGATCAATAAATATTTTGATTACCATTCATTTGGAAAATTAATTGTAAAAAAATCTAACGTAACGGTAGCAATATTAAAATCAGAAAATGATTTACTAAATTATTTTAAAAAAAATCTTTTTGATAATGAGTTAGTAGTATGCATGGGTGCCGGGAGCATATCTTCATGGATAAGAAATATATCAAAAAAATTATGAATATATCAAAACAAGTTCAAGATTTATCAAGAAAATTACCAGGAAAAATTCATTATGAATATGATATGAGGCGATTAAATTGGTTTAAACTAGGAGGTCCAGCTAAAGTTTTTTTTAAACCAGATACGTTAGAAGAATTAGTTTTTTTTTTAAAAAATTTTTCAAGTAATTTGCCAATCAAAGTTCTTGGAGTTGGCTCAAACACATTAATCAGAGATGGGGGATATGATGGTGTTATTATTAAACTTGGAAAATACTTCTCACATTTATCTAAACTTGATGATAATACCGTAATCTCAGGATCTTCTGTGTTGGATAGGCAGCTATCAAATTTTGCACTAGAAAATTCTATTGCTGGACTAGAATTTCTCTTTTGTATTCCCGGCTCTATTGGCGGTGCAATAAAAATGAATTCAGGGTGTTATGATCACGATATCTCAAAATGTATAGTTTCAATTCAAGTGGTAGACTGCAATGGGATTGTGAGAACGATTAAGTCTGAAAAAATCAATTTTTTTTACCGAGGTTCAGACCTATCTGATGATTTGATTTTTTTAAGCGGAACTTTTAAGGGCAAAAAGCAAGACGGCAAAAAAATCAAAGAAAGAATGAAAAAACTTTTAGCGTTTAAAAAAAAATCACAACCAACAGGAGTTAAAACTTGTGGAAGTACCTTTAAAAATCCAATTAATCAAACACAAAAAAAGGCATGGGAACTTATCAAAGAGGCGCAATGTGAGAATATGAAAATTGGAGATGCCACAATTTCTGAAAAACATAGCAATTTTTTTGTTAATCAAGATTCGGCTACCTCAAATGATATGGAAAATTTGATTAGTCTTGTAAGAGAAAAGGTTTTTAATACCACTGGAATAAAGCTTGAATTGGAATTACAGATTATTGGTGAAAAAGAATGAAAAAAACAATTCTAGTTCTAATGGGAGGAATTTCGGAAGAAAAAGAAATTAGTATTTTGTCTGGAAGGACATGCGCAAGGGCACTAAAAAAAAGGAAATATAAAGTTAAAGTTTTAGATCCAAAGGGAAATTTTATTGGTAAAATCAGAAAAATAAAACCAAAAATTGTATTTAATGCCTTGCACGGCCGTTTCGGCGAAGATGGCTATATTCAAAGTATTTTAGATGCAGAAAAAATAAAATATACTCATTCTGGAGTTCTTGCCTCAAGCATTGCTATTGATAAAGAGGTTTCTAAAAAAATATTTATTAAAAATAAAATCAGTACCCCAAAATTTTTCGTCTATAATTTTAATAATGGATCAAATATTCGCACCTTAATAAAAAAATCAAAAATAAATTTTCCTGTTGTTATTAAACCAATTAACGAAGGTTCAAGCATAGGTGTTTATATTTGTACAAAAAAAAATCTAAACAAAAATTTAAAAAAGTTAAGAAAATATAATAAAATATTGGTCGAAAAATATATTCCAGGAAGAGAAATACAAGTGGCAGTTATGAATAACAAGCCTCTAGGTGCCATAGAGCTTAAACCTAAAAGAAAATTTTATGATTACTATGCTAAATATTCAAGCAAAGCAAAAACCAAACATATTATGCCAGCTCCCTTAGAATCAAAAAAATACAAAGAGGTTTTAAGTATTGCCAGAAAAGCTCACTTTTCATTGGGATGCAGGGGAATCACAAGAAGTGATTTTAGATACTACAATAATAAATTTTTTCTACTGGAGGTTAATACACAACCAGGAATGACAAATCTTTCTTTAGTACCTGAAATAGCAGCCTACAAGGGAATTAAATTTGAAAATTTGGTTGAATGGATGGTCAAAGATGCTGATTATGCCAGGTAATAAAAAAATTAAAATATTATTTTATATTTCAGTATTTATTTTTCTGTCCACGATAAGTTTTTTTGAAAGGACAAATATTTTCGGCAAGAAATTTTTCTTTCAGCTAAAAGAGATTGAAATATCAGGGCATAAAAAGGTTGATCATGTAGCAATGCAACGTAAATTAAATAGTTTAATAGGACAGAATTTACTTTTAACAAAACGCAGAGATATTGAAGAAATTATAAATGAGAATAAGTTAATCAGCGAATATACAGTTCTAAAACAATATCCCAATAAAATTAGCGTCAAATTGAAGGAAGTTGTTTTGGTTGCAAAGTTTATAAAAGATAAAAAATGGTATTTTTTGGCTGATAATAATAACCTTATCCTTTATGCGGATCATTTAACTGATCAAAATTTACCAAATGTTTATGGAAAAGATGCAGAATATTATTTCAACGATTTTCAGAATTTACTCAAATTAAATAATTTTAATTTAAATATCATATCGAGTTACTATTTTTTTCAAATTAATAGATGGGATATAGTTACAAATAATCAAAAAACAATAAAATTTCCTTCAAAAGACTTAACGGAAGCTATAAGAGTAGTTAATAAGCTTTTAAATAATAAAAATTTTAATAATTATTCTGTTATAGATTTAAGGATTAATAATAAAATTATCACTCAGTAGTGGAAAACAAAGAAATTATTGCCGTAATTGATTTAGGAACCTCCAATCTTAAGTGTGCTATTTTTTCATTTGACATTGGCAGGTTACCAAAACTTATTGGTTTTTCTAAAAAAAAAGCAAAAGGTATACATAATTCAATCATAGTTAATATAAATGATGCAATTGATTCAGTTCGCTCATGTTTGATTGAGGCAGAAAAAAAATCACAAATTAGTCTAAATAAAATAAATGTATTAATTGATCCTACTGAAATTGTTACCACCAGGTTGACCAAGTTTAAAAAAACTAGCGGATCTAAAATAGAAAAAAATGATGTCAGTTTTCTTCTGAAAGAAGCAAAAAAACAAGTTGAATTAAATGATTCTAGATTATCTAATATTCATATATTTAATTATAAGTATGTAGTCGATAATAAACTTTTTAAAGATTTGCCTTTAAATATTTATGTAGATCAGTTTAGTCAAGAAAATGTTTTTCTCGGTGTCCCAAAAAATATTTTAAAGAATATCTCAGAGGTATTTCATTCTTGCGATATTGAAATTGGTAAATTTATTTCTTGTTCTTACGCCTTAGGCATTTGCTGTTTTAATCAAGATCAAATTGATTATGGATGTGGCATTATTGATATGGGTTATGAAAAAACTTCTCTAGCGTTATTTAAAGATTCATCTTTAGTATGTGCCTCTTCTTTTCCAATAGGATCTAATCATATTACAAAGGATATTTCTCGAGGTTGTTATTTATCTGAAATTGAATCAGAATTAATCAAAAAAGATATATCAATAACCGATAGTTTAGATGAAGAATTAAATGAAAATGGATTTTTATCTGATAAATATTTTTCTGAAACTAAATTTAGAAAAATTTCGTCTAAATTTATTAAAGATATCATTTTAGCGAGATTAGATGAAATTCTGAATAAAATTTTTAAAGAAATAAGTTGTTTACAATTTGAAAGTATAAAACAAAATTTAATTTTTGTGGGAGAAGGATCAAGATTAAATGATTTAAAAAAAATGGTTAAGGCCAAGTTATCAAATTGTACTTTCGATACTAACCTAGATAATATTAAATCTTTCGAAAATATTGATAGAGAATTATTAGCCTGCTATGGTGCAGTGAAAATTTTAACAGAAGGTTTTGCCTCAGAGGCAATTGCTATACCAAATAAAAGCCAAAAGGATAATAATGGCTTTTTTACTAGAATTTTCAATATTTTTAATTAGCCTCTTTATTGTATTTTTTTGAAACAATTATTGTTTTTAATATCTTGTCTTTGATCATTATAAAGATTTTATGCCTAGTTTTTATCAGAAGACAATCAAACGTGAAATTCAATTCAAGGGTGTAGGTCTGCATAATGGCAAAAGAGTTAATATGAAACTTGTTCCTGCGGCACCAAATCACGGGATAGTTTTTAAGAGAACCGATTTAAAAACAAAAAATTTAATTCCTGCAATTTTCGATAATGTTAGTAATTCAGTTCTTTGCACAAGCATTCAAAATGAATTTGGAGTTACTGTCTCAATGATTGAACATTTACAGGGAGCTTTATATGGAGAGGAGATTGATAATTTATTAATTGAGATTGATTCAAGCGAAATTCCTATTATGGATGGGTCAGCTAAGGAATTTGTTCATCAAATTAGAACAGTTGGAACTAGAAATTATGACACTTCGAAAAAATTTATAAAAGTTTTGAAAAAATGTGAATTAATTATTGATAAGAAATTTATATCAATAGAACCCTATGAAAATGATTTAAAAATTGATTTTGAGATTGTATACAAAAATCAACTTATTGGCAATCAAAGAAAATCGGTTAGATTGTCCAACGGCGATCTTGATTCAGTTTATAATTCTAGAACTTTTTGTTTGTTTGAAGATGTAGAAAAGATTAAACGGCTAGGTCTTGGAAAGGGAGGATCTCTTGAGAATGCTGTCGTAGTAGAAGATGACAAAGTTCTTAATGATGGAGGATTAAGGCATAAAAATGAATTTGTAATGCATAAGATTTTAGATTGCATGGGTGATTTGATGTTAGCCAATTATAAAATTTTAGGTAAAGTAAGATGTAGCCAAGGCGGCCATCAATTAACCAATGCATTACTAAAAAAATTTCTATCAGACAGCAAATATTTTTCAGTGGTGGAATTTAAGGAAAAAAGATTTCCAAATAGTCGATTTTATAACAGACCTGTAGCCGTAAGCGCTTAAATTTCAATCTATTTTAAATTTAAAGAAAATTTGGTAATCTCTATAGCCAATGTCTAAACATATTATTTTTTTATTCATATATATAATTTTTATTGTTTCATGCTCAAAAGATAAAAGTAAGGTCGACCAAGTTTTGCTTGAACAAGATGTCGAAGCAGAAATGATTCTTGCCTATAAAAAAGGAATGAAAGAATTAGAAAAGGGCGATGCACTTTATGCATCAAAAAAATTTGATGAGGCAGAAATTTTGTTTCCCCAATCTATTTGGGCTTCCAAAGCATCATTGATGTCTGCTTACGCGCTATATTCTCAAAATTATTATGATGATACTATCTTTAATTTAGAGCGTCATATTAAAAATTATCCCAAAGATAAAGATTTAGTTTATGCTCACTACTTAATTGCGATATGTTATTTTGAACAATTACATGATGAGAAAAAAGATTTAAAACCTTTAGTAAAGGCGCGTGAAAAATTTGAATATATTTTAAAAAAATATCCTAATACAGACTATGCAATTGATGCTAAATGGAAGATGGGACTAATCGTAGATCAAATGGCAGCAAAAGAAATGTATATTGGCCGTTATTATATGAAGATGGAAAAATGGATTGCTGCAATCAATCGTTTCAAATTTGTTGTAAAATATTATGATACCACAGTTTATATTGAAGAGGCATTACATCGTCTAGTAGAAATTTATTATAAAATTGGTTTGGTTGAAGATGCACAAAAAATTGCAGCAACACTTGGATACAATTATGGTTCTGGAGAATGGTATAAGAACTCTTATAGAATATTTAATAAATTATACAAGACTGAAAAAATTACTAAAAAGAAAAAGGATTCTTTTATTAGAAAAAAATTCAAAAAATTATTTGAATAGTTGATGGAAAAAGAAAAAATCAAAGCTTTGTATTTTGATAAAATTGCTGAAATAAATGATTACAACAAGGCATATTATGATCAAGATAATCCCGTCATTTCGGACTATAAATATGACAGATTAAAAATCGAAATATTAAATCTAGAAAAAAAATACAAATTTTTAAAAAGTAAATTATCTCCCGCTAAAACTGTAGGTTACAAGGTTTCAGGCAAATTTAATAAAATTAAGCACAAGATACCTATGTTGTCTCTTTCAAATGCTTTTTCCGAAAATGATATTGTTGATTTTCTAAAAAAAGTTAGAAATTTTTTAAAACTAAACAATGACTATAAAATAGATATTATTGCTGAACCGAAAGTTGATGGAATCTCAGCCTCGCTTCACTATGTTAATGGACAATTAAAATTGGGACTATCAAGAGGAGATGGTATCACAGGAGAAGATATTACATTAAATCTCAAAACAATTCGAAATATACCTGCAAGATTAAGAAGTTCAAAATTTCCTGACAATATAGAAATAAGAGGTGAAGTCTACATATCAAAAAAAGATTTTAAAAATATTAGCAATAAATTCGCTAATCCAAGAAATGCTGCGGGAGGCTCTTTGAGACAAAAAGATCCATTTGAAACAAAAAAAATTCCCCTTCAATTTATAGCGTATGGTTTAGGATTTGTTAAAGAAAAATCATTTAAAACTCAGTCAGAATATTTAGAACAATTAAAGAAGTGGGGTTTTAAAGTTAGCCAACACCTCAATGTTTTTACTAATATTAAAGATATAATGAATAATTATATTGAACTTGAAAACAAAAGATCAGAGATAGAATACGATGTTGATGGAATCGTTTATAAGATTAATAACTTAAATTTTCAAAAAAGACTTGGATATATTTCAAATTCTCCTAGATGGGCGATTGCACATAAATTTTCATCTACAAAAGGTATATCTAAAATATTAAGTATTGAAATTCAGGTTGGAAGGACAGGAGCATTAACTCCCGTAGCAAAACTACAACCCGTTAATGTTGGAGGTGTAATAATTTCTAATGCTACTTTGCATAATGAAGACGAGATAAGAAGAAGGGACGTTAGAGAAGGCGATGTTGTTACTATTCAACGAGCCGGAGATGTTATTCCACAAATAATTTCAGTTGATATAAGCAAAAGATCACCTGGATCAAAAAAATTTATTTTTCCGAATAAATGTCCTTCGTGTCATTTAAAAGTGGTTAAAGAATTTAATAGTAATACTAAAAAAAAAGATGCAATAACAAGATGTCCTGACCCAAATTATAGCTGTCAAGCTATTTTGAAGGAAAAATTAAAACACTTTGTATCAAAAGATGCACTTAATATAGAAGGACTTGGAAAAAAAGTTATAGATAATTTTTGGAACAAAGAATTAATTAAATATACATATGATATTTTTAATTTAGATCTAAATATATTAAAAAAATTTGATGGATGGGGTGAAAAATCTATTATTAATTTAAAAAACTCAATAAATAAAAGTAAAAAGATTTCATTGGATCGTTTTATTTTTTCCTTAGGCATTCGTCATATAGGGCAAGAAAATGCAAAAGTTTTGGCAAAATATTTTCAGAGTGTAAAAAAATTTTTTGAAATTTGTAAAAAGCTAAATACAGATAATAAAAATTATCTAAATGAATTTTATAGTATTGATGGCATTGGTATTTCGCAAATTGATTATTTGAAAAAATTTTTTTTAAATAAACAAAATTTAATCGTTGTTTCAAATTTAATTAATTTACTTGATATTGAAAATTATAAACTTTTAGTTAAAAAAACCCCGCTAAGTGGAAAATTAATTATATTTACAGGAGCTTTTGAAAACAATAGTAGATCGGAACTGAAAGTTATCGCTGAAAATCTTGGAGCAAAAATTCTCAGTAATATCAGTAAAAAAACAGATTTTTTAGTAGTGGGATCACAAAAGCCCACAACAAGAAAAATCAATGAAGCAAAAAACTTAAATGTAAAAATACTAACCGAAAAAGATTGGAATAAAATTATGAACAAATAGTCGATTTCAACCAATTTTTTTCATATTTGTTAAGATATGGATTCAAAATAAAATATATTTTTTTACTGTATTCACTTAAATATTTTTTTTCTTTTTTATTTAATAATTTAAAGTTAATTAAATCCTTTTCGATAGGTGCAAATGTTAAGTTTTGAAATTTTAATTTATTATTGTATTTTTTTATAAAAACTAAATTTTCAATTCTAATTCCAAACTTATTAGATTCATAATATCCTGGTTCATTGGAAAGAATCATTCCTTCCTTTAATTGTATATTATTAATTTTGGAGATTGCTTGTGGGCCTTCATGAACATTTAAAAAATATCCTACTCCATGACCAGTCCCGTGGGCATAATCTAGTCCAAATTTTTTCAAAGCAGACCTAGCAACAATGTCTAATTGTTTTCCAGTGGTATTCTTCTTAAGCCTATAGATAGCCACACCAATGTGTCCCTTTAGAACTTTTGTAAAAATATTTTTTATTCTTTGAGGCTGTTTACAAAAACAAATTGTTCTTGTTACATCTGTTGTTCCATAATGATACTGACCCCCTGAGTCACAAAGATAAATATCTTTTGTTTTAATTTTTCTATTTGTCTTATTGTTTGCCCTATAATGAGGTATTGCACTATTAGGTCCAGAACCCGAAATAGTATTAAAGCTGGGAGATATATAATTTCTATTTTTTTTTCTAAATTGTTCTAATTTTTTTTGAGCACTTAATTCGGTAATTTTAAGTTTGTTTATATTATTTTTTATCCAATAAATAAATTTTGTTAACGCAATTCCATCAATTATATGAGATTTTATCGTATTATTTATTTCAACATTATTTTTTATTGATTTTAAAAAAAATATTGGATCTATTTCTTCAACATATTTAAATTTCTTTGCTATTTTTTCTTTATAAAAAAGAGAACAAGTTGTTTTATCTATTAAAAAATTTTCCTCACTATTTAAACTATACAAATATTCAGTAATATTTGATGGATTTAAGTATTTTAAATTTTTTCCAAAATAAGATTTAAAATTTTTATCAATTTTATTATTTTCAACAATAAGAGTTACCGTTTTTTTAAAATTTATTATTGCATTACAGTTAGGTATTGGAGAATAAGAGCTATCTTTACCTCTGATATTTAGTAACCAAGCCACATTTTCGGGTGCGGAAATTAATAAATTTTTTAATTTTTTTTTTTTTAGAATATTGCAAATTAATTTTATTTTATGTTCATAACTTTGTCCAACATATTGAGCTTTCAATATAAAAAATTTTTTAAATTTAAGTTTAGGTCTATTTGACCAAATTTTATCAATCAAATTTGTTTTTATTGGAATTAATTTGACTTTTTTGGATACAAATAAATTTGTTAAAATAGCCTGCGTGTATAATTTTGGATCAAATCCTATAATTAATTTTTTTTTATTTTTTTTTAATATTTCCAAAGGTTTAGTTTTGTGAATTTCTACCATCTTAAAACCCTTTTTTATTTCTTTTTGTGCTTGAAGCGTATAACGGCCATCCACAAATAAAAATGCTTTATTCTTTAAAACCAAAGCTTGTCCAGCAGATCCAGAAAATCCTGTTAAGTATTTTAATCTTTCATTGTTTGGATCAACGTATTCTCCAAAAAATTCATCATTTTTTGGAATTATATATCCATCAATATTATAAATTATAAATTTTTTTCTTAATCTTATTAATTTATTTTTTTTCATTTAATTTTTTCTGTAATCTTAACCAACCAGGGCTTCTAATTTCTTCTTCAAAAGAAATATCCTGATTAAATTCAAAATCATCAACAAGGTTTTCAGTCGCAAGATTTTGTTCAATATTTTCTTTCGGCAATTCTTCAACAAAACGAGAAACCAAATTTTCAATCCATTCACCTTGATAAAATCTATTCATAGAAAAAGAAATATATGCTTGTTTTTTTGCCCTGGTAATACCAACATATGCTAGTCGTCTTTCTTCTTCTAAAGCAGCGTCTCCCTTTTCTTCCAATGATTTTTGATGTGGAAACAATCCTTCTTCCCAACCAGGTAAAAAAACAACATCAAACTCTAGTCCCTTAGCTGCGTGCATTGTCATCAAATTTATTTTTTCACCCTTCCAATCTTCGTCAATTGAAGTTGCCAAAGCGACATGTTCTAGGAAGCTTTCTAGATTTTCAAACTCCCTTAATCCCCTCAACAACTCTTTGATATTTTCTAAACGACCTTCACTTTCTATATCTTTTTTATTTTTTAACATTTCAGAATAACCAGATTCATCTAATATAATTTGCATTACTTCGACGTGTTTCTTTGTTGATAAATCTTTTCTCCATTTTGTCATAAGCGCAAGTATTCTAAGCAAACCTATTTTTGCCTTGGGTTTTATTTTGTTCGTTTCGATCATTTTTAAAGAGGCATCTTCCAAACAAAGACCATGTTTTCTTGCATATTCACTTATTTGTTTCATTGTTGTATCACCAACTGATCTTTTGGGAGTATTCACAATTCTTTCAAACGCAAGATCATCTTTTTTTTGAAAAATAATTCTTAAATATGCTACTGAATCTTTTATTTCGGATCTTTCATAAAATTTAGTACCACCAATAATTCGATATCCAATTCCAATTTTTAAAAATCTTTCCTCAAATTCTCTTGTTTGGAATATAGCTCTGACCAGTATTGCAGTATTGTTATAAGAAAACTTTTTTTTTAATTTTTTTTCAATTATATCTGAGATATTAATTGCTTCATCTTTGCCATTTTTGTAACAATTTAATTTAACAAATTCCCCCTCTTCTCCTTTGGTCCATAAATTTTTTCCCACCCTTCCTTGATTTTTTGATATTAATTCTGATGCAGCAGATAAAATATTTTGAGTAGACCTATAATTTTGTTCTAATTTAATTTTTTTTGAATTTTTATACAGTTGATCAAAATTTAAAAAGTTTTTTATTTCAGCGCCTCTCCAGCTATAGATCGATTGATCATCATCTCCAACGCAACAAATATTATTGTGTAGTTTGGCTAACAAATTTAACCACTTACTTTGAATAAAATTTGTATCCTGATATTCATCTACCAATATGTATTTAAAATTATTTGAATAAATATCTAAAATATCTTGTTCATTTTCAAAAATTGATACACAGTGCAAAATTAAATCTCCAAAATCACATGCATTAAAGGCCAAAATTTTTTCTTGATATATCTTATAAATATTTAAAATTTCCCTTTCCCATATATCTTTTTTTTTAGTTATAACATTTTTAGGATATAGTCCTTTGTTTTTCCATTTATCAATTCTAACAATTATAAATTGAGGAGATAATTTTTTAGTATTAATATTTTCCGCCTTACAAATGTTTTTTATTAATCTTAATTGGTCGTCTCTATCAATAATTGTAAAATTAGAATTTAAATTTACCGCAGCCGCATGTTTTCTAAGTATTTTTGCACTGATTGAGTGAAAAGTTCCAAGCCACGGAATTGCAGTAGCCTGTTTATAAAGCAATTTGCTCACTCGAACCTGCATTTCTCGAGCGGCCTTGTTTGTAAATGTTACGCACAAAATTTGATTTGGCCATGCTTTTCTTTCTTTGATTATGTGGGCAAACCTTGTTGTTAATACTCTTGTTTTGCCCGATCCAGCTCCAGCAACAATTAGGCAAGGTCCATCTAAATTAATTACAGACTTTCTTTGATTTTCGTTCAAATTTTTTAGATAATTTAAATTGCTGTATTTCATTTAATGTGTATTTTATATTTTTTTTAATGTTAGTAAATTATACTCATCCATTTCTTCTATGGTCAGAATAAATCAGACTGGACTTAAAAGTTTTGTTTTCTATGTATCTAGTTTTATACTTTTAACACTTTTCATATATTTAGGAATACCTTTCTTTTTTGATTATAAAAATAATCAATCAGATTTAGAAAGAAAAATATTCGAAAATTTTGATTTAAATTTAAGCATTACTAGCAGGGTAAAATATAATATTTTTCCCAGTCCGAGATTAAACTTGAAAGATGTTGAAATTTTGGGTTTTTCGGAAAGTTCTAAAAACATTGGATCTGTTAAAAAGGTCATTTTAAAGATTCCATTTAAAAGATTGGTGAGTTTAAAAAAATTAGATTTTGATTCTATTGAATTAATTGATGCGGCCATCAATATTAAAATTTCAGAAATTAATAATTTCAAAAAATATTTAAACAATAGAGTACGTGAAAAACCAATTCAATTAACAAAAAGTAAAATTAATTTATTAAATAAAACAAAATTGTTTTTTAATATTGATATAAAAAAATTGCGTATTTCAGGCAAAAATCTATTTAATAAATTAGATCTCAAAGGTCGAATATTTGATACTAAAATAGAAATTAATTATCAAAATAAAAATTTTAATAAAAATTCCGAGAAAAACGTGGAGATTTGGTTTCCAGAAATTGGCCTAAATTCAAAATTAAGTATAAATCCTGATAAAAAAAATAATGAAACTATTTATGGTAGAGTTAGCGTTTTCTTTCCTAGCAATCAAATTTACTTGGACTATATATTAAGAAATAAAATTTTTAATATTTCGAGTTCAAGATTAACAAATAATTACTTCAAAGGTCGATTATTTGGAGATTTAATCTTGTTTCCTTTTTCAACCTTTGATTTAAAATTAGACATTGATCTTCTAAAATTTAAAAATATATTAAATAGCAGGTTTATAAATAATAATAAATTCTTAAGTCAATTAATACCAATTAATAAGAAAATTAATGGCAATATAATTATCAATGTTGATAAAGTAGCATCTACGTCAAATATAATAAATTCAGGTAATGCTAATTTAGAATTTAAAAATTCTGTTTTAATAGTCAAGGAAATTAACTTAATTATTAATAAAATCGGTAATATCAAATTTGCGGGAAAAATTTTTCAGCAAAAGAAAAAAAAAGTATTTATTTTTAACACTAAAATTAATTTAGACAATCCTGAAATTTTCTACTCACGCTTTTTGATACAAAAAAAAAATAGAATAGATTTGGCACCCATTAATCTTCTCGGAAAAATTAATCTCGAGTCAAATGAAGTTAAATTAGATAAGATATACCTTGAGAATGCATTGAACCAAGAAGAATTGGACGAGGACAAATTATTTTTCATACAGGAAAGGATTAATGAAATTTTTTCGCAAAGCTCATTAAATAATATTTTTAAATATTCAAATTTAAGAAAAATTATTCAATCTTTCTTTAATTAAATTAATTAGATTCATTTATTACCGAGGTCCAATCATTTTTTTTGGGTCTGTAAGTTTATTAAATTCCTTTTTATTAATTAATCCGGATTTAATAGCTTCCTCTTTTAAAGTAGTGCCATTTTTTAGCGCATTTTTAGCAATTCTAGAGGCATTATCGTAACCAATTTTGGGAGCAAGAGCAGTGACTGACATTAAGGAATTTTCGAGCAATTGGTTTATTCTTTTTTTGTCTGGTTTTAACCCTCTGATGCAATATTTGGCAAAATTTCTTGAAGAGTCCGCCATTATGTGAAGTGATTGCATAACGTTATGAATAATCAAAGGTTTGAATACATTTAATTCAAAATGTCCATGAGAGCCAGCCATTGTAATTCCGTTATGGTTTCCTATAACTTTTACACAGACCATTGTAACAGCCTCACATTGTGTAGGATTAATTTTTCCAGGCATTATCGAGGATCCAGGCTCATTTTCTGGTAAAATAAGTTCACCATACCCTGCTCTTGGACCAGATCCAAGAAATCTAATATCATTTGCAATTTTCATTAAACAAACCGCAGTGGTGTTTAGGGTTCCTGAGAAATTTACGATTGCATCATGAGCCGCTAGAGCAGCAAATTTGTTAATTGCTGGTTTTAATGGAAGTTTTGTAATTTTTCTTAATTCTGAGATTATTTTTTTATCAAAATTTTTTCTAGTGTTTAGACCCGTTCCAACAGCTGTGCCACCCTGGGCTAAAAAATATATTTCCTCAAGAGCTTTTTCAATTCTTTCAATGCATTTCTTTAATTGAGCATAATAACCAGAAAATTCCTGACCCAATGTGAGAGGTGTAGCATCTTGTAAATGGGTTCGTCCTACTTTTACTATTTTAGCAAATTGTTTTACTTTTTTCCTAATCTCTGATTGAAGTAATTTTAGTGAAGGTAATAACTTGCCTCTTGCTCTAATTGCTATAGCCATATGCATTGCTGTAGGAAATACATCATTGGTTGATTGACTTTTGTTTACGTGGTCATTGGGATGCACAGGCTTTTTGGTTCCCATTTTTCCACCAAGGATTTGAATTGCACGATTAGCAATTACTTCATTTACATTCATATTTGTTTGTGTTCCAGAGCCAGTTTGCCAAACTTTGAGAGGGAAATGTTCATTTAGCTTTCCGGCAATAATTTCATTTGCTGCTTTTACAACGGCCTTTCCAATTTTTGGATCAAGATCTTTATTTTTTATGTTTACTATAGCCGCAGCCTTCTTTATCATAGCGATCGATTTGATAACCATTGGTCTTACTAAGAAATCGCCAATATCAAAATATTTATTCGACCTTTGGGTAGAAGCACCCCAATATTTATCCGAAGGAACCTTAATAGAACCCATGCCGTCAAATTCTTTTCTAAATTTCATTTAAATATATTCTAGTATAATATAGTTAAATTAATATCTTAAATAATCAGATAATTAAATAACAAAAAAAATAGGAAAAAAAATGAGTAATTTTGATGATGTGAAAACTTTTATGCATGCTTTTGGTCAAGAAGTTAAAGTTAAAGCAAAGTTTCCAAATGAAAAAATTATTAAATTACGTTATGAACTAATTCATGAAGAATTAGAGGAGTTTAAAGGGGCAATGGAAGCAAAAAATTTAAAAGAGATTGCAGATGCGTTAACAGATATTCTGTATGTTACTTACGGCGCCGGTCATGCCTATGGCATAGATTTAGATAAGTGTTTTAGCGAAGTACAAAGGTCAAATATGAGTAAATTAGGTGAGGATGGGAAACCTATTCATAACGAAAAAGGCAAAGTTATGAAGGGCCCCAAATATTTTGAACCAAATTTAAAACAATTCATTGAATAGATATTCAACAAACTAACATTTTATTTGATCAGTTTTTAATCCATTTATAGTTAATTTTTTGAGACATAATCTAGCGCCTCATAATGGCCTTTTACCCAAGTTTCCAAAGTGCCATTTCCGTGCAAACATTCGTTATCACTACCAAAAAGGGATTTAACTTTATGCGAAGGTATAGTTACGTTTTCTAAGATATAATAAACCGGTTCTATATTACTTCGAATTTCTGTAAGCAAATGTTTTCCTGAAATAATCTCCTTTTTTTTTAAAGGATAATATTCATTAAAGCATCTACTTCTAAAAGGATTATGTGCCGTAAGCACACTAAAACGAAGTGCTTCAGCCATATCTTTTCTAGTCATACCTTTGCGTAGTTTTTCTTCCTCAAAAACAACCGTTGTGGGTGCCTTACAGTTACCGAGAAACAAAACTAATGGAATTAGAATAATTGTAGAAATCCTTTTGATCATAATAAATAGTATATATTATAAAATGATTCATGAAAAAATGCACAAAAAAATGGAATACAATTATCGTTTTATGAATAAATTTCTAGGCGCACTATTTTCGAGTTTATTGTTTTGTGGCATATTGCAAGCCGAGAGCTCACTCCCGGGGTGCCAAGGTAGTAATTTTCCTACTTGGACAAATTGTTATGGTGAAATAGGACCTCTCCCAATATCTAGTGATGTTTATGCAGGGGAATGGAAAGCTGGCAAATATCACGGACAAGGGACAATTGAATATTCAGATGGAACAAAATACGTAGGAATATGGGAGAATGGTTTGCCAAACGGAAAAGGAACTCTAACAGATTCTAGTGGAAATAAATACGTTGGAGGATTTAAAGATGGCAAGAGACAAGGTATTGGGACTCATACTTCTGTTAATGGAAGTAAATATTTTGGAGAATGGAAAGATGACAAATATCACGGACAAGGAACTAATATTTCCGTCGATGGAAAAAAATATGTTGGGAAGTGGAAAGACGGCTTGCCAAATGGGAAAGGAACCCTAACGAATTCCAGTGGAAATAAATACGTTGGAGGATTTAAAGATGGCAAGAGACACGGGCAGGGAATTTACACAATGTCAGATGGCTCAAATTATGCCGGACAATGGGAAGATAGCATGCCAAGCGGAGAAGGCATTTATACATTTGCTGATGGAAAAATTGAAAAAGGTATTTGGAAAATGGGAGAATTAATTAAACGGAAAAAATAAATGAAAAACTTGTCTTATTATATATTATTGGTTTTATTTTTTTGTAACATGGGTTGGACAGAAACTTCATTGCCCGAATGTAAAGGAAGTAATTATAAAAAATGGACAAATTGCAAGGGTGTCGAAACATGGGAGAATGGAAGAAAATATGTTGGGGAATTTAAAGATGGAAAAAGATACGGGCAAGGGATTATGACACATCCAGATGGATCAAAATATACTGGACAATGGAAAGATGGTTTGCCAAACGGGAAAGGAACCGAAACATGGGAAGACGGAACTAAATATATTGGAGAATTCGAAAATGGTAAGAAAATCAGACATGGACAAGGATCTCTTAGATATCCAGATGGATCAAAATTTGTTGGAAGATTTATAGATGGTTTGCCAAGTGGAAAAGGAGTCATGACATGGTTAGATGGATCTAAGCATGTTGGAGATTTTAAAGATGGTTCAGCAACTGGACAGGGAACTTTTATAACATCAGATGGAGCCAAATATGTTGGGCGGTGGGAAAATGGTTATCCAAACGGGAAAGGAATTGAAACATGGTCAGATGGAAGAAAATATATTGGAAAATACAAAGACGGTTTATTTGATGGACAGGGAACTATGACATGGGCAGACGGAAGAAGATATGTCGGAGAATATAAGGCGGGCAAAAAAGAGGGACAGGGAATTTATACATTTTCGGATGGAGCCGAGTACATTGGAGGATATAAAGATGATTTAGAAAATGGACAAGGAACCTATACATATCCAGGAGGAGAAAAATACGTTGGAGAATGGAAAGATGGTAAATTCAATGGACAAGGAACTCTTACATATATCAATGGAACAGTTGAAAAAGGTATTTGGAAAGATGGTAATATAGTTGAACGACAATAATAAATTAATTTTTTTCTTCAAAAATCAAATTTGGCACTTGGGAGGAACGATACTTTTATTTTATTTAGGTAGTCAAATTGTTGATTTTGAAAATAATTCAAATGCCATGTATACAATCGCTATGTTAGTTTGGCTATGTTTTGCTATTATTTCAGGATCGAAGGCAATGTTTGTATTTGCTGTTTATAGTTATATTAGCATATGGTTACACTATTTCGCGACAGAAAAAGAAGATTTTAAAATTATATATGGAAAATAATTGTTAAAAGGAGAAAGAGCATGAAATCAATATCAAGCGGAAGAACTAGGAGAGTTCATCAAAAACACAAAAGAACAAAGAAAAAAAATAAAAAAAATAGAAATTGATAAAATAATAAAATGAAAAAATTGACAGCAAAAAAGAAAATACGACAAATCCGAATGTTTAAGAAAAACTTAAAAAAGGTGGAGAAAAGGAAAAAAAAGAAAGAGAAAGACAAAAAAGAAGTAGCTGAGAAACAACGTGTGTTACCGAGGTCGCGTTAGTAAGCACAGTTTTTTTGTATTAGTCTCAAAAACAATACAAAGCGTTCTGTTTCTCGTCCCAAGTAAGATAATTAGCATATTTACTTACTAATTGGAAATTCTTCATTGTAAACTTCATTGTCTGAACTCTCTATTTTTTCCTCACTTCGTCTTTTGACTTCATTGTCTTCATTGTTCCAAATAACTTCTTATGCTCAGAAATCAGCATTTCATTACTCTCGTCTAGGTAGTTTCTGTGGATCATTTTAGGTTTTGAAGTACATAGTTTTTTCAGGAAATATGCGTTCTTCGTTGAAGACTTTGCTTAGACTCAGTTAATTCTTTCTCCCAAAATAATGAAAAATCTAGTGGCATAAAAGTTAAAGATTTCTACTCTACTAATCTAAATTAATCATATGAAAAAAAATT
>CAJWDL010000008.1 GCA_913030805.1 uncultured Candidatus Pelagibacter sp. | reverse complement strand
ATGGTAAGGAAGAGGCCGTGTGTTCGACTCACACTGTGGGCACCAAATCAAATTGAATTTCCTTGATTATTAAACGAGAATTAGTTTAATTGGAGAACATGTTGCAACGGATTAAAAGTTCTATAAATGAAATAATTTTTAAATACTGAAAATGAAAAAAATATTTATTACTGGAGGGGCAGGTTTTATAGGAAGTAATGCGGCACATTATTTTTTTAAAAAAAAATGGCAAGTGTATATCTTTGATAATTTATCTAGAAAGGGAACAATTTTTAACATTAAATGGTTAAAAAAAGAAACCAATGTACGATTCATTAGAGGTGATATAAGAAAATTTAAAGAATTATCAAAAACACTATCAAATATTAATCCAAATGTTATTATTCATTGCGCAGGTCAGGTTGCAGTTACAACTTCTTTTTTAAATCCTCGAGAAGATTTTGAAATTAATGCTCTTGGAAATTTAAATGTTCTTGAGTCAATTCGTGTTAATAAATTGAAATCTACCGTAATTTATACTTCAACAAATAAAGTCTATGGTAATTTAGGTTCTAATAAAGTTAAAATTGACAAAAATCGCTATATATACAAAAATAATATTAAAGGTATTGATGAAGAAAATAAAACAGATTTTCACTCTCCTTATGGATGTTCAAAGGGTGCAGCCGACCAATATGTGAGAGACTATTCAAGAATGTACGGAATTAACGGTTACGTATTGAGACAAAGTTGTATCTATGGTCCAAATCAATTTGGAATTGAAGATCAAGGTTGGTTAGCTTGGTTTGTTATAGCTTCGATATTAGAAAAAAAAAATTACTATATTCGGAGATGGCAAGCAAGTAAGAGATTTATTATATATTGATGATTTGAATCGTTTGTTTGAAATTTTAGCAAATAATAAAAAAATTGATGTTGACAGAGTTTATAATGTCGGAGGTGGTTGTAATTTTTCATTAAGTATACTTGAATTAATAAAAATTTTAGAAAAAATAATGGGAAAAAAAATTAAAGTTAATTTTTCTAAATGGAGACTAGGTGACCAAAAAGTGTATATTAGTAATAATTCAAAGTTAAAAAAACAATTTGGGTGGGAGCCTTCAATTAGCCCTGAAATAGGTATAAAAAAACTCATGTCATGGGTTTATAACAACAAAAAGCTAATATCACGGGTGTTGGCATAAAATTTATAATTTTAAATATGGTTAAAAAAAAATTAGCTTTCGTTGACCATGATTATCACAAGAAAACTAGGTGCGCTGATTTCTTAAGGGAAATATTCTCTGAATATTTTACCATAGATAATTATTGGTGGTCATTGAATGAAGAAAAAAAATTAATTAAATACTTAAAGAATTATGAAAATATATTTTTTTTCCAGACATTAATACCTTCATATGATCTATTAAAACTAAAATACCTTCATATGATCTATTAAAACTAAGAGGTAAAAATTTAATGTGGGCACCAATGTATGATACCTTATCTTTTGAGTGGAAATATTGGAAAAAAATCAAATATATAAACATTAAATTATTATGTTTTTCCAATAAAATTAAATTACATGCGGATAAAATAGGTTGTCAGAATATAGGACTAAAGTATTTTATTAGGCCAAAAGAAATGGAATTTAAAACTCCTCAAAAAACTTTAAATATTTTTTTTTGGTTTAGAAGCACTTTAAGGTTAAATGATTGGCTAGGTTTGTTTGATTTAGATACAATTAACAAAATAATTTATTTTGACAGTCCTGATTCAGGAAAAAATCCTGAAGAATTTGATAAAACAATTTTAAACAAATATAAAATAGAGCTTGTAAAGAAGACTTTTCTTCCTCAAACCCAATACATTGAATATGTAAAAAATTGTGACGTGTTCATTTCACCCAGAAAGCAAGAAGGTATAGGAATGGGTTTTTTGGAAGCGATTTCAATGGGTAAATATATTGTCTCCTATGATGATTCTACCATGAATGAATATATTACGGATAAGAAAATTGGATTTCTCATTAATAAAAAAAGTGAAAAATTAATCGATTATAACGATATATTTGATAACGTAAATTATCGTATTCAATTTGCTAAAAATGGTTACTCGCAGTGGCTTACACAAAAAAATGAAATAATAAATTTCTTTTCAAGCAATTTAAATAAGGAAAAAAAGAATTGGTTTATGGAAATTTTATTTTTTTTAGATTTTATTAAAAAATCAAAAGATTTTAGAAAATGTAGTTTTACAGTGCGAAGTGGGCAACAGTCTTGATTATGAACAACTATAAATAAATCCTTTTGATCCGAAATGTGGGCACCATTCCTTTTAAATTTTTTTTGATTTTGCTGTTATTCTAACTAATTGAAGCCTGATTATCTAGTTTGGATAGCTTAGACTTAAATATACTAAGCTTCTTAAAATTAATACCCAAAACATTTAGAGCACCCATTATCTTAGTTTTGAATTCATGAAATGACTTTATCTGTTTTATTTGTCCCCATATTATAGGTGGGCTGAAATAGAAAATACGGTAAGCTTTTTTCTGCAATTTTACAAGTTCTTCCATTGAAACATATTCATTCCAATGTCCGACTTTTAACTTAGCATTCAAAGGATCTCTAGCCCATTCATTCCATTGACCATCTTTTATCAAGCCCTTTGCCACTGCTTGATCATATACTTCGGTATTTGGATACAGAGAAAGTATTGAAAATTGAGCATAATCTGGACGATAGTCGTGAGTTAGTATCTTTATACTTTTCAATACATCGTCATACGATTTTTCGTGAGGAAGACCAATAATAAAATCAGCGAGACTTACAATTCCATATTTTTTACACAACTTTAATGCATCAATATTTTGTTTTACTTTCGTACCTTTGCGCATCATTTGAAGACCCTCTTGTGTGGATGTTTCAATGCCAAAAGATATCAATCTACCACCTGCCTTTTTAAATCTTTTTATCGATTCCTCATCAATTCCATTTACTCTGCCTCTATAATCCCAAACAACCTTTAAACCTCTTTTATCTATTTCATCACAGATATCTATTACTCTTTGAGGAGTAATATTAAAAAGATCATCGTAAAAATGTATTTCCTCATAACCTTGTGCTACACATGTCTCCATTTCATCAACAACCAACTTGGGATCTCTACGTCTATGTGTTTTAATTGGCACATCACAAAACGTACATTTATAAGGACATCCTCTACTAGAGATGAGTGTAGCTAGTTTAGATGATACTCCAACAACACTTTGATAGTTTATGTGCTTAATATATTCTCGATTTGGCATTGGCAAAGAATCTATATCGTCAATATATGCTGGCGGAACCTTAACTTTATTAAGAAATCTCCGATCTTTCAAAGTAGTGTTTCGATATTTTTGAATAGACTCATTTGTGTACACACCTAGAATATCTGTAAAGGGTTTTTTATTTTCAATTCTTTTCACTAATTCAGTAAACACAATTTCGCCCTCTCCAACAATAATGCTATCAAATTCTGGTAAGCTAGCTGCCTCAAAAGGAAAAGCAATTGGGTGATGACCCCCCAAACAAATATGTGCATTTGGTATAATTTTTCTAATATTTTGCGCCGCAATAACCACGTCAATCATGGATACAGTAAAACTTGTCATAGCCACAATATCCGGTTTCATTTCAGTTACATAATCGCAGAGATTTTTATGGCCATATCTTTCAGCCACACAATCTTTAAAATACAATTTGTGGTGTGGAGCATGTTTTTCGAGATATGCCATTACGTACATAATACCTAAGGGTGGAAAGGCACCAAAATCATCACTTTCAAGATATTCCTGTGATTTTTCGTCAACAATATTCTCGGATACTTTGTTAAAGTCAGGAGGATTAAGGAACAATACTTTCATAAAAAATACTATAAAATCGTTTCACGCTATCATAAAATCATTTGTCAACAAATTTTACACCTTTTTGTCTATATATCAATAGAATTACCCCTCCAACAATGACATCGAGTACGACTAGTAAAAAATGTAGACTAATTATTAATGCTGCAACCAAATCGCTTTGATCATTTGACACATCTCCACCCATTAGGATTTGCACAGCAAGATAAAGTCCATAATGTACGGTTCCAATGCCTGAAGGTGCGCTTGGCAAAGATAATGCAACAGCGGAAAAAAATAAAAAATAAATAGAAGAATAATTTGGAAGATTCAGTTGATCAATAAATGGATATGATAATATATAAAATATGCATAGCATGATAATCCAACCACTAATAAGTAGCACTAAACTTTTGGTAATTTGGTTCTTGGTTTTAAAACATGACATACCGTTTATTGCCTCATGATTAATCTCAGAAAATAATTTATTAAATTTCGCTGGTACTATTGATAGTACAAAATTAATAACTTTTTTATTAAACTTAACATATAAAATAAAAGTTATTATGGAGATTATTATCACTGCTAAAGTAACAAAAAGATAAGATAAAATCTCACCTTCTGATTCAATTATTACAATAAGAAAAAAAAAAAATATTACAAATAAAAAATCAATAATCTTCTCCACTAGAATATATGGTAGTAATCTTTTTTTTTTTATATTATCTCTCAACGAAATAAAAACCGCCCTTATAACGTCACCTAATCTGGTTGGAAGAACTGCATTATAAAATAAAGATACTCCAATGGATACTATAGATGTACCTAAGCGTATATTTGGCGTTGTGATATGTAGATTATTTTTTTGGTAAGCACCACGTATCCATACAAATATTACATTCAATAGCAAAGCTAGCAGTACTAGAAATGGATCTATTTTTTTAAGATATCCAAAAACTCTTTCAAAGTTGGTATCTTTGAATATTATAATAAGCAGAGACAAACTAATCAGATATCCCAATATTGTTAAAATAATTTTCTTATTTTTATTCATAAAAACTGAAAAGATTCATATTAAAGTTAAGATTTTAAAATGACTAGTTAATTTTCCCCTTTTGGTGAAGGATCTCATTTAAACTTTTGTTTCAAGGATAAATATATTTCTTTTTTTATTTAAGAAAACTTTTTTTTTTCTTACAAAAAATTTTTTTCTCTCAAATAGATTGATATTTGGAGTATTTATTAGAATTAAATAAACTTTTTTATACTTTTTTTTAAAATAAGAAATAATTTTGTTAACAAGATCAATTTCAAAAGGATCATTGAAAAATAAAACGACATTCTTATTTTTAGAAATTTTTAATTTATTAAAAATAATTTTTCTTTTTTTTATATTCCTTAAGTCAACATTGTAAATTTTAGCATTTTTTAATTTGTTATAAACCAAGTATTTTCTATTAATATCAAAACCATAATAATAGGATTTAAAAAGAAATTTTGCTAATCTACAATCTGCACATCCAAAATCTAATATAATACTATTTTCATTATTAATTATTTCAAAATTGTTCAAAATAAATTTTAGAGCATAATATGTAACCGGAAAATATCCGACATTATAAGTTTTTTTTCCCTTAAAATAAAATTGTTTCGTATTAAACTGTCCGGTTGTATTGAATTGTTTTATATCTAAATTTTTTAAATCGAAAAATTTGACAATATAAATTAATTCTAGTAAAAAAATTTTTATAAAATTTTTGAAACCATAATTCTTAATATATTTAGATATTATAAACATTTTTGTTTTTAGATTTGATGTGTTATTTATGAAAAAAATAAACTAAAGTAAATAAATTTTATTAACATACTCAATCAATGAGTTATTCAGTCATTCTTCCTACGCTAAATGAAAAAGGTAACATAATTCAATTAATAAAAAAAATTAGATTAATTTTTTCTGAAATTCAGCAAGAATATGAAATAATGGTTGTTGATGATAATTCAACCGATGGAACTATTGATTTAGTAAAAGATGTAGCAAAAGATTACGACAATATAAAACTATTTGTAAGACATAATCTAAAGAAAAATTTAGCCAATTCTATCTATTTAGGTATACAAAAATCAAAACATGAAAATATCATATGGATGGATACCGATCTTCAACATCCACCAGATTGCATTAAATTATTTCATGATTATCAAAAAAAATACGACATAGTAATTTTTTCCAGATTTCTTAAAAATAGTGTCAGATATTTTAAAGATGATAAATCAAAAAAGGAACTTAATGAAAATCAAAGTTTTTTTTTTAATAGGTTGTGTAATTTTTTTCTTTATAGAGATATAACTGATTACACCAGTGGTTTTGTATGTGTTAAAAGGAAAATATTTGAAAATTACAAACTAAAAGGAAATTATGGAGATTACTTTGTTAATTTTATAGTTCATTGCAGACAAAATAACTATTCAATTATTGAACTTCCGTTCATAGAAAAAGCAAGACACTCCGGTTCATCAAAAACTAGCATGTTTGGTAAAGATGTAGGAGGTAAATTAGAAATATCAATAGGGGGAACTTTTAATTACTTCATCTTGTCACTTCACTATTTTCTTAGCTTGATAAAGAACTTTTTTAGAAAAATATTAAGTTAATAATCTATAATCTCTATCAAATATTAATCCTATGGCATTAATAATTATTGGTATAATAGATTAACTAATAATTTTAAGGAATGAACAATTATTTTACTTATAAAAGTAATTCTTATTATACATTAAAAAAAATTTTTGTTCTTATTTTTTTAGGTTTAATCTCTTCAATAGTTCTCAGCAACTATTACATAATGAAATATGATAAATATAGGGACGATGGCCACACACATGTGATGTTTCAAGACGATATCATGAGAACTTGGCATGAAGCTGCAAAAATTGTAGAGGATGTGAAAAATGGAAAAAATTTTTTTTTATCTGGTGAAGCTGTATATACAAAACCTTTGCCTCAAAGACTTGTTGCAATATATTCCTTGTTATCAGGACACAAAATAATCGATGAATGGGAACCAAGCATAAAAATAAAGTTAGGCGGAAAGCTTCCATTTTTGATTATTCAATCCTTAGTTTATTATCTGGCCTTGGTTTATTTAGTATTAAAGATCAGTAAGATTTTTCCGATTGAAAATTGTTTTTACATAGTATTTTTTCTTGCCTTTGAACATACAATATTTCAATATCATGCGTCTTTTTGGACTGAGTCATTTTATTTTACATTACAAATTTTAATATTAGGTTTGTTGCTTAACAATTCCTATAAGATTTCTGATAACTTATTTGTTGGAATCCTTGTGGGTATATTATTTTTACAAAGATCTGTGGGTATTTTTTATATAATACCAATAATAATTTATTTTGTTTTTTCCTATAGATCAAAATCTGTAAAACCAATAATTGCTAGTGTCGTAGGATATACACTAATAGTTTTATTAATAGGAATTTATAATTATAAAAAATCAGATGTTTTTTATTTTTTTCCACCTGTGGGAAAACAAGATATATATATTCTTTTTTCTATCCCTTTACTTGCACAAAAAGAGAAAATTTCTGAGACTAAGATACAAAAAAAAGAAGCTCAAAAAGCTTACAAATGGTTAAAAGATAATAACATTAAATTAGAAGGTGGGTTTGATTTAGATAAAGCTTTTAGTATTTTGTATTTTATAAAATTTTTCGAAAATGAAAAAGACAAAATAAAATTTTATGAATATGTTAATAAAAGACAATACAAAATTATATTTGAAAATCCGTTGATTGCTACAAAACAAGCAATTAAAAGAGCGATTCATTTTGTTGTTTTAGACCCCACTCATAACTATTATTATAATGAACACAGGGGTCAAAATAAAAAGCCAGCATTTATCAAAAGTAAAACACATAAAAACTGGATACCTTATAGAATCATTTACACACTATTGATTTATTTTGTTTGTTTTGTTGGTTTAATCTATTTTTTAAAACAAAAAAATTATCAGTTATTATCATTACTCACATTATCAATACTTTATTATATAATTTTATTTGGATGGACTGGCATGCCCAGACTTTTTGTTCCAATCTTAATTTATTTATCATTTTTTTTTGGAAATGGATTTGTTTTATTAACAAATCAGCTAAAAAAAAAATAATCTAATCTTTTATTTCAAGGATAAAAATATTCCTTTAAGTAAAAAAATAAAAGATTATACTAGTGGAATGTTTGTCATGGAAAGAAAAGTACTTTTAACAGCAATTCCAAATTGTTTTAACTATGGCGAATTTTTTGCCAAATTTATTTGTAAGATACCTAAAAGGGATGCAAAAATTTGCGAGATACCTTTTGTACACCAGGCAGATTTGGTAACACGAAATGAGGCAGCCCCTAAACTCTTTCATTTTATTCATTTGCGTTTTCACTATCTTAGTGTAATTTTTCATGCACGTAATAGAAGAAACTAACTTATGAAGTTTAATTTGAAATCCATGGTATGATTTTTTTATGATTGAAAAAGTATTACGCAAAAAAAGACTTTTTGCCTTAATTATCAGAAGACAATTCAGAAAAAAAAGCGGAATAAATTTCTTTACTTCAAAAGATATCACCCAACAAATTGGATTCATGAAGCATAAAAAAAATCATTTCATAAAACCACATAAACATAATAAACGTCTAACAAGAATTCTTGGAAGCACTGAAGTGATTTTATTATTAAAAGGTACTTTGAGAGTGGATTTTTATAATAATGATAACAAGTATTTGCTTAGTAAAATAATTAATGAAGGGGATATACTCATGTTAATTTATGGCGGACATGGCTTTAAGGTTTTAAAAAATGTTGAAATGATTGAGGTAAAACAAGGTCCCTATAGCCTAACAGGTGATAAAGTGAAATTTAAAACAGTTGATGAGAAAAAGATTAAATTCAAATAAAAAGCCTTTTTACCCAGTCAGCTCACCTTATATTTCCAGAAAAGACATTAACAGTGTTAATCGGATATTAAAAAGTGGCTGGATATCATCCGATGGCCCAGATGTAAAAAAATTTGAAAAAGAATTTTCCCGTTTTATAGACAAAAAATATTCTGTAGCAGTTTCTAGTGGAACTGCTGCTTTAGAAATTGCAATTAAGGCACTTGATATAAAAAAAAATGATGAGGTTTTGATACCTAATTTTACAATAATTTCTAATGCATTAGCGGTAATAAGGCAACAAGCAAAACCAGTTTTAATTGATTGTAATCTAAAAGATTGGAACATTAAGATTGAAGATGTTGAAAAAAATATTTCAAAAAAAACCAAGGCGATAATTATTACACATATTTATTCATTTCCAAATGAAATGCAAAAAATTTTAAAAATTTGTAAAAAATATAATTTACTTGTTATAGAAGATGCTGCTGAAGTTTTGGGATTAAAATATAAAAATAAGATTTGCGGAAGTTTTGGGGATATAAGTACTTTTAGTTTTTATGCCAACAAGCAGGTAACTAGTGGAGAAGGTGGAATGTTATCAATGAATAGTCGTAAAATATATGAAAAATGCAAATCTTTAAGAAACTTATGTTTTGGTAAATTAAATAGATTTAACCACGTTGGTTTAGGGTGGAACTATAGAATGACAAACATACAGGCTGCCCTGGGATTAAGCCAACTTAAAAATATCAAACATATGGTTAATAAAAAAATGGAAATCGGCAGCTATTATTATAAAAAATTACATCAAAATTCCAATATACAAATACTACCTCCCTCAAATGAATTTTCAAAAAATATTTATTGGGTAGTAGGAATTGTAATCAGAAAAAATATAATGACAGCATCTAAGTTTTCTAAAATAATTGCGCGATACGGAATTAAAACAAGACCCTTTTTTTGGCCAATGCACGAACAACATATTTTTAAAAAAATGAAAATATTTAAGAAAAAAAAATTTCCAAACTCATCTTATTTAGCTAGGTATGGGCTGTACCTGCCATCATATTTTAAACTAAAAAAAAAAGATATTGACTATATTTCATTAACTGTTAATAAAATTCTTAAATAAAAATATAAATTAAAATTGCCTACAAAAATAAAAAAATTTAATAATTATTTCATTATATATTTGTCCCTATTATTCCTTTTTGGAATTTTCTGGTTATATATAAAGCATTCCGTTGGAAATGATTCAACTATTTCGGAGTGGATAATAAACTATCAGGGTGGTTTTACAAAAAGAGGTTTGATTGGAGAAATATGCTTTCAAATTGCAATACATTTTGGTTTAAGTCTTAGATTTGTAATATTTTTGTTTCAATCGTTTATATATGCAATTTTTCTGATTCTGATTTATAGATTTTTCAGAAATATACCCACAAATTTAATTATTATATTGTCAATTTTTACGCCTATTTTTCTATTATATCCCGTTGCTGAAATTGAGGTTTTGGCAAGAAAAGAAACATTTGTATTTATCGGTTTTCTATTATTTTTAAATATTTCAAATTTTAATTATTCAAGCAATCTTCCTCTTTATTACGTTTTTTTCGTTTTACCCATTATTTGTTTAATTTGGGAACCGGTGGTGTTTTTTTTTCCATTCATAGCATCAGTTTTGGTAATTAGACTTAGAAACAATCAAATCACAACACTTTTGAGCAAAATAACAATAAGTTTTATTCCTGCATTAATAGTGGTGATGATAATTGCAACTAACCCCATTACTCCTGAAAATCATTCGATTATGGCTAATTCTTTGAAGGAAAATTTTACCGAAGATTGTTATATGTCATGCGGTATGTTGCTGTCCAGATCTTCAATTATTTCACAATTTTTAGGAACTTATCAAGCAGTCTTGTTTGAAAGTCTAATAAGATATCCTCTTATTATATTAATCGGTTTTGGACCAATTTTTTTATTGGGTTATAACTCAAAATTAAAAATAAAAATTTTATTTTTTAAACACTTTAAAAATTTATTACATCCAATTTTAATATTATTAACTCCAATTTTAGTTTTATTCGCAATGATGGGTGATTGGGGAAGAATAGTTAACATTAGTTATACATTTACAGCACTTTTTTACTTTTATTTGCTTCAAAATAATTTGATAAAAATTAATTTAGAAAAAATAACAAAAAAAATATCTTTTGTTCAAAATAAAAAATACTTACTTGTTGTATGTTTTATTCTGTATGCCTTTGGATGGACTCCGCAAACTTCTTTAAGGGGAGACGTATCTTCTTTCCCAGGATATAGAGTACCCTACAAAACGGTAAAAATTTTGTACCAGAAAATTAATAATAATTAAATAATCAATTTAAATTGTTAGAATTTGTGAAGACTATTTATTCTTTAAAGTAATTTTTCTTAATTACAAATCCTATTAACAAAAGAATAAAAAAACCAATTATTGGGAAATAAATTTCTGGAGATTGAACGACTGGCAAAAAACTAAGTTCGGCATTTTTGTCAATAATTTTTTCTATACCACTACCAAGCGCTACTGTTACAAATGTAGTTGGAATTATTCCTAAAAATGTAGCAATAATATAATTTTTAGCTGACATATTAAAGAGAGCTGGCAAAACATTCTGTATAGGAAAAGGAGTGCCTCCTCCTCCCATAAATCTAAAGCACATAAAATATATTGTCTCATTTTTATTAAAAAAATTTATAAATTTAGAAAATTTTGTTTTAAATTTTTTTTCAATTAAATCACTAAAAAAAGTTTTTGCTAGCTGGCACAATAAAAGTCCACCGACTGTATTCCCGAATATTAGTATTAATGTTCCTAACCATTTACCAAAAATAAAACCAATTATCAAAGTAGGTAATAGCATAGGACATAACAATAAATTTAACAAAATAGTAATAATAAAAAAAATAATCGTGAGAAAGAAAATATTATTGTCCTTATACTTTATAATTATTTCCCGGTTTTCTTTTATAAACTCATAGCTAGTCAAATTCTTTATATCAAAAGTTGAGAATAAAAAATAAATAGCTATACAAAGAACAGCTAAATATATCCCCCCCAAATAGATTTTGGAATTTGAAGACTTTAATTTCATAATTTAATTTAAGACTGTACATATTAAGCCTTATTACTTATAAATATCAAAAATTTCACAAAGAACTATACAAATTTTATGAAGAGAACATATCAGCCAAGTCGTATTGTTAGAAAAAGAAGACATGGTTTTAGAAGTAGAATGAGAAAAAAAGGTGGAAGAAAAACGCTTTCTAGAAGAAGATCAAAGGATAGAAAAAGATTATCCACATAAGTTCAATGATTAAATTGAAAAACCTAGAGTCAGATTTTCAATTCAAAAAATTGTTGACTCAAAAAAAGATTATTACTGATTATTTTTCGATTTATTTTGGCAAAAATTTATCAAGAGAAAATAACAACAAACTGAATATTAGCTTTGTAATGAAAAAAAAGATAGGTAGTTCTGTAATTAGAAATAAAATTAAAAGAAGATTACGATCAGCTATTCAAAAAAGATTGAAAGATAAAAAATTCATAGATATTAATTATTCTTATATAATATTTGGAAAATCAAAAACTTTTACTGAGAAATATTCAATTATTTCTGATGCATTGGATAAAACTTTTTCTAAAATCAATCAAATAAGCAATCAAAATGAAGTTCATTAATTTATTTTTTATTTCAATAATAAAATTTTATAAATATTTTATATCACCATATATTGGATCGAACTGCAGATATTTGCCAACATGTTCTGATTATTTTATAGATTGCATAAAATTGAACGGTACGTTTGAAGGATGTGTTCTTGGAATAAGGAGAATTTTAAGATGCCATCCAATTAAATTTTTAGGTGGAAGTGATGGATTTGACCCTGCGCCAAATTTAAACACAAAGAGAGAAAAAAAATAATATGGAAGGTAAAAATCTTATTTTAGCAATTTCTTTATCTGCATTAGTATTAATAATGTGGTCAATATTTTTTGCTCCACCGCCTCCAACCATTGATAAGGAAGAAAATAAAATAGAAAAAACCCAGAAAGAAAACGATATATCTTCCCCTTCTTTAGAAACTACAAAAAAGATAAAAGCCGTATCCAGAGTAGAATCTTTAAAAACAACAAAAAGAATTCCTGTTGAAAATGAAAGCGTATCTGGATCCATTTCTTTAACAGGGGGAATTATAGATGATATAATTTTTAAAAATTATAACCAAAATTTGAATTCAGAAAAAAAAGTAATTTTATTGAGTCCGAATGTTTCGGATGAAGGCTACTATATTGAAACTGGCTGGGCTTCTACTTACAAAGATGTGGATTTACCAAACAGTAAAACAGAGTGGTCCGTAGTTGGCAATTCCAAACTAACTCCAAATAATCCTATTACTCTTAAATGGACAAATAGTAAACAAATTACATTTCTAAAAACTATTGAATTAGATGAAAATTTTTTATTCAAGATTAATCAACAAATTAAAAATAATGGAAATAATAATTATGATTTTTATCCATATGCACAAATTGTAAGAAATAAGAAACCCAAAGTATTAGGATACTATATACTTCATGAGGGCTTCATTGGTGTGTTCGATGAAGAACTTAAAGAAGAAGATTATAAAGATATAGAAGAAAAAAAATTTACAGCAAATTCTTCTTCGGGCTGGTTAGGTATAACTGATAAGTATTGGATTACTGCTATTGTTCCGGAAAAAAACAAGAATTTTAAGTCAGAATTTATTTACGATAAAAATTATAGAGCTAACTTTATACAAACTGAACCGATTCAAAGTTCACCAAATCAAACAATTTCAAGCGAAGTAAGAGTTTTTACTGCAGCCAAAGAAGTAACAGTTATTGATTCGTACGCAAAAAATCAAAATATAGAAAAATTTGATTTAACAATAGATTGGGGATGGTTTTATTTTTTTACTAAACCTTTGTTTTTTATTGCAGATTATTTCTTCAAACTGACTGGAAATTTTGGAATCGCAATTATTTTAATAACCGCTTGCATAAGACTGATATTTTTCCCTTTGGCGAATTATTCATTTAAATCAATGGCAAAAATGAAGGTTTTGCAGCCAGAAATGGTAAGATTAAAGGAACTGCACAAAGACGATAAAACGAAGCTTCAACAAGAAATGATGGCTTTGTATAAGAGAGAAAAGGTCAATCCCATATCAGGTTGTCTTCCAGTTATGATACAGATTCCGTTTTTCTTTGCAATTTACAAAATGTTGTTTGTAACAATCGAGATGAGACAGCAACCTTTTTTTGGATGGATACAAGATCTTTCTGCAAGAGACCCCACTTCGGTATTTAATTTATTTGGATTAATTCCTTGGGATCCTCCAACTTTCTTAATGATTGGAGCTTGGCCGATTATGATGGGCATTACAATGTACGTTCAACAAAAATTAAATCCAACACCTCCCGATCCAATACAAGCAAAAATTTTTATGTTCTTTCCATTGTTTTTAACGATTGTTTTAGCTCCATTTCCTTCTGGTCTAGTTGTTTATTGGACCATAAATAATATTCTAACCATGGCTCAACAATGGGTAATAATAAGAAGAACTAAAGTTAAAACTGTTTAATTAATGTTATCAACTGAAAATTTAGAAAATCAAATAGAACAACTATGGCCTGACAACGGCCCCTCAACAAAGGAAGTTTCTAAGTATTTAAAAAAATATCAGAATGAAAAAATAGTTATAAAATGTGGAGGAAAAGTTCTTCTAGATTCAGTTCTATTAGATGGCATGATTGGAGATATAGCCATTTTGAGAAAACTGGGATTAACCCCCATTCTAGTACATGGAGGTGGTCTTGGTATAAAGAAAAAATTAGATGAATTAAATATTGAAAGTAAGTTTATCATGGGGCTAAGGGTAACTGATGAGAAAATAATAACAATTGTTGAAGAGGTAATGATTGAGTTTAATAAAAAAATTATTAAAGCCTTGGAAAAAAAATCTTGTAAAGCAAAATCTATAACAGTTAAAGAAAACAATATAATTCATGTTGAACAGGAAAATAAAGAATTGGGGTACGTTGGAAAGCCAATAAAAGTAAATACTGATTTGCTAAATGATATACTTCTAACGGAGTTTATTCCAATAATAACACCAATGGGATTAGATCAAGAAGGGCAAGCATATAACATCAATGCTGATACAGCCGCAGGTGCTTTAGCAAGAAGCCTTAAATCAAGAAGATTATTGTTAGCAACAGATGTTGATGGAGTTTTAGATGAAAATGAAAAATTAATTTCTGAAATTAAACCAACGGAAGCAGAAAAACTAATTAATCAGCAAACAATTCACGGTGGGATGATACCAAAAGTGAAAACATGTATTGATGCTGTAAATAATGGAGTTAGAGGTGTTGTAATAATTGATGGTAGAAAACCACATTCCATTCTTTTTGAAATATTTTCAGATCAGGGTGCGGGAACCCTTATAAGAAAATGAAAAAATTACAAGCAATCAAATGTTGGATATTTGACCTCGATAATACTTTGTATTCTGGAAAAACTAGAGTTTTTGAACAAGTTGACAAAAAGATGTCAAAATACATATCTGAAAAACTTAATGTGAACATAGTCGAAGCAAAAGAAATTCAAAAAAATTATTTTTATGAATACAACACCACTTTGAACGGAATGATTAATAATCATAAAATTGATGCAGATGAATTTTTAGAATTTGTTCATGACGTTGATATTGATTTTCTCAAAAAAGACTCATTGCTTAATGAAGAATTAATGAAGCTTGATGGAAAAAAAATTATATTTACCAACAGTTCTAAAAAACATGCCATGAACGTAATTAGGAAAATTGGAATTGACCAACATTTTGATGATATTTTTGATATTGTTGATTCTGAATTTGTGCCTAAACCTGACATTGTTTCCTATAAAAAGTTAGTAAAAAAACATAAAATTGACCCAAAATTATGTGTATTCATTGAGGATATTGCAAGAAATTTAAAACCAGCATATGAAATGGGTATGAAAACAATTTGGATCGAAAACGATGAGCCGTGGGCTAGGAAATTTTCAGATAGTGATTTTATTAATTATAAAACAAATAACTTACCTGAATTCCTAAAACAAATTAATTTATTAAAAGTTGCCAATGAATTTTGAATCTTTTGAAAAAATAATTAACGATGCTTGGGAAAATAAAGAACAGATAAACCCACAATCAGACAAAGAAATTGTTAATGCAATTTCTGAAACGATAGAACTTTTAGATAACGGAAAGATCAGGGTTGCAGAAAAGAAAAATGAACAATGGAAAGTAAATCAATGGATAAAGAAAGCTATACTTTTGAGTTTCAGAACTAATGAAATGGAAATGCTTAGTGGTCCTTATGCAACTTGGTTTGATAAAGTAAAAGGAAAAACTGCCGGGTGGAATAAAGAAAAATTTGTAAAAGCTGGATTTAGAAATGTTCCAAACGGCATGATACGAAAAGGTTCGTTTATAGCAAAAAATGTTGTGCTAATGCCTTCTTTTGTAAACTTAGGTGCCTACGTTGATGAAGGCACGATGATCGATACATGGGCATCTGTTGGATCATGTGCGCAGGTTGGAAAGAACTGTCATATATCTGGGGGAGCAGGAATAGGTGGAGTGCTTGAACCTCTTCAAGCGAACCCTGTAATTATTGAAGATAATTGTTTTGTTGGAGCAAGAGCCGAAATAGCAGAAGGTGTGATTGTTGAAAAGGGTTCTGTTTTATCTATGGGTGTTTATGTTGGAGCTTCAACAAAAATTGTTGATAGAACAACGGGTGAAATCGTTTATGGAAAAATTCCCGCTTATTCAGTTGTAGTTCCCGGCACGATACCAAGCAAAACCAATCCTGATGGTCCTTCTTTATATTGCGTAGTTATTGTAAAAAAAGTGGACGAAAAAACAAGAAGCAAAACTTCAATTAACGATTTATTAAGAGATTAATAAGTTCATGCTCATAAGTGAAATAAAATTAGCAAAGGAATTGATTCGTTGTCCAAGTGTCACCCCAATAGATGCTGGTGCAATAAATCTTTTAGCAAAAAAATTACGTTCACTTGGTTTTAAATGTCAAATGATGAATTTCAAAAATATTAAAAACTTATATGCAAGACTTGGAAAATCTTCTCCTAATTTTTGTTTTGCTGGACATACCGATGTTGTACCTGTGGGGGACTTAAAATCTTGGTCGACAAACCCTTTCTCAGGCGTAGTAAAAAACAATAAATTAATAGGACGCGGCGCAAGCGATATGAAAGGATCAATAGCTTGTTTTATAGCTGCTTTAAGTCAGTTTAAAAAAGTAAGACCAAAGTTTAAGGGTTCAATTAGTCTGTTAATTACTGGAGATGAAGAAACTATTGCAATTAATGGAACAAAAAAAGTTATTGAGAAATTAAAAAAAAGAAAAGAAAAAATAAATTTTTGTTTGGTAGGCGAGCCAACAAATTTAACAAAACTTGGCCAGATTATGAAGATTGGCAGAAGAGGAAGTATTACCGGGTATCTAACAGTTTATGGAACTCAAGGTCATGTTGCCTACCCGTATCAAGCAAATAACCCTGCCTCTATTATAACAAAAATACTAAATCAGATTAATAATATGAAGCTTGATAATGGGACAAAAAACTTTCAACCTTCAAATCTTGAGGTGGTTAAAATTAATATTGAAAATACAGCTGATAACGTAATTCCAGCAAAAGCTACAGCAACTTTCAATATAAGATTTAACAATAAACATTCGTCAAATTCTTTGAAAAAGAAACTGAATAAAGTTTTTAGCAATACTTGTAGAAGAAATAGGTGTTCTTTTAAAATTTCTTACATGGTATCGGGAGAGGCATTTTTGACTACACCCAATAAAACAACTTATATGATTCAGAAAATCATTAAAAAAATAACTAAAGTAAAACCAAAATTATCAACAACTGGCGGAACATCAGATGCAAGATTTATCAGAAAAATATCTCCATGTGTAGAATTTGGATTGGTCGGAAAAACTGCACATAAGGTTGATGAAATGGTCTTAGTTTCCGATATGAAAAAACTTAAAAAAATATACCTAAATATTTTACAGAATTATTTTAGTTGCTAAATAAGCTTAATAAAATAATTTATTCTTATGAATAGCGTTAAAATGGTTGAAGTTACTAGAAGTAATTTCACGGAAAGTACACATTATGGTGTCGCAGTACTAATTAATTCAAACGGAGAAGTATTAAGGGAATGGGGTAATTCAAATACATTAATTTATCCAAGATCAGCATTAAAGCCCATTCAATCACTTAATCTTTATAAGGATGGGGTTGCAGAAGATTTAAATTTATCGGATGATTTTATAGCTTTAAGCACAGCCTCGCATCACGCAGAAAATATTCATCAAAAAATGATTAACAATTGGCTAAAAAAAATTAACCTGAAAGAAAAACATCTTTCTTGCGGACCTAGTTGGCCGTGGAATACAAAAGATCAATTTAAGACTCATACAAAATATAAAGTTAAAAGAAAAATTTTTCACAATTGCTCTGGAAAACACTGCGGTCATTTAGCCGTAAGCAAATATAGAAATTTACCAATTAAAAATTACCAAAATAAAGATCATCCAATTCAAAAGGAATTGATTAAATTGATAGAAGATCTATCAAAATATAAAATAAAAAATATAGGAGTTGATGGATGTACTTTGCCCAATCCATTAATTCCCTTAAAAAAATTTGCATTAGCAGCTGCTCAATTAGCTGATTATAAAAAATTAGGTGAACATTCAACAATGGCTAAGAGAATTTTCGATTCTTGTGTAAAATTTCCCGAAATTACTGGGGGTAGTAAAAGCATAAATTCTATTTTAACCAAGCTCTCAAAAGGAAAAGCGTTTATTAAGAATGGAGCTGAAGGAGTTTTTGTAGCGATAATACCTAAAAAAAAATCAGCATTAGCGGTTAAAATTGTTGACGGCACCAGAAGAGCAGCTGAAGTGGCTATTGCGGGATTGCTATCAGAGCTTAAAATAATCAATAATGAAAAAATTAAAAAAAGACCCATTAAAAACTCCGCAAATCAGGTCATAGGATCTATTAAATGGATATGTTAAAATGAAAACAGGAATTATAACCACAGATACTTATCTAGATCATGATACAGGCCAAGGACATCCTGAAAGAGCAGACCGTGTAACCGCTATTATTGATCATTTAAAAAAGGTTAAATCTAAAAATTTAATTTGGAAAAAACCTTTAAAATTTGATCGTAAATACTTGGCATTGGCACACGATAAAAACTACTTGGATAGTGTAAAAGACTCTTTTCCAAAACAGGGTCTAAATTTCTTGGATGGAGACACCATTGTCTCATCCGGCAGCAAGGAAGCAACACGGGATGCGGTTGGATCAATTTTAACGGCTATTGATGGGGTAATGAAAAAAGATTTCAATAATGCTTTTTGTGCCGTCAGGCCTCCTGGGCATCATGCCGAAAAACAAAAGGCCATGGGATTTTGTGTTTATAATAATATTGCCGTTGGAGCCTATTACTTACTGGAAAAATACAATTTAAAAAAAGTAGCCATTATTGATTTTGATGTGCATCATGGGAACGGAACACAGGATATCTTTTACAATAATGCAAAAGTTCTCTATATTTCATCACATCAATATCCCTACTATCCAGGTACTGGGGCTGTAAACGAAAAAGGCAATAAAGAGAATATACTCAATGTACCCCTAGGTGCTGGCACACAATCCAATGAATTTTTAAATGCTTATGATAGTATCTTTAAAAAGCTTAAAGAATTTAAACCTGAATTTATTTTATTATCTGCTGGATTTGATGCCCACAAGGATGATCCTTTGGCTCAGATCAATTTAGAATCAAAAGATTATTACACACTTACAAAGAGAATATTAGATCTTGCAAAAAATCTCTGTAATGGAAAAGTAGTCTCTATCCTAGAAGGCGGATATGATCTAAACGCTTTAAAAGAAAGCGTTAATTACCATGTAAAATCTTTAATGGAATATCAATAGGAAATGTTAATTAAATAAAGTCCACTTGGAGGGGCGGGTGGAGCACATTGCGATCTTTTTTTCGAAAACATTGCTTTTTTAAAAAAATTTAAAGTCCATTTATCTTCACCCAAATACTTGATGCAACCAACCATTGATCTAACCTGTTGTTGCAAAAATGATTTTGAAGTGAATTTAAGAATTATTTTTTCTTTATTTTTTTTGATTGAAACTTTGCTTAAAGTTTTAATTGGTGATTTTGCACCGCAGGAAGAAGCGCGAAATGTAGAAAAATCATGAGTTCCCAATAATAATTTTGCTCCTTTTTTCATAGCATTTAGATCTAATTTTTTCCTAATATGCCATGCTTTATTTTTTTGCAAAGCCAAAGGAGATTGTCTGTTAATGATTACGTATTGATAGGTTCTTTTTTTTGCATCAAATCTTGAATGAAATTTATTGTGCGTTTTTTTGATATTTATAATAGTTACAGGATTTTTTCCAATATATTGGTTGACACCTAGTAAAAAATTTCTTTTTTTTATTTTCTTTTTTAGGTCAAAGTGAGCTACTTGACCAATGGCATGGACACCGGCATCGGTCCTACCCGCTCCTGTTACAGTTACTTTTTCTCTAGAAAATTGAAATATTGCGTTTTGCAGTATTTCTTGAATTGAAAGGCCATTTTTTTGATACTGCCATCCAACAAAGTTTGTACCATCATATTCAACCTTGATTTGATATCTAGGCATTTAGGTCAATGTCAAACTTTTTTTTATTTTTGAACCCAATAAAAATTCTGTTGCTTTTTGCTTGCTCTTTCCTTGTCTTTGAATCTCTTGAATTTTTATTGATTTGGTCCCACATGCTACAGTTAAATTATCATCTAAAACTGTCCCTGATTGACCTCCTAAATCTGACAAAGTGGCTTTTAATATTTTATATCTTTCTCCTTGAAACAAAAACCACGCTCCAGGATTTAGATATAAACCATTGATTTTAGCAATAATTTTTATTGCATTTTCATCCCATTTTATCTTGGCTTCCTCTTTATCTATTTTTTGTGCATGGGTTGCTTTACCATGGTCCTGTTTAACAAATTTAGCTTTGCCAATTTCAATTAAATCCAAGCAATCTGAGATAATTTCAGATCCAATTTTAGAAAGTTGATTGGATACATCTTCTGCGTTCATCTCATTGTCTAATTTAATTTCTTTTTTTAACATGATTGGTCCAGCATCTAACTTTTCGTTAATTCTCATAACGCTTATGCCTGTTACTTCATCTAAATTCATAATGGCTCTTTGTATGGGTGCGGCACCTCTCCATTTTGGTAAAAGCGATGCATGAATGTTTATAAATCCATTCTTGGAAAGACCTAAAAATTCTTTTGGAATCAATTGGCCATAAGCCACGACAATTACAATATCGGCACTAAGGGATTTAAAATATTTTAGTTCTTCTTCATTTTGATTTAAGAAATTTGGATTTCTAACATTTAAACTGAGATTTTCAGCTAACTTTTGAATTGGTGACTTATTTGTTTTTTGACCACGCATAGATTTTTTTGGTGGCTGAGTATATACAGCACATATTGAATATCCGTTTTGATATAAAGATTTCAGTATTGGCACAGAGAAATTAGGTGTGCCCATAAATACAATTTTTTTGAACATTAATTATTAAATTAGACTACGATTCTTTCTATGTTATCTTTTGTTTGTTTAGATAATTTTTTAATAATCATTTCTTTCTTTAATTTAGATAAATAATCTATAAACAATATTCCTTCCAAATGATCAATTTCGTGTTGTATGCAGGTCGCTAAAAGTCCATCTGCCCTTAGTTCTTGGGGATGGCCATTATAATCAAGATATTTGACATGGCATTGTTTAGGACGATCAATTTCTGCAAATTGGTTTGGCAAAGATAAACAACCTTCTTCATAGGAAAATTTATCTTCTGATTTCCAGATAATTTCCGGATTTACAAAATACATAGGTTTTTTTGATTCCCTATCTTCTTTTTTATTTATATCTTCTTTATCTCTGCCTATATCATTTCTAGATCTGTTTATATCCATTACAATTACCCTTTTAGCTACTCCAACTTGAATGGCTGCAAGACCAATGCCAGGAGCATCATACAAAGTTTCCAACATATCTCCCATAAGCTGCTGGATATCCTTATTCACATTTTCAACTCTAAGTGATTTTTCCCTTAATATTTTATTTGGTTCAGTTAATATTTTCCGGATAGTCATAAAAATTACATGTTAATATACATATAATTTTTTATTATTCTAGATACTAATCAAACTCTGTAAGGTAAAATTTTGATTATAATATTATTTCTTATTTTCTTTAAATCTAATTTATTTAATGTTGCGGTAATAAAATATAAAGTTTTGGGATCTAGATCTTCTAATTGATCTTCTCCTATAATTTCAATAATTTTTAGCAAAACTAGTCCTATTTGACCCTGATCTGACAAATCAATCAGCTCTTTAGGTATGGTTAATTTATTATCTGAATATTGTTTTTCCAATTTTTTAGGCAATTTTATTCCATCGGCTTTTAACGAGTCTAACAAAATTACATCTTTGGCTGAAAAGTAATATTTTTTATCTTTTTTGATTTTTTTATAAACACTGATTAAATCACTCTCCAATTTTTCAACGGTATAATTATCTTCTATGAAATAATTAAGTAGTTTTGATTTATGTAAAATTTTGTTATTAAATCTTATCTTTTTAAAGTCTTCTTCTGTTGGTAAATTAGCCTTAATTTGATAAAAACCAAGATATTTCGATGGAACATCTTCTTCTTCTATATTTGACAAGATTGAAGATAATTCTTCAGAGAAAGCATTTTCAATATCGTCTTTTTTAAACAAATCATTTAGTAAAACTAGCAAATTAAGTTTTTTTTCTAAATTATCAGAAAGTGATGCTGTTTGATAAATTAAAGCTCTAGCTTTATAGAGTGGAAGAGTTTCGTATATTTCCTCCGCATTTAAGAATTGATCAAAACTGAATAATAATTTTCCATAAATACTAAATAGTTCTTTTTTATTGTATGAATTGTTAGCCGTAGCCCATTCGTACAAGTTAAACTTAGTTTCATCTTCTAAATCAATAGAATTAGGATCTTCAAGTAAATTAGAAGAAGATAAATATTTCCAAATATATTTACTTGTTTTCATCGAAGGGTCATATTGAAAATCACTATTAGCAATATGAGACAAATAAAAGTTTAATAAATTCTTGTCTGAAACTTCGTCATCTGTTTCTTCAGAATAACCTAATAAATAGTTAATTTTTTTGTTATAAAAGTTATCTATAGATCCTTTTTCATTTAGTAAATCATATTGCAATTGAGCTTCCGCAAGATTGTTTCCATTAATAAGGCAATAGATTTTAAATTTTTGTAAATAATCATCATTTGTTCTTTTATTAAAAAATTTAATTTTTTCACATGCTTTATTAATGTCTGCTTCCGATAAATCTTTATCAATTAAATATTTTAACAAATTCGCATTATTTTCTATACCGGGGTTTTTAGACAAAAATTCTTCCATAATATTAACTTTGTTTTTTTTGATTAGCCATTCTAGTTTGTAGTCTAAAAAATCAGATGAATTTATATTTTTAACTGGCAGATATGAATTTGTGAATAAAATTTTAAATAATAATTTTTCTGAATCTTTAGAAAGATTAGTTGTTTCAATTTTTTTTAATTGTTCCAACAATATCTTGCCGTCCGATTCAATCCAAATTTCTAAGGATAAGTCATTTTCTTCAGGATCAAAAAGACCATACACTTTATTAAAATCTAGATCTTCATTTTTCACCTGAAAAATATTAGTTTTAACTATTTGTCTTTCCTCAAATAATGATTTTTTTTCACCATCTGGATTTATTTGGTTTGACTCTGCCGATTCTATCTTTATTTCAGAACTACCTTTCCAAATATTAATCGATTCGGCTGCCATTAATTGTATTGAAAACACTATTGTTAGCAATAATTGAAAAATTAAATTATTTAATAACTTTGAATTTTTCATCAGGAATTTTTTGTTTGATAATTTTATTAGGCGCTGGAAGATCTAAGCTACTAATTAAAAAAATAATTGCCATTAATATTATTATGTAGATAAAAATTTTGGCTAACGGCTTTCGTATCGTTTCACCAAACCCTTTTCTTGTTTTTCGATAAAATTGCATATATTATTTTTATTTGTATTTGACAGAATAATTAGGACATAATTGTGATAAATCAAACTTAAATTCTAAGAATATGGAGATTAAAAAAAACCTTGTTTTATTGGGAATGATGGGTGTTGGCAAAACCAGAATTGGAAAATATGTGGCAAAAAGATTAAAAATTAATTTTTTTGATATTGATAAACTTGTTGAAAAAAAGAATGAAATGAAAATTACTGAAATGTTTAAAACAAAAGGAGAAATTTATTTTAGAAGGGAAGAGGAATTTATCACGATGAAGTATTTAAACAAAAAGGGATCCATAATATCCCTGGGCGGAGGAGGATTCGTAAACGATAAAATCAGAAAAAAAGTTTTATCAGAATGTATTTCTATGTGGCTGAATGTTAATTTAAAAACAATTTACAAGAGATTAAAAAATAGCAAAATAAGACCTTTGGCTAATAATGATAACCAAAACAACCTGGGCAAAATATTTTTGGAAAGGAAAAAAATTTACTCTTTAGCTGATCATGAAATTAATTGTGATAATCTTAATATAAATCAAATAAGTAATAAAATTATTAAATTGTATGAAGGAATCTAGAATTATTGTTAAGACCAAAAATAAAAATTATCCAATAATTATTGGAGAAAATATCTTGAGCAAAACTGGAAATCTGATAAATACACAAATTCCAAATTGCAAAAAAATTGCATTAATCATAGATAGCAGGGTTCCAAAAAAAATCTTAGTACAAGTTAAGAATTCAATAAAAAATTTTAATAGTTTATACATTAAATTAAATGCTAATGAAAAAATAAAAAACTTTGGAACTGTCAGTAAATTAATTAATAAATTGTTAAAAAAAAAATTTAATCGAAATGATTGCTTGATTGCTCTGGGAGGTGGGGTATTGGGCGATATAGTAGCTTTAACCGCAAACTTAGTCAAAAGGGGTATAAAATTTATTAATGTCCCAACAACTCTATTATCCCAGGTAGATTCATCTATCGGGGGTAAGACTGGAGTAAATTCGGGATATGGAAAAAATTTAATTGGCACCTTTTATCAACCAGAAATGGTTATATCTGATACGACTGTATTAAATTCATTACCAAAAAAAGAGATGGTTTGCGGATACGCAGAAATTTTAAAACATGCTTTGATTTTGGATAAAAAATTTTTCTTTTGGCTGCAAAAGAATGGAGAAAAAATAATTAATTTAAATAACAAAATAGTTATTCAAAAGGCAATTCATAAAAGTTGTAAAATCAAAGCTAGGATAGTCAAAAAAGATGAAACGGAAAAAGACTTGAGAATGATATTAAATTTTGGTCATACATTTGGTCATGCTTTTGAAGCCACAGCTAATTTTTCTAATAAAATAAATCATGGTGAATCGGTACTCCTAGGTATGTTATGCGCTGCTGAATTTGCTTTTAGAAATAAAATATTGAAAAGTAAAGATTTTAACTTAATTAAAGAACATTACTCTGTATTAAATCTGCCGAATAAAATCAGTGATTATTTTACAAAAAAAGATTTGAAAAATATAATTCAATTTATGAAATCTGATAAAAAAAAAACTGATTCAAAAATAAAATTAATATTGATTAGTAAAATTGGAAAAACATTAAAATCTAGAGGTTTAAGGGATTCTATTTTAAAAAATTATTTAAATACTAAATTATTTTGAAAATTAAATTATAATTATTTGTAAAGAATGAATACTTCTACCTATTTCGTCTCTTAGGATACTATGTACTTTTCTATTTGCTTTAATAGAACTAATTTTTTTTAATTCCGATGATTCAATTATTAATTTTATATGAAATTTATCTTTACTGAAGTTCTTATGTTTTTTATGCAAAAAAGATTTATCTTCTATTTCAATATTCTTAATATTAATTTCTTTTGTTAATTTATCTTTTAAAATTTTTATTAAGCTATTTATCTTCATTGATGTTACAATATATATAATATGGAAAATATTTGCGATTATAAAAATTGTAAAAAAATTGCTAAACATAAAGCCCCAATTGAAAAAGATAATAGCAAAAAATTTAGATGGCTATGTTTAGATCATATAAAAGAATTTAACCAAAGATGGGACTATTTTAAAGGCATGTCAGATCATGAAATATATAGTTTTTTGAAATCTGACATGACATGGCATAAACCGACGCAGAGTTTTAATTCGCCGGACAATTTTTTTAATATATTGTGGAAAAATACTCTTAATGGAGGAGGAAATATTTTAAATGGCGAGTATGGAAAGAAAATTAAAACAAAAATTAATTTCTCAAATAAAGATAGAGAGGCATTTAAAATTATTGGGTTAGAAGTTGGCACAAAATGGGACACAATCCAAAATCAGTTTAAAAAACTTGTCAAAAAATATCACCCTGATATGAATGCGGGAGATAAAAAATTTGAGGAAAAGCTTAAAATAGTTACTCTAGCTTATACTCAACTCAAGTTAGCTTATAAAGGAAAGTAGATGACGCCGAATTTAGATATTAAGCCTGATATTAAAATTTCAGTTAATCAATCTTTTAGCATAGATACGGATATGCTGGTTGATGGTTTTTCAGAAAAAAACGAATATGTTCCTGAAATTGATAAAGATTATAAATTTGATAGAGATACTACACTTGCTATCATATCCGGCTTTGCTTTTAATAAAAGAGTCTTAATACAAGGATACCACGGTACAGGAAAATCTACTCATATTGAGCAAGTGGCCGCAAGATTGAATTGGCCATGTATAAGAGTAAATTTAGATAGTCATATTAGTAGAATCGATTTAATTGGAAAAGACGCAATTAAAATAAAAGATAACAAGCAAATTACAGAATTTAAAGAAGGCATGCTTCCTTGGTCAATACAAAATCCTGTTGCTTTGGTTTTTGATGAGTACGATGCAGGAAGACCAGATGTAATGTTTGTAATTCAAAGGGTTTTAGAATCTGATGGAAGTTTTACTTTATTAGATAAAAACAAAGTGCTTAAACAAAATAAATTTTTTAGACTCTTTGCAACCACTAATACGGTAGGACTTGGTGATACAAGCGGCTTATATCCTGGCACTCAACAAATTAATCAAGGACAAATGGACAGATGGAATATCGTAACAACTTTGAATTATTTGGATTTAGATAAGGAATTAGATATTGTTTTGGCAAAAAACAAGAATTTAAATAACGTCAAAGGCAAAGAAAAGGTTTCTAATATGATTAAGGTAGCAGGTCTAACAAGAAAAGGTTTCATGGCAGGAGATATTTCTAGTGTTATGAGTCCAAGAACTATAATTCATTGGGCTGAAAATTCAGAAATCTTTAAAGATACAGGATATGCTTTTAGAGTAACATTTTTAAATAAATGTGACGACTTAGAAAAAACTATCATTGCCGAATACTATCAAAGATGTTTTGGTGAAGATCTTCCAGAGTCTACGGTAAATATAAAAATATAAATGAACAAAGAAGAGGCTCTAAAGGAAAAATTTAAAATTGCCTTAACCTCCACCATAAAAGTAATTTCGGAAAAAGATAAAGTTGAAGTTAATTTTGAAAATAAAAATTTAAGTTCTAAGAATTTGCAGTTTTTTGACTTGGATAACCTAAAAAGTCTTGAGGACTATACCAAAATTAGGGCTGAAACTGATTCTGAAGCTTTAAAATTGAGATATTCTAATAGGAAAACTTATCAGAAAAATTCACCAAAAACTTCTGTTGCAAAATCTCTATATCATTTAACAGAGAAAATTAGATATGAAAAAATAGGTTCCGATAACCTTAAGGGTATTAAACAAAATCTTTTAAAAAATTACGAAATTAGACAAAAATACAAAAGAAAAGATCAACTAAATACCAAAGAAGATGTAAGCGCTAAAGAAGCTTTTGAATTATATCTATTGAAACATTTTCATAACGTTGAGCTTACAAAATTATCTAAAGATATTTTAGGTTTTTGGGAAAAAATGTTTGACAAAAAATTAAATAATAAAATAGATTTTTTCAAACAAAACATCCATGACCAAAAAATTTTTAATTCTAACTTTTCCAAAATAATTGAAAGTATGGATATTGGAGAAAATTCTGAAGAAAATGATCAAGAAAATGAGAATGAAACGAATAATAATGAAAATCAAAATGATAACAAAAATGAGCAAAATAGTGACGAAAGAGAAAAAAACAAACTAGAAATGGATCAAAATAGTCTTGAAACAGAATTTGATCTTAATGATGTTAAAATGGATGAAAGCTTAGTTGATCCAGATTCAGAATCTAATAATAATCCAGAAATAATAGAAAGACGAAACTATCAGAATAGTAGAAATCTTTATAAAATCTACACTGAAGAATTTGATGAAATCACCAAGGCTGAAAAACTGGAGACAAATGAAGAAATAATCAGATTAAGAAAAAACCTTGATCAACAATTAATAGGTTTTCAGAACGTAATAGCAAAATTGGCCAACAAATTACAAAGAAAATTGTTGGCAAAGCAAAATAAATCCTGGCAATTTGATCTTGAGGAAGGACTATTGGATAGTTCCAGATTAACAAGAGTCATAATTGATCCGTTTAATCCACTTTCATTTAAGAAAGAAAAAAATACAGAATTTAAAGATACGCTAGTTACTTTGCTTATTGACAATTCTGGTTCAATGCGCGGTAGACCAATCACAATTGCTGCTATTTGTGCCGACATCTTGTCAAGAACATTGGAACGTTGTTCAGTTAAGGTCGAAATTTTAGGATTTACTACAAAAAATTGGAAGGGTGGGCAAAGTAGAGAAAAATGGAATTTGAATAACAAACCTACTAGTCCAGGTAGACTCAATGATTTGAGACATATAATTTATAAATCTGCAGATTCACCCTGGAGACAATCAAAAAAAAATATTGGTCTCATGCTAAAAGAAGGTATTCTGAAAGAAAATATCGATGGAGAAGCAATTAAATGGGCCCTCAACAGAATTAAGAAAAGGAAAGAAGAAAGAAAAATTATTATGGTTATTTCAGACGGAGCTCCAGTTGATGATTCGACTTTATCCACAAATCCAGGAGATTGTTTAGAAAAAAATTTGAAACAAACAGTCAAATTTATTGAAGACAAATCTGATATAGAAATTTTAGCCATAGGAATTGGTCACGATGTATCCAGATATTACAGCAAAGCAATCAAAATTGCCGATGTTCAAGAACTAGGCGATGTAATGATTGACCAACTGGGTAATCTATTCAACAAAAAAACCTTAAAATCTTTAAATTAAATTCTTTTTAAATCGGTATTAAGCCAACTTATATAAACAGCTGCTCCATTCATTTTTGAAGTATTTTTAAAATTTATTTTTCCATAATTTTTTTCTAATAATGTTTTGCCAATAAATGTTCCTAATCCCAAACCTGTTCTTGACTTATTTTCTTGAGAAGCAGATACAACATAAGGTTCACCAAGTTTATCAATTATATCATTTGGAAAACCAGGTCCATCATCACTAATTTGTATTTCGGTATTTTTTTCATCACTTATTAGCTTTACTTCTACTTTTTGTTTAGAAAATTTATTCGCATTACCGATAAAGTTTCTTAAACCATAATTTATTTCAATAGATCTTTTAAATTTAATTGAATTCTTATTTTCTGTAGTATTAAAAAAAAATTTTTTTTTGCTTATTTCTTGAAATGCTCGGATAATTTCACTTAAGTAATCTTGAAAAGAAGCTTTAAAACCAATAAATTCATCTTTTAATTGCGGATTCATAGATAATTTTTTTAATATCTGATTACATCTGTCACTTTGGCTAATTAGTAGATCAATCTCTTTTTCTAATTTGTTGTTGCCTTTTAGTTCTTCTTTTAATTCTTTTATAACTAAGGATATGGTAGATAACGGGGTTCCTAAAGAATGGGCTGCTGCCGCTGCCTGCGCACCCAAAGACGACAACTCATGTTCTTTTGCCATTACATTTTGAATATTGTCTAAGGCTTCTTTTCTTTTTCTAGATTCTTCTCCAAATTTTGAACCAAAATAAACCAGAAATATTAAGCCCATAATTATTGCAAATGGAATAGCATACAAATAATAATCAGGAACGTGAAAATATAAATGCATCGGACTTGGTAAATCAAAATGAAAAAAGGTCAAAACAATTATGATAAATATAGTTATGACAACTAAATTAATGGTGCTGGATAATTTTAAATAGATTGAAGAAAATACCGAAGGGATAATCAGTAAAAATATGAACGGATTAGTTACTCCTCCCGTAAGATAGATTAATGTTCCTAATTGAACAATGTCATAAGTTAAATAAATTGTAGAAAGGTTATTGTTTAGTTGATTTTGTTTTATTTGAAATTGAAGAAATAAATTAGTTAAAACACCGATGCCCACTATAAAACTGCAAACTAAAAAATAAAAATCAAATTGAAAAACAAATTTTACAACATTGGTTGCAGCAAATTGACCCAATAACGCCACCCACCTCAGGTTTACAAAAGTAATTTTATTAAGTTGAAAATCTTTCGAAGATTCAAACAACTTGCCTAAATTCATTAAATTAAATATCTAGATTTGAGACATCCAAAGCTCGGCTAATAATAAAATCTTTTCTAGGAGCTACATCGTTGCCCATTAAAGTTTGTATTAATTTTTGATCATCTTTAGATTTTACCTTTGTTTGTTTTGAATATTCAACTTTCAACAAAGTTCTAGTTTCTGGATTGAGAGTAGTGTTCCATAGTTCTTCTGGGTTCATTTCACCAAGACCCTTGAATCTTTGAATGTTCATTTTCGATTTTTCATTATCAATGAAACTTTTATATTTACAGGAGCCTTTATTAATTTTTTTAGATTTTTCTGAAGATTTTATAATAAAGCTCTCTAGTTCTTTATCGTCTTTAATATATATATTTTTTGTTCCTTTTGAGATTCTATAAAGTGGCGGCTGAGCAAGAAAAATTTTACCATTTTCAATAAGCTTATAAAATGGATAGTTGTTAAAAAAAGTCAACAATAAAGTCCTTATGTGTGAACCATCAACATCTGCATCGGTCATAATAATAATTTTGCCATATCTTAAATCGTCAATTTCGAAATCTTTTGGATCTACGCCAAGTGCATTGATCAAAGTAACAATTTCATTTGATGACATCATTTTTGAAAGGGCCTTGGTTTGATGTTCTTTTTCATTTCCATTTATTTTTGACAAGCCATTGTTATCAATGTGAGTATTTAAGATTTTCCCTCTTAGCGGCAGGACAGCTTGAAATTTCCTATTTCTACCCTGTTTTGCTGAACCACCGGCTGAGTCTCCCTCCACAATAAATAGTTCAGTGTTTTCTTTCTTCCCAACTTGGCAATCAGCAAGTTTTCCGGGAAGCCCTGTTAATTCTAATGCTCCCTTACGTCTGACATTTTCTCTAGCTTTTCTAGCAACATCTCTTGCTATAGCAGCATGAATTACTTTTGCTAAAACGACTTTGACAATAGGAGAGTTTTGATCAAACCAGGTGGATAATTTTTCATTAATAATTGATTCGATTATTAATCTAATTTCTGATGAAACTAATTTATCTTTTGTTTGAGATGAAAATTTTGGATCGGGCATTTTGATCGATAGAACTGCTGTTAATCCTTCCCTAATATCATCACCTGATAGGGTAATTTTATTTTTTTTCAGAAGGCTGTTTTCTTTTGCATATCTATTGATTACCCTAGTCAATGCGCTCCTAAATCCTAGTAAATGTGTTCCCCCATCTTTTTGGAAAATGTTATTGGTAAAGGCAAGCACTTCTTCAGAATAACCAGCATTCCATCTAATAGAACTTTCCACTATTGTGTCTCCCTTTTTTCCAGTGATTGAGATAGGTTTTTTGAATAGTTCATTTTCATTATTATTAAGAAGTTTTTCTTTTTTATTATCTAAAAATTCTACAAATTCATCAATTCCACCATCATATTTATTTACAAATTCTTTAGTTTTGGATCCAGTTTTATCAATAATAGATATTTTTATGCCTCTATTTAAATATGCTAATTCTCTCATTCTTTTTTGAATGATTGATGAACTAAATGTTGTGGAAGAAAAAATTTCTTTTGAAGGTAAAAAATTTACCAAAGTGCCAGTTTTATTAGTTTTGCCAATAACTTTTAATGGAGAGAGGGCCTTTCCATCTTTAAATTCTATATAATGCTCTTTTTTGTCTCTATAAATTGTTAACTTTAATTTCTCAGATAAAGCATTAACTACTGAAACACCTACCCCATGTAATCCACCTGATACTTTATACGAACTGTGGTCAAATTTTCCTCCCGCATGTAGCTGAGTCATAATTACTTCTGCGGCAGATTTTTTTTCACCTTTATGGATATCTACTGGGATACCTCTACCATCATCCAATACACTTAAGGTCCCATCTTTATTAACTTCAATTTTTATATTATTACAGTAACCGGCTAAAGCCTCGTCAATAGAATTATCCACTACCTCGTAAACCATGTGATGCAAACCAGTGCCATCATCGGTATCACCGATGTACATCCCGGGTCTTTTTTTAACTGCTTCTAACCCTTTGAGAACTTTTATCGAATCTGCTCTATAACTTCTTTTTTCTGATTTTGATAACATTTTTATTTTCTTTTGGAAAAGAAGAAATTACCATTTTTTTGAGTTTAAATAAAATGATCTAATTTTTTACACTTAAAATAAGGCTGATAATCCTAGCCAATTTAAATTTTTTATAAATTTATTTCTTGTTTTTCAATTTATTGAAAAAAACTCATTTTTAGACACAAAATAAAGAGGGAGTGGGCTTTTGCCAACACTCCCTCTAAACTTGTTCAAAAAAATAATTTAAATTATTTTGGTGATCTCTTTGACTATTGCTGAGACCACACGTACCACACTACTGCGGCTAGAACTACCCATTCCATAAATCACTCCTTTTAATTTATTAAACGAATCTTATTCAATATATAACTCAAGATTTTTTATAATAAAACCAATTAATTTTTTATAACAGAGAGAAGTGAGTAAAATGTGATTCTCTAGCCAAAAATACACCTTCTCAGTGCACACTCAAGAGCCTGCACTGAGAATTCCTATGATATCTTAAATACGATTTATATCAGGAAATCTAATGACTACTGAGTTGAAAAATACCAAACCAAAGCTGCTCCTGCTAATATAGGTATCCACATAAACTTCTCCTTTCAATTATTGATATAGCTTAGTTAAATTATATCTCAACTTAAGAATTTTAACATTAAAGTCAATTAATTACTTGCGCATAATTAAGTGGCATTTGAGTTCGCAAAATAATCATTTCCTATACATATTCTCAATACGCACGCACCCAAAATCGCTCCATAATCAAAATTAATTTATTTTGAAAATTCTTACTGGTTTAAATAATATGCTATTCCTACTATGCCTACAAGTATAAGCCATTCCATAAATCACTCCTTTTAGTTTATTAAACGAATCTTGCTCAATATATAACTTAAGATTTTTTATATTGAAACTAATTATTTTTTTTAAAACGGAGAAGAGAAAAAAAAGGTCATTTTAAACCATATTCACACAAACAACCATGATATCTTATTATCTTTTTATAAACTTTTAAATCTTCTAACGAATTATTTTACTTATTTTTATTAAATAATCTAAGAAATATATTAAGTAATCAACGAACTTTAGGTTAACCAAAATTAATTATACATTGTTCAAGTTCCTTTATAGGCAAATAGATGTCTCCCAATTTTTTTTGGTTCTCGTCTGTCTCTTTTGTTTGTATCAATTGATAGTTTAAATCATTTATATAAGATATTCTTTCATATACAGTATTTGGGTGTATACAAGGTCTTATTTCTATAACTTTTGTTTTTGGTTTACAAAATGTCAAATTTGCAAAAGCAGCCCCATGCGCCCCAACAATAACCTCTGCATTCCTAAACAGATATACCTTTTCAAAAAAAGATAATTTTGTTAATTGATATTTGGAAAAACCTTCGTTTTTTAAAAAATTAGAAACTTCACTTTCATTTTGGATTTGACAGTGTTTGGAAGTTGAGTCGGTACGATCTATAAATATTTTTTTATTTACATTAAATTTTTTTTCATGTGTTAAATATGTATCTCTTAACCATTTTATCACCCAAGCTGGTTGAAATTTATTTTGTTTTAAAATATATCCCTCATAATAATTTGGATGATCTACAACTAAAAGTTCGTCCGCTTGTATATGTCTAAATTTTTCACTGTTAACAATTCGGTTTTCATTAATGCCCAAGACAGATAAAGTGTCTTTCTGAAAGCCTGTTAAATTTGGGGTATAAAAATAATTAATATCATTCAAGGAGTAATGTTCGGAGCATAATTTTATTTTTGGCAACATATCAAGCAACCAATGTCCATAATTATTTCCACTTGCACCCTGTAAAATTGATAAAATTTTACCTTTAATTTTTTTTTTGAATCTAGGAGTTCCTTTTGTTAACACAACATTATTCGAACCATCTTTTAAATCACCTAAAATTTGCTGATATGAAATTTTACCTAACAGAATATTGTTACTAATTATTGCTACATTCTCAACATAATCAGTATATACTCTTCCATTGATTATTTTATAGCTGTAATAATCTTTTGAATTTTCAATATCTGATTTAATATTTTCAATTTTTTTTTTGGTTACATTTTTTATTTTTGATAAATCAATTCCAAGCTTGATATTGCCATAGATTGATTTAAATATCAGTTGAAAAATTCTTTTAAAATATAATTGTAAAATTTTTTTAACTTTCATCGTTTTCAACAATACAGTAAATTTAAATATAAAATAATGAAAAAAAAAATACTAGTAATTGGCTCTGCCGGATATATTGGATCCGTATTAATTAAGAATTTAAAACAAAAATTAAATTTGAACGAATACCAAATACTTGGAGTTGATACTAACTGGTACAGCAAAAACTTGGAGATAAATAAATATAATCCTTATCTACCCGAAATCATGTACAATTATGATTGTAGAAATTTTAACTTAAAAAATTTAAATATTAAACCCAAAGTTATCGTTTTTTTAGCGGCAGTATCAAATGATCCAATGGGTAATAGATTTAAAAAGGCCACAAGTGAAATTAATACAAACTCATGTATAAGATTAGCAAAGCAAGCTAAGGCTATTGGTGTAAAAAAATTTATTTTTGCTTCAAGTTGTAGTATTTATGGATCATCTGGAAACGCATCGAGAAAAGAAAATGATCCAATACACCCTCTAACTAATTATGCAGTTTCCAAAGTAAAGTCTGAAGAGGGTTTAGAAAAAATTTCAGACAAAAATTTTCAAGTTATATCCCTAAGATTTGCAACTGCCGCTGGATATAGTCCAAAATTAAGATTAGATTTGGTATTTAATGATTTTGTTGCCTCAGCTTCAGCCAATAAATTTATTAAAATATTAAGTGATGGATCAGCGTGGAGACCTTTAATTCATGTGGATGATATGTCAAAAGCTATGTTGTGGTCTATAAAAGAAAAACAAAATCTGAATTTTCTTCCAATTAATATTGGAAGTGATTTGTGGACATTTAAAATTATTAATTTAGCTAAAGCCATAAGCAAGATTATTAAAAATACAAGTATTTCAGTAGTTAAAAAGAATTTTATAGATAAAAGATCTTATACAGTTAATTTTGAGCTTTTTAAAAAATTAGCTCCAAAATATCAGCCTACAGCAAGCTTTAAAAAAGCAACTTTACTTTTGCAAATGAAATTAAAAGAAAATAATCTAGATTTATTTAATTTTAGGAAATCAAAAGAGCTGATTAGATTAAATACCTTGAATGATTTAATTGAAAAAAAATATTTAAATAAGCAATTATTTTGGAAAAAATTAATAAAATGATTAAAGATGTTATAATTACAACTTTAAGAAAAATTCCAGATGAGCGAGGATCAATTTTGCATATGCTAAGATCAGATGCAAAACACTTCATTCAATTTGGTGAAATATATTTTTCTACAGCTTATCCTGGAGTTATAAAAGGCTGGCACGAACATAAAAAACAAATTCAAAATTATGCTGTTATACATGGAATGATAAAGTTAGTTTTATGTGATAATAGAAAAGAATCTCCAACTTATAATAAATTACAAGAGTTATTTATTGGTGATGAAAACTATTGTTTAGTTACTATTCCTACAGGAATTATAATGGGATACAAGTGTATTAGTTCCGAAAAATGTATTTTAGCAAATTGCTCTACATTACCCCACGACCCTGAAGAAATGATAAGCTATGACCCTTTTGGTGATAAAGTTCCATACGATTGGAATATTAAATTTAAATAATGAGAATATGTATTGTGGGAGCCAGTGGCTACATTGGCAGTAAAATTGTAAGTTATTTAAAAAAAAAAAACCATTTAATAGCAGTCACCAAAAAAAAAAACATAAAAAATAAAATATTTCTTAATGGAATTAACAAATTAATTATTGGCAACATTAGAAATAAAAGTACTATATCAAAAATAATCAAAGCAAAACCTGAGATTATTATTTATACAATATCTTTAAATCATCATGATTCTGAAAAGAATATAAACCATTCTATCGACGTAAATGTAAAACCTCTGCTTAGTTTGTGTAAAAATTTGAAAAAAATAAAGAGATTTAAAAAAATTATTTATTTTTCAACAATGCAGGTTTATGGAAAAATTAATTCTGGAGATTTAGTTAGAGAAAATTATCCAATAAAACTCCAAAATATTTATGCTTTAACACATAATATGTGTGAAAAAATTTTGAATCATCTATATTTTGCACAGGGTTTATTGTCTACAAGTATAAGACTTTCAAATAGTTATGGATATCCAGAGCTTAAAACCTGTAATTGTTGGTGGTTAGTATTAAATGAGTTATGTAAAATGGCTAAAAAAGAAAAAAAAATTGTTTTAAAATCCGATGGTACACCATTAAGAGATTTTATTAGTTTGGATGATGTAGTTAAGCTTGTGGCTATATTAATTAGGAGTAAAAGAAATCATAAAAAAATAATTAACTTAGCTTCGGGAAGAACCTATTCTATCATTGAACTAGCAAAACTTGTTGTAAACAACAAATATTTTAAAAAAACTAACATTCCAATTTATTTTTCTAATGGAACTAAATATCTAAAATCTAAAAATCACCCCATTGTTAATAAAAAATTCAAAATTGATACAAGTAACTTAAGAAAACTTGGATTTAAAAATAATCAAAAAATAGAAGTTGGAATATTTGATCTCTTAAAAAAAATATAAATTTTTTATTTTTTCCAAAACGCTTTATTTTTATTACACAATTTATCTAGGTCGATCTTATCTCTTAAACTGTCCATACATTTCCAAAAGCCTTCATGTTTGAACGCCATAAGGTTTTCTTCTTTTGCAAGTTGTTCCATTGGTTGCCTTTCGAATAAAGTGCGATCGCCTTTAATATAATCAAAAACCTTATAATTCAGTATAAAAAAACCCCCATTTATCCAGCCAGCTTTTGTTTGTGGTTTTTCTTCGAATTTTTTTACTTTTTCATTTTCAATTTCTAACTCTCCAAATTTAATTGGAGGATGGACCGCGGTAACAGTAGCTAATTTTTTATGATTAAAATGAAAATTTTTTAAATGATTTAAATCCACATCGCACAAACCGTCACCATAGGTCATAAAAAAATTTTCATTTTTTGTAAACATGGGTTTTAATCTTAGCAATCTACCACCGGTCATAGTGTCTTTCCCAGTACCAATTATTTTCAAATTTTTAAATTCTTTTGAATTTTTGTAATAATCAATAATTATCTCTTTTTTATAACCAGCAGCAATAATAAAATCATTTATACTGAATGATTTATAAATTTTCATGATATGAGTTAAAATTGGTTCGCCTCCAATTTCTACCATGGGTTTTGGAATAGTGCTGGTATATTCTGCCAGTCTTGTTCCATATCCACCGGCTAAAATCACAACTTTCATATTTTAGTTTTCCAAAAAATTTATATATATGAATATATTTATCTATTTCATAGAAATTAATTCAATGAAAATAGATATATATTATACATGGTCAATAAACTATTAATAAATTTAGATTTAATGAATAATAATATAGAAATATTTTGTGTTACTGTTAAACGTTTTAATTTTTCTAATGATATCAAATATGAATTGGCTGCTAATGAAAAAGTTTTTAGGAAACTTGGTTCTGGGTTTGTTGTTTTAAATATTTTTAAGTTCTTCCAATACTTCTTTTGCATGGTCTTTTACTCTAACATTTGACCATATTTTATGAATTTTTCCTTTTAAATTTATCAAAAAGGTAGTTCTAACAATTCCCATGTACTTTTTTCCCAAGAACGATTTTTGTCCCCAAACGCCATATTTTTTAATTACTAACAATTTTTCATCAGCCAATAAATTAAATTTTAACTTATATTTTTTTTTAAATTTTAGATGACTTTTAATGCTATCTTTTGAAATTCCAAATACAATTGAATTATTCTTAGAAATTAAATTATTCAATTTGCTGAAGTTTTTTGACTCAATTGTACAGCCCGGAGTATCGTCTTTTGGATAAAAGTATAAAATTATATTTTTTTGCTTAATTTTGCTTAATTGAAAAATAGATTTGTCAGTACACGGTAATTTAAAATTAGGGGCCTTTGTATTAGTTTTTAACTTCATTTTTGTTTATATTTTATAAGGGGATTCCGTTGCCCTGTGCCTTGGACCATACTTCTTCTAGCGACAATCTATCAGCATTTTAATACAAACAAAAGTTAAAAAGTAGTTGCTCACCGAGTCCATAGTGCGACCAAGAAATTTGTAGTAGAATTAATCTATAATAAAAGTTTTATAGAAAGGACTAAAAATGGCTTTTAAACATTACAAACAAATTAAGACACAAGAACTACCATCAATGAATATTGATAATGTACCAGCTTTTCTCAAAGATTTTGCTATTTCGGACGATTCAGAAAAACCAATTACAAGTGGTTTGTTCCGACTAAAAGCTGGGCAGTCACTTAAGTATACTTATACTTACCATGAGATGAAATTTATTGTGGACGGTAGCTTTATTATTGAAGATGAAACGGGACAAAAAGTTACTGCCAAGCCTGGAGATCTTTTTTATTTTCCAAAAGATACTTCAATTACTTTTTCTACGCCTGATTTTGGTTTGGGCTTTTTTTGTGGTCAACGCGGTGAGGGTGAAGCTTAAAAATTATGAAAAAAATTTGTAGCAGAGTTTATTTATGAAAATTTTTTGATATCATATAAAGAAACTTGAATGACTGATTATAAAGCTAAATTTCGGATAGGCCAGATTGTACATCATAAGTTATTTGATTATACAGGAGTAATATTTGATATTGATCCCTTCTTTCAAAGCTCGGATGAGTGGTATGAACAAGTAGCTCAATCACGTCCTCCAAAAAATAAACCCTGGTATCACGTTTTAGTGCATACAGCTGAACACACAACATACGTTGCTGAACAAAATCTTGATTTAGAAGAACATCCTAAATCAATACAGCATCCGCTTATCAATTCTCTTTTCACTAAATTTGATGGTTCACAATATCATTTAAAATCTAAAGCTAATTAGGGAAAATTTGTAGTAGCATAGTCGTATGAAAAAACTTTTTTAAGAGGTAGAGACATACCTTTTAAAGATAGTCTATGGGATTGGCGAAACTAGAGACGCAAGTTAACACTTAAAATCTGGATCAACTCTGATTACATTCCGAAACCAGAGGCGGGATAAATTTTTATAATATTTTTCAAAACAACGTAAAGAACTGTCTCAATCAAACTGTAAAGATTAGGATATAAGTTACATCTCTACGTCTAGGGGAAGAGGGTTACTTGAAAGATTGAAAGTTCATTAAAATTTCTGACGCTCCTTTTTGGAACTTGGAGCTGGGAGCGAGCGACCATCATTGACTCCAATCTGACTCCACTTGCCGTCGATCAAACTACAAAATAAGGATTCACAATTAATTCAATTTATCCTATACTATCATTATGGGAATGTTTACTTACGCGCTTAATCGGTCCTGACTCTCACGAAAAAATAAACGGAGAGATGGCCGAGTGGTTTAAGGCGCACGCTTGGAAAGCGTGTATACTGTTAAAGGTATCGTGGGTTCAAATCC
>CAJWDL010000007.1 GCA_913030805.1 uncultured Candidatus Pelagibacter sp. | reverse complement strand
ATATTTATTACATTGTCATTTATTTTAGATAGATTATTAAAACTTCCAAAAGTAACATTTTTTTTATCTTGGTAGCCACTGTGATCTATTTTAATATCGTCATTTATTGAAATACATTGAAAAGTATCTGGTAATTGAAAAATTTTTTCAGCAAAATATTTTTGATCGCTCAGTGGCACAACATGTGGATCTACTATTATATAATCTATTTCTTTAAGTCCGGTAGATGCATTATAACCTAACCAGGTTACTTGAACAGGCGCAGCTTTATTTACAAAAATTGATAATCTATTTTTTGCAGTATGACCAGAAAGATCAAATAAAATATCCACTGAGTCTTTTTTAATTAAATTAATCACTTCTGCTTCACTTAAATGATTAATTTTTCTCCAGACATTAAATCTTTTTTTAAGTTCCAAAGTTATTTCATCTATTCTATTTGAGTTTGAATAAGCTATTAATTCAAATTTTTTGTCACTTATATGCTTTATTGTATTTAACAGGTAATGACTTACAGGGTGATTCCCGTAATCTCCTGATATAAATCCAATTCTAATTTTTTTATCTGTCTTTTTTATTTTTGGAAATTTACTTATTTTATCTAAATCAATCTTAGATAAGCTTTGTTTGAATTTTTGCACCAGTTCAAAATAAAGATTTAAATCAAAATATTCACTAAAATTTAAACAAAATAAATAATTTTGATATGCTCCGGAAAAGTTAGGATTTATTTTGATTACGGATTTAAAGTTTAATATAGCTAGGTCAAATTTCCCTATTTCTTGGTACAAAGTACCCAAATTATTGTAGGATGCAAAATAATTTTCATTAAATTTAATTGCAAGCTTATAATTATCAATAGCCTTTTCATAATCTACTTTTTTTTTATATAAATTACCCAGACTGTAGTATGCATTACTATCTTTCGAATTAATTTTTAGTATTTCATGAAAATATTTTTCGGATTTTTTGTCCTGATTTAATTTGTTATACAAGTTTCCGAGTAATAGTAGTGTGCCTATTGATTTCGAATTAATTTTTAAGCATTTTTTTGACTGTAAAATTGCTTCATCGTATTTCTTTAAATTATAAAGTGATTTTAATAAGTTAAAATGTGCTTCAAAAAAATTTGATTTGATATGAATAGACTTTTGAAAATAACTAATTGCCCCCTCCGTTTTACGAAGTTTTAATAAAATTAATCCATAAATATTGCACAATTGGTAATCTTTTGGGTTTCTTGTAAGTAAACGTTTAACTAGACTTTCTGCTTTTAAAAAGTTACCTAAATTATAATATTGGATTGCTTCTTTAATTTTTTCTTCAAATATCATGATATTTTTTACCAAATCAATTAAACTAATTTAAAACGTAGAAATGATCAAAAAATTATTTGATAAATGTGTGTATTGGGGTGGTCGAAAATATGCTAGTTTTGCTTTAGCTTTTATTTCTTTTATAGAAAGCTCCTTTTTTCCAATACCTCCCGATGTGATGATTATTCCCATGGTTGTCGCAAAAAAACAACAATTTATTAAAATAACTTTAATCGCAACTATATTTTCTGTCTTAGGTGGTCTGTTTGGATATTTAATAGGATATATTTTTTTTAATGAAATTGGTTATAAAATTTTTCAATTTTACGGCTATGAAAATGTAAACGTATTAAAAGAAATGTTCTCAAGTAAAGAAGGCATGTTTTCCTGGTTTGGGCTTTTATTTGTTGCCGGATTTACTCCTCTACCATTTAAAATATTAACAATCACTAGTGGATTTATACATTATAATATCTTCACTTTTATTTTTACTTGTGTTTTTACCAGAGGTTTAAGATTTTTTTTAGTCGCATTTCTAACAAATAAATTTGGCTCAAAGATAAGTCCCTTTATGGAAAAAAAAGCTGGCAAATGGGCATTCACAATTGCCGTGGTAGTAATTTTATTATGTGCAATAGTTTATTTTTTAATAATGAATAAATGATGTTAAATAAAAAAAACAATATAATTTTAATTATTATTTTTTTCATAATTTTACTCTCAATTATTTCTGCGTTAATAATTGAATATGTTCTGGATCATAAACCATGCGGTCTTTGTCTTTATGAACGAATTCCCTATTTTCTTTCCGTTCTATTAATGATTAAAATATTCTTTTTTAAGAAATATGAAAAAATCACCTTATTGATATTATTTTTAATCTTTATGATTAGTACATTGCTTGCATTTTATCACTTTGGAATTGAACAAAGTTTTTTTGATGAATCTTTTGTTTGTAATGTAGAAAGCCAGTTAAAAATTTTATCTAAAGAAAGTCTACTTAAAGAACTAAATAAAAATATCGTAAGCTGTAAAGATGTAACTTTTAGAATATTAGGACTATCGCTTGCAGCTATTAATACTATTTTATCTGTTGTATTAAGTATTATTTTTTTAAAATTATTTTTTAATTATGGTTCCAGTTCAACATCCCAATATAAATAATCCATCCAACTCTCATGCAAAAAATTTGGTGGAAAATTTCTACCATTTTGGTGCAAATCATTCTCTGTTGGTATAAAGGGTTTTCTAAATAATTTCATTCCAGACGTGGGATGCAGACTACCTCCTTTTTTAACATTACAAACCGAACAAGCTGTAACAACATTCTCCCAGTTAGTTAGTCCTCCCTTAGATTTTGGCAACAAGTGATCAAAAGTTAAATCTTTTTTATCTCCACAATACTGACAAGTAAATTTATCTCTTAGAAACACATTAAATCTAGTAAAATTTGGATGCTCTGAAGGTTTAATAAAATTTTTTAGCGCAATTACGCTTGGTAAATTCATTTCAAGTGAAGGACTTCTTACTTTCCTTTTATAATTCGATACAATACTTACTCTTCGAAGAAAAACAGACTTAATAGCATCCTGCCAACACCACAATGACAGCGGATAATAACTTAAAGGTCTAAAATCAGCATTTAAAACCAACGCTGGACATTTCTCCAGCGGAACTGTTTCTGAGGCTGCTATAATCATGCAAATAAGTTAGCCGATACTAAGAAACATTTCAAGGGATAGTTTTGTAATAATATTATTTCATTTATAAAAGATTTTTTCTTAGAAATTCTAATCCAAGACTTAAGCCTTCAACAGATATTTTATGTTCACAATTTTTAAAAAGTTTAGTTTTAATTTTCAAACTCTGTTGAACCAAAAATTCTTTGCTCTCTAGTAAATGGCTGGGTGATATAATTGTATCTTTATCACCATGCATTAAAAATATTTTTGGCTTTGAAACAATATTTCCAGATAGATGTTGCTTATTAATTATTTTTCCAGAATACGCAACCAAACAATTAATCTGCTCTTTTTTTTTAAGTGCGGTCTGAATAATCATCATAGAGCCTTGGCTAAAACCAACCAATGCAAGATTTGTTATATCCAGTTGATAATCATCAAGAACTTGATCCAAAAAAGTATTGAGTTTTTTTTCAGCTACCAGTGATTTCTCGAGGATCGTTTCATCATTTTCTACAGCCATATCAAACCATTGATAGCCGAATGGATTCACTGCACAAACTTCCGGAGCATTTGGACACAAAAATACAGCATCCGGTAAAAACCTTCTCCAGTTAAGAGCAAGAGCGCTTATATCTTGGCCATCCCCGCCATAACCATGACATAAAATAATAATTTGTTTTGGTTCATTTTTTGAAAATGATGAAAAAGATGTTACATCAAAAATATATTTAGTCATAGTTTAACAAGCATTTAAAAAATTTCTCATCTCTAAAATCAATTGATTTTGACATAAAAAACAAATACTTAACATATGAAAAGTAAAAAGCATATGAAAAATAGAAATAGTACAGTCTGGGGTGCAAGATTTAAAAACTCTACTTCAAAAATTTTTGAACAAATTGGAGCGTCAATTGACACTGATAAAAGATTATTTGAAGAAGATATTTTGGGATCAATCGTGCACACTCAAATGTTAGTCAAACAAAAAATAATTAACAAAAAAAGAGGCAAAAAAATAATTGATGGTCTAAAAAAAATTAAAACTGAAATTAATAAAGGTAAGTTTTCTTTCAGTAAAAAATATGAAGATATTCATTTAAACATCGAAAAACGACTTTTTTCAATTATTGGAAAAGATGCTGGCTATTTACATATTGCAAGATCAAGAAATGATCAGGTAATTACAGATTTTAAGCTATGGATAAAAAAATCATCAATCAATGTAGTTAAAAATTTGGATAATTTGATTAAAAGTTTTTTAAAAAAATCAGAAAGCAATATTCAAACAATAATGCCTGGTTTTACACATCTTAAAAATGCTCAACCAATTTCTTTTGCACATTATTTATTGGCTTACGTTGAAATCTTCAAAAGAGATAAAAAAAGGTTTTCCAATAATATTACAAACTTAGATGAGTGTCCTTTGGGAGTGGCTGCTTTGGCTGGCACTTCATATAATATAGATAGAAATTTTACATCAAGAAAATTAGGTTTTAAAAAACCAACTTCAAACTCAATTGATACCGTATCTGACAGAGATTTCGTTTTAGATTTTTTATCCTCAGCTGCTATTTGCGCTACGCACATATCCAGACTTGCCGAAGATTTGATTGTTTGGAATTCAGATATTTTTAATTTAATTAATTTTAATGACACGATATTAACTGGATCTTCAATAATGCCTCAAAAGAAAAATCCAGATCCTGCTGAATTAATTAGGGGTAGAGCCGGTAAAAACTTTGGAAATTTACAAGCAATGCTAACAACCATGAAAGGTCTGCCACTCTCATACTATAAAGATATGCAAGAAGATAAAGCTTTGGTTTTTGATAGTTATGATGTGTTAAAGGAATCCATTTTAATTGCCAATGAATTAATTAAAAATTTAAATTCAAACAAACAAAGAATGTTATCTCTTGCAAATAGTGGTTATACGACTGCAACTGACTTTGCTGATTATCTTGTTCAGAAAAAAAATCTCTCCTTTAGAGAAGCTTATAAAATTTCTGGAAAAATTGTAGATTATGCTGAAAAAAATAAGAAGAAATTAGACGAACTAAACATGGATGAGATAAAAAAGGTAAAAAAAGATTTAAATAAAGATGTAATGAAAGTTTTTAACGTTAAAAATTCAGTAAATTTGAAAACATCATATGGTGGAACTTCTATAAAAAATATAAAAACGGTACTATCAAAATTGAAGAAGGAGTTTAAATTATGAGAATATTCTTTGTAATAACAATAATTGCTGTAATTTGTTTTTCGTGTGGAAAAAAAGATGATCCAAAGTATAAATCATTTAATTATAAAAATAATATAATACAAATAATTTAATAAATAATGAATTTTATTCGATTCAGGAGTGATAGCCTTTGTGTTGAAAATATATCTGCTCTTAGGCTTGCAAAAAAATATAAAACCCCTTTTTATTGTTATTCACTTGCACAATTAAAGAATAATTTTTTAAGGTTTAATAATATATTTAAAAATATTAAACCAATTATATGTTTTTCGGTAAAATCTAATTCAAATCTAACTTTGCTAAGAGAGTTAAGAAAAATTGGATCTGGTGCTGACGTGGTATCTATTGGAGAACTACTAAAAGCGATAAAAGTTGGTATTAATTCTAAAAAAATTGTTTTTTCTGGTGTTGGAAAAACAGAGGAAGAAATAAGTAAAGCAGTAAAAAAAAAAATACTTTTAATTAATGTGGAATCAGAAAGCGAAGCTATTCTGATCAATAAAGTTTCAAAAAAACTATCCAAAAAAACTTCTATTGGAATAAGATTAAATCCTAATATAAGCGGAAATACACATAAAAAAATATCGACGGGTAGCAAGAACGAAAAATTTGGTCTGCTTTATGGCGATTGTATAAATCTTTGTAAAAAAATTCAAAAAATGAAAAACTTAAAATTAGAAGGGTTGAGCGTACATATTGGAAGTCAAATAACAAACATTAAACCATTTAAAAATATGTTATCTACATTAGATAAACTAATTAAAAGAATAAAAATAGATTTTAAATTTATAGATTTGGGTGGGGGTATGGGCATTTCTTACTCCAATAAAGAAAAAAAACTAAATTTGAAAAAATATTCAAAATTAGTTGAAAAATTTATGAAAAATAAAAATGCTAAAATAATTTTTGAACCGGGTAGAGTAATTGTCGGAAATGCTGGTCTGCTAATTTCAAAAATTCTTTATATTAAAAAAAGTGCTGACAAAAAATTTATTATTTTAGACGCGGGGATGAATGATTTAATGAGACCAGCTTTATATAATGCAAAACATCAAATAATGCCCCTTAAAAAAACAAGTAAAAGATTAGCTGGAAATATTGAATTTGTGGGACCAATTTGTGAAAGTTCTGATAAATTTTATAACCAAAAAGGATTTGTAAAAGTCAAAGAAGGAGACTATGTAGGTTTGACTCATGTTGGTGCCTATGGAATGTCTTTATCTTCGAATTACAATATAAGACCTACGGCTGCCGAAGTTATGGTAACTGGATCAAATCATAAGCTAATTAGAAAAAGACAAAGTTTAGAAAATTTACTCAAAAACTAATATACAACCTAAATCAAATGTTACTAATAAGATCGCTAATATTTAATCTTTTTTTATATACGGGAATAGTTTTTGTATTTTTAATAGCCATTCCAACATTATTAATGCCTTCCAAATTTGCTTTATTTTTTGGAAAATTTTTAGGACACTACGTAGTTTTTATTGTGAGATTTTTTTTGGGTACAAAAGTAGAATTTAAAGGAACAGAAAATATTCCAAAAACAAAAAAATATTTTGTGGCATCAGCGCACCAATCAATGTTTGAAACTTTTGCACTTCAAAGTATTCTTGACTACCCAGTATTTATATTAAAAAAAGAACTTTTAAAAATACCATTGTTTGGACTTTACTTAAAAAAAATTAAATCGATAGAAATTATTAGAGACACAACCACAAAGGATAATCTTAGTTTTTTCGACAAAATTGCAAACATAGTTAAAAACGAAAATAGGCCACTTTTAATATTTCCCCAAGGGACAAGAGCAAAATTTGAAGAACGGCTACCTTTTAAAAAGGGAGCTGGGAGAATATACGAGGCCCTCAATATTCCTTGTGTTCCCGTAGCTTTAAACTCAGGTAAAGTTTGGCCAAAAATTGGATTTCTAAAGTATCCAGGTAAAATAACAATATCTTTTTTACAACCTATTGAACCAGGAATAGGAAGGGAAGTTTTTTTAAAAATATTAGAAAAAAAAATTTACGACGAAATGAACACAATAAGATAATTTATATCAAAAAAAATATTATATCTTATGTTATGCTTTCATAGGCATAATGACAAATATGCTATCTTTATCCACTGGATCTTTAATTAAAGCTGGAGAGGCTGTCTCATTTAAGTAGAATATAATTTTTTCTCCATTGATTTGTGAAGCCACATCGATAAGATACTTGGAGTTAAAGCTAATATTTAATTCGTAATCAAATTTTACTTCTAAAGTTTCACTTCCATCTCCACTATTAGGATTATTAACTGATAATTTTAATATATCCTTCAACAATTGGAATTTTACACCCTCTTTTTTATCTGTCGAGACTGAGGCCACTCTATCTACCGAACTTAAAAAATTATTTAGATTTATCTCTAATTTTTTTTCATTAGTTGTTGGTATCACCTGTGCATAATTCGGAAATTTTCCATCAATTAATTTGGAAATTAATATACTGTTATTAAATTCAAATTTTATTTTTGATTTTATATTACAGATTTTTATTATCACTTCCTGATCTTCCAGCAATGCAACTAATTGATAAATCGTTTTTTTTGGAAGAATTATAGATTCAAAATTTATTTTTGAGTTTAGCTTTGTTTTTGAAATAGACATTCGGTGACCATCGGTTGCTGCTGCAGTAAGAAAATAATTTTTATCATGCTCTGTTTGATGCAAGAAAACACCATTAAGATAATGTCTCGTTTCATCATTTGAAATCGAAAATTTTGACCTGTTAAGCAATTTCAACATTGATTTAGAATCAATCGTAAACTCATTATCATTAAAATTTTCATCAACAAGGGGGAAATCTTTTGGACTTAAACATAATAAATTAAATTTTGATTTTTCTGATTCTAATTGAAGTTTATTTTCATTTACTAAATTGAAATTTATTTCACTACCTGATGGTAATTTTCTAACAATATCATAAATAACTGAAGCAGAGGTTGTTGTGCTCCCCTCAGTATCTATTTTAATGTTGTTTGTTAAATTTATAAAAATTAAATCAAGATCAGTTGCGGTAATTTTTATAGACGAATTTTTAGCTTCAATCAATACATTGGTCAATATTGGTAATGTGCTTCTTTTTTCTATAACACCTTGACAATAGTTTAAAGATTTTAAAAGTTGATCCCTGCTTACATTAAACTTCATCGTAATTTTTATATAGTATCTTATTTTTTAGTTTTTCTATTGCTTTACTCATCTCCTCATCTCTGCTTCTTAATTTGTCAATAGTTTTAACAGAGTGAATAACCGTTGTGTGATCTCGGCCAGCAAACTCTCTTCCAATGTCTGGCAAAGATTTTGTGGTTAAATTTTTTGTTAAATACATTGCAATTTGTCTCGGTCTAACCAAATATCTTGATCTTCTTTGTGAAAGCATTTCGCGAACATTTATTTTATAATAATCGCAAACTGTTTTTATAATATTTTCAATTGTGACATAATTTTGTAAATTGTTTATCAAATCTTTTAAGATTATTTTACTTTCTGAAACTGATGGAGATTTATTATATATTCTGCTAAAAGATATTATTCTGTTTAGCGCACCTATAGTTTCTCGGATATTAATTTTCATTTCGGAAGCAATAAAATTTAACAAATTTTCGTCTGGTTCAATTATATCGGAAAAAGATTTTTTTATTTCATTTACTTTATTTTTCAAAATGCTTAATCTTAAATCAAAATCTGATCGTTGAATATCAACCACTAACCCGCCAGAAAAACGGGATTTTATTCTCTCTTGAATTTTAGTTAATTTTATAGGGGCTCTATCTGATGAAATAACTATTTGAGATCCTTTATCAATTAAAGCATTAAAAGTATGAAAAAATTCTTCCTGCATTACTTCTTTGCCAATTATAAATTGTATATCGTCTATAATGAATAGATCTGGTTTTCTAAATAAGTCTTTGAATTTTACCATTTCATTATTTCGAATAGATCTAATAAAACGATACATAAATCTCTCAGCTGAGATGAACATAATTTTATTATTTTCTTTCATTTTTAGTCCAATTGCATTTAACAAATGAGTTTTACCCATGCCGATTCCTCCATAAATAAATAACGGATTGTAATGGGCAATTTGTTCGCAAACCTTTTGTGAGGCCTGATAAGCAAGATTATTGCTTTTACCTACAACAAATTTTTCAAAATTTTTGTTTGGATCTAAACGAGAATAATTGATTGGAGAATCTTCAATAAAACTAACATTGGATGTTTTATAATCTTTTACAATTTTAATATTTTTATCTGAAACATTGTTACTATTTACACTTATTTCCGATTCAATAATAAAATCAATTTTACTTATTGTTTTTTTATATAACTTTATAATTTCTAATATCTTATCAATATATCTTGAAACTACCCAATCTCTAATAAATCTAGTTGGAGATGAAAGCACCAAATAGTGTTGAAATTCTTCAACCAATTTAAGTTTTTTTATCCAACTTTCATAAATATCTTTTCCAAGTTTAGCCTCTATCTCTTTACAAATAGTTGTCCAATCCAAATATTGTAAATTTGAAGAAATATTATTTTCTTGCGTAGAAATATTTTTTTTCATGAATTGAAAATTTTATTTTAGTTTTTTTAATATCGTTACAGAATTAAAGCAACTATAAATTTTTTTTAACTAAAATAAAATAAAATCTAGGATAGAAAATTAAACTTAAAAGTGTTTAAATTTTCAATAGAATTATTTTCTATTTTCTAAATTTGCAAATCATTTATGAAGCCTATGGGTAACTACATATAGATTAATTTATAAAAATATTAATTTATTTAGATAAAATATATTTTAGATTCACTTATAAAATTAATATTAATCTTAAAAGTTGATCAACTCAAAATTGAAGTTTTCTAAAGTTTACTAATCTTTTTTGTAAGTCTTGATATTTTTCTTGACGCGGTTTGCCTTTTTATGACTCCCACTTTGGCTATTTTCATTAATTGGGAATTGAATTTTGGCAATAATTTAACTGCTTCTTTTTTCTTCTTTGCGGCTATTAATAAACTAATCTCCTTAATAATAGATCTGTACTTGTTTTTTCTAATTCTATTCACAGAAGTCTGTTTATTAACTTTTCTAACTCTTTGAATGGCAGATTTCGTATTAGGCATAAAAGGAAAAGTTATATAACCTTTACATGTGTTTTGGTCAATGAATATTTGCTATCATTAGGCCTGACATTGTCGCTTTAAGACCTCAACTTCTGTTAATTAGAGCATAAAAATATTATATAATATCAAAAAAAATATTTTTTAACAAAAAAATTAACCATGAAATCTAATATCGCTGAAAAAAAAAAGTTGGTTCAAAAGGTATTTAATAAGGTTTTTGATAAATATGACTTAATGAATGACATTATGTCTTTAGGTTCGCATAGATTATGGAAAAAACAAATGATTAGCTGGCTTTCCCCTAATAAGAATACAGTTTTACTAGATATGTCTTCGGGAACCGGAGATATTGCAAAATTATTTCTTAAATATATAAAAAATAAAGGAACGGTATATGCCGTAGATCCAAATTCAAAAATGATGGAAATTGCCAAAAAAAAACTTGCCAAATATAATAATATAAAATGGTATTTGGACAGTGCTGAAAAACTAAGTTTTAAAGATAACTATTTTGATTATTATTCTATTAGTTTTGGATTGAGAAATACAAATAATATAAACCGTGTTTTGCAAGAAGCATGCCGAGTATTAAAACCTGGAGGAAGATTTATATGTTTAGAATTTTCGAAAATTAAAAACTATAACTTTAAAAAATTATATGATTTTTACTCGAAAAGTATTCCAAAAATCGGAAATATTGTGGTTGGAGATGAACAACCTTACGAATACTTGGTTAAAAGTATAAAAAATTTTTATAACCAGGAAGAATTAATCGATTTAATGAAAAAAAATAATTTTTATAAATCTGAATATAGAAGTCTTAGTGGTGGAATCGTTGCAATTCACTCTGGTTGGAAAATATAATCATGTTTAAAAAAACTTTTTTATTATTTAAGATTGGAAGGAAATTAGCTAAATCTGGTGTAATCAACTCAATCTCAGAAATATATAACCCACCGATATTAATTAAAATTTTTTTCTTTATTTTAGGTTTTAGCGTAAAAAAAGAAGCGCAAAAAAAAAATGAAAGTTCAGGTCAAAAATTATGTTCCTCATTACAGGAAATGGGCACAACATTTATTAAGCTTGGTCAGTTTTTGGCTACAAGACCCGATATTATTGGAGAAAAATTAGCAAAAGATTTAGAAAAACTCCAGGATAAGCTTCCTCCTTTCAACAAAACTGAAGCTTCTTTGATATTAAAAAAAGAATTTGGAGAAAAAACTATCCAAAACATCCATGAATTTAGTGAGCCCATTGCTGCTGCTTCTATAGCGCAAGTACATTTTGCAAAAATAAAAAATAATGGCGTTGAAAAAGAAGTTGCAATAAAAATACTGAGACCTTCAATTCAAAAAATTTTCAATGAAGAATTAGATGCTCTCATGCTATTAGCCTATATTATTGAAAGTACAGTAAAAAAGACAAAAAGACTGCGGTTAATTGAAATCGTTTACTTGCTCAAAGAAATTACAAATATAGAGATGGATTTGCGATTCGAGGCTGCCGCCGCAAATGAATTATATGAGAATACAAAAAATGATATTGGATTCATTGTGCCAAAAATTTACTGGAACTTTACTACTCAAAAGATACTCACATTAGATAAAATTGAAGGTATTCCAATTAGAGAAACTGAAAAACTTACAAAAAGTGGAATCGATACAAAAAAAATATCCAAAAATCTAATACAACATTTCTTAAGACAAGCAGTTAGAGATGGTTTTTTTCATGCGGACATGCATCAAGGTAATATTTTTATAAATAAGAATGGTGACATAGTTACAGTAGATTTTGGAATTATGGGTAGATTAGATAAACTAAACCGTAGATATTTGGCTGAAATTTTATACGGCTTTATCAATAGAGATTATAAAAAGGTTGCAGAAGTTCATTTTATAGCTGGTTTGATATCAAAAAAATTTTCTGTCGATGAATTTGCTCAATCACTAAGGTCCATTGGTGAACCAATTTTTGGTCAATCAGTAAAAGACATATCTGGTGGTAAACTATTAAAACAATTATTCGATAATACAGAAAAATTTGATATGCAAACGCAACCTCAACTTTTACTTCTTCAAAAAACTATGGTTGTTGTAGAGGGTGTAGCACGAAGATTAGACCCTAACACTAATATTTGGAATGTATCAAAACCAATACTGGAAACCTGGCTAAAAGAAACGAAAGATCCGCTTAATAAAATAAGCGAAAAAATAGAAAATGCATCTGAGATATTAAAAAGAATTCCGGAGTTACCAAAAATAATGGATAAAGCCAGTGAAGCATTAACAGTCGTTGCAGAGGATAAACTGTCTCCTAACTCCGCCTCGTATTATTCCTTAAAGGAAGAAGAACTAAAAATAAAATTGTTTAGAAATAACTTGATATCTGCCTTTTTAGTTCTTGTAATTTTTCTACTATTGGTATTCAAATAAACAAAATGAATTACTTAAAAAGTAAAAAAATAATATTGATAATAACTGGTGGGATTGCAGCTTACAAAAGTCTTGAACTAATTCGTTTATTAAAAAATAATGGATCCGAAATAAAAACAGTTTTAACTAAGAGCGGGAAGGAATTTGTAACACCATTATCAATTACATCCTTAACTCAGAATAAAGTATATGAAGAATTATTTGATTCTGATAGCGAAGCAGAAATGGACCATATTACACTCTCCAGATGGTGCGATGTAATATTAGTAGCTCCTGCAACAGCAAACTCAATTTCAAAATTCTCTTACGGAAATGCCGAAGATTTGGCATCAACTCTAGTTCTAGCTTCAGATAAAAAAGTAATTTTGGTACCTGCAATGAATGTAAGAATGTGGATGCACCAAGCAACACAAGAAAATGTCTCCAAATTATTAAATTATGGCTATCTTTGCGTGGGACCTGAGATTGGAGAAATGGCGTGCGGAGAATATGGTAAAGGTAAAATGTCGGAACCAACAAAAATTATTGAATTTTTGAATAACTTTTTTTCTAAACAAAAAGAAATTTCAAAAAAGAAGCTCAAAGCAATTGTAACTTCAGGTCCGACAAGGGAATATATTGATTCCGTAAGATATATTTCTAACAATTCAAGTGGAAAACAAGGTTATGAGATAGCACAATCTCTATTAAAAAGAGGAGTGGAAACAACTCTTATTACCGGTCCAACCAATTTGTCTGATTTAAAAAATTTGAAATTAATAAAAATTAATACTGCAGAAGAAATGTATGAAGAAGCAAAAAAAAATCTTCCAGCAGATATAGCGGTATGTGCTGCTGCCGTAGGTGATTTTAAAATATCTAAATTTCAAAAAAATAAAATTAAGAAACAAGATAAAATTAACTTAGAGCTGGAAAAAAATAGAGATATATTGAGCTATTTATCTACTCATAATTCTTTGAGGCCTAAGCTAGTTATTGGTTTTGCTGCTGAAACAAATAATGTTATTGAAAATGCTGAAGCAAAGATTTCAAAAAAATACTGTGATTGGATAATTGCAAATGACGTATCAAAATCTGACATTGGTTTTGACTCAGATTTTAATGAAGTTTCAATAATTTATAAAGATAAAGATAAAAAAAACGAGTTAATTTCAAAAAGAAAAAAATCTGAAATAGCCGAAGAGATTACCAAAAGAATACTCGAAAACTTCAATACCTAGCCATCTATGGTTAAATTGTTGATTAAAAAACTTCAAAAAAATATTATTTTACCTGAATATAAAACTGATGGTTCATCAGGAATGGATCTTATGGCTAATGTTGAGCAAACAGTAAAGATGTTGCCAGGTGAAAAAAAAATAATTTCTACTGGTATAATGGTAGCTATCCCAGAACAATATGAGATACAAATAAGACCTAGATCTGGATTGGCCGCAAAAAATGGAATTAGTGTCCTAAATACACCTGGCACAATTGATTCGGACTATAGAGGTGAAATCAAAATAATTCTAATTAATCTTGGAAAAGATATTTTTGAAATAAAAAAAAATGATAGAATTGCTCAAATGATTGTCTGTCCAATCATTAAAGTTGAACTTGAAGAAGCAGAAAGTTTACCCGAAACCGTTAGAGGAAAAGGTGGTTTTGGTTCAACTGACAAATAATTTAAACTTCACGATGAAATTAACTGAAAAACAAATTAAAAGATATTCTAGGCAAATGGTGCTAAAAAAAATAGGTCCCATTGGTCAAAAAAAACTTTTAAATTCAAAGGTTTTAGTTGTAGGGGCAGGTGGTCTTGGCTCACCTGTTTTAATTTATCTTGCTGCATTAGGAATCGGCAACATCGGCATAATAGATCATGATAAAGTAGATTTATCAAATCTTCATAGACAAATATTATTTGAAACGGGTGATCTAAAAAAACAAAAATCAAAAATAGCAGGCCAAAAGATTAAAAAAATCAACTCAGATATTAATGTTTCTTATTATCAAAAAAAATTGGATCATAACAATATCGACAAGATTGCCAAAAAATACCCAGTATTAGTTGATGGAAGTGATAATTTTAAAACAAAATTTTTAATTAATGATTATGCAGCTAAAAACAAAAAAATATTAATTACTGGTGCTATTAATAAATTTGATGGACAAATATTTACATTCAATTTTCACAATAATAAATCTCCATGTTTAAGATGTTTTTTTCAAACATATCCGTCTGATCAATTACTAAACTGTGAAATTGATGGAATTCTAGGTACATTGGCTGGAATTGTTGGAAGCATTCAAGCAAATGAAGTTGTTAAGGAAATATTAAATATTGGAAATTCTCTTTGTGGATACATGTTAATTATTAATTCCCTTGATCTAAATTTTAGAAAAGCGAAAATAACAAAGAAAAAAAATTGTATTTGTGATAAATAGAAAAATAAAATTTTTGATTCTAATTTCTTTTTTTAATATTTTATTAATTAACGACATACTGGGTAGTGAGAAAGATTATTTTTTAACTTTAAAATATAATAGAGTAAAAGTAAGGCAAGGACCTTCTTTTGAATATCCAGTTAAATTTATTTACAAAAAAAAATATTTACCTATAAAGATTATTGATAACAAAGATAATTTTAGAAAAATAACCGATTTAAAAAATAACAATGGTTGGATTCACGTCTCTCAATTATCAAAAAAAAAATCAGCCATAAACATTCATAATTTATCTATTATCTTTAAAAAACCAAACATTTATTCGCAGCCCATGGCTAAATTAGAAAAAGGTAAAATAGTTATTGTAAAAAAATGTAAAGAAGATTGGTGTAAAATTATAACTAATGATTATAAGGGTTGGATTTTTAAAAATTATTTATGGGGAAATTTTTAACAAAACTTTTTAGAAGTAGATTTTTTTTGTTAATTTTTTAAGAATTTTAATATATTTTCTGGAGATGTTTCCCCATATGGGTCTTCATCTTCACCTGTATTATTTTTTCCTGGTTCTATAAACATTTTTTCAATAATGCCGTTATTTACTATCATGGCATATCTCCATGAACGGTGACCAAACCCCAGATGTTCTTTGTTAATTAGCATGCCCATTTCTTTAGTAAATGTTCCACTTCCATCTGGTATCATTTTAACATTTTTTATATTTTGATATTCTGCCCAAGCATTCATAACAAAGGAATCATTAACCGAAATACAATATATTGCATCAATGCCATATTTATTAAATTCATTAAATTTTTCATCAAATCCTGGTAATTGCTGTGATGAACATGTTGGTGTAAAGGCGCCTGGCAAAGAAAAAACTATTACCTTTTTTTGTAAAAAAAAATCATCTGTTGATTGATCTATCCAAGTTCCTGCTTTGCATATTTCTGGTGGGGTTCGCGTTCCCTCTTGGCTCTTTCCCGAAACCTCTTTGCGAATTTTAAACAAAACGGTAGGTACTTTTTTAGTTTCACTTAACATCATAAACTAATATATATAATAAAACTTCTAAATCAAGTGCTAGGTTATACTAAATGATTAAAAAAAAAAATTACAATTATCAAGAATTAATCGATTGTGGAAAAGGTAAACTTTTTGGAAAAGGAAATGCAAAATTGCCATTACCTCCTTTGCTTATGTTTGACAGAATAACGGAAATTACCGAAAACGAAGGTAATTTCAAAAAAGGTTTTGTAAAAGCAGAACTTGATATAAAAAAAGATCTTTGGTTTTTTGATTGCCACTTTATGGAAGATCCTGTTATGCCAGGATGTCTTGGTTTAGATGCGATGTGGCAGCTAGTAGGTTTTTTTCTTGGATGGCTAGGTGAACCTGGAAAAGGAAGAGCGCTTGGGGTTAATAGTGTCAAATTTTCTGGTGAAGTATTGAAAAAAGTCAATAAAGCAATTTATGAAATAAATATAAAAAGAATTATAAAAAAAGAAGGTACGGTAGTCGGTTTAGCCAATGGAAATTTGTTTGCAGATGATAGTAAAATATATGAAGCTGAAAACTTAAAAGTTGGGTTGTTTAAATAATTATGAGAAAAGTAGTTGTAACTGGTTTGGGTATAGTTTCTTGTATTGGAAATAACAAAGATGAGGCGTTGGAATCTTTGCTTAATACAAAATCAGGAATCGTATTTTCTGAAGATCAAAAAAAATATAATTTTAGAAGTCAGGTTGCCGGAACAATAAAAAATTTAAATTTGGATGAACATATCGATAGAAGACAAAAAAGATTTATGGGTGAAGGCTCTGCGTTTAATTTTATTGCATTAAAAGAGGCAATAAAAGAATCTGGTTTAGAAGAAAAAGATATTAGCAATGAAAAAACTGGAATTGTAATGGGATCAGGAGGTCCTTCAATAAAAAACGTGGTTTATGCAGTAGACGCCACAAGAAAATCTGCACCCAAAAGAATGGGCCCTTATATAGTTCCAAGAACAATGGCTAGTACATGCTCTGCAACACTTGCTGTTCCATTTAAGATAAAAGGAGTAAACTATTCAATAAGTTCGGCTTGTTCAACAAGCGCACATTGTATTGGGAATGGAATGGAGCTTATTCAATTGGGAAAACAAGATATAGTATTTGCTGGTGGTGGTGAGGAATTAGACTGGGCTTTATCATCTATGTTTGATGCAATGCCAGCACTGTCATCAAAATATAATAGTACGCCTCAAAAAGCTTCGAGACCCTATGACGCAAATAGAGATGGATTTGTAATTTCGGGTGGCGGTGGAGCTGTTGTTCTAGAAGAATACGAGCATGCAAAAGCAAGAGGAGCAAAAATTTATGCAGAATTAACCGGTTATGGAGCTACCTCGGATGGATATGACATGGTTCAACCATCTGGCGAAGGAGCTACTAGATGTATGAATATGGCATTAAAGACTGCTAGAAACAAACTCGACTATATTAATACTCACGGTACCTCAACACCAGTTGGAGATATAAAAGAACTTGAAGCCATTAAGGATACATTTAAAGAAAATATTCCCAAAATTAGCTCAACAAAATCATTAACGGGTCATTCTTTGGGAGCAACAGGAGTTCAAGAGGCAATATATTGTTTACTTATGATGGAAAATAAATTTATATCAGCATCCGCAAATATAGAAAATATGGATGAAAAAGCAAAAAATTTTCCAATTGTAACAAAGATTGAAAAAGATAAAGAACTAAATAGTGTAATGTCTAATAGTTTTGGTTTCGGTGGAACCAATGCAACATTAATTTTTGAAAAATTAGATTAATTTAAATAATCGAATGTCATTACTAAAAAACAAAAAAGGACTAATAATGGGTATTGCTAATGATCGATCCATTGCTTGGGGAATAGCAAAAAAATTATCAGAGCATGGTGCTAATCTTGCATTTACTTACTTGGGTGATGCCTTAAAAAAAAGAGTAGTTCCATTAGCAGAATCTTTGAAATCTACTTTTGTACTAAGTTGTGATGTAGAAAAAAAGGAAGATATAATAAGAACTTTTAATGATATTAAAAATAAATGGGAAAATTTAGATTTTGTTGTTCATGCAATTGCTTTCTCTGAAAGATCAGAACTTTCTGGAGAATATTTAAATACATCCAGAGAAAATTTTTTAAGGAGCATGTTAATTTCGTGTTTTTCATTTACAGAAGTAGCAAAAGAAGCTTCGAAAATTATGAACAAAGGTTCAAGCATGTTAACTTTAACATATGAGTCTTCTAAGGTAATTCCAAACTACAATGTTATGGGAGTTTGTAAGGCAGCATTAGAAAGTAGCGTAAAATATCTTGCAAAGGATCTTGGATCAAAAGGAATAAGAATAAATGCAATAAGTGCTGGGCCAATAAAAACATTGGCTGCCTCTGCGATAGGTGATGCTAAATTTTTATATAAATGGAATGAAGATCACTCTCTCTTGAAAAGAAACGTAGATATCAATGATGTTGGCGGTTCAGCCTTGTATTTATTGAGCGACTTGGCTGCTGCCGTTACTGGTGAAATCCACTACGTTGATGCCGGATACAATAAAGTTGGCATGCCTAACCCACAAAATATGACTTAATTCTAGACGGCTTCTTTCATTGAAAGTTTAATTTTTCCTCTATCAAACCCAATAACTTTGACTGAAACTTCATCACCTTCTTTTACTACATCCTTTACTTTTTTAACTCGTTTAGACGCTAGTTGAGAGATATGCACAAGACCATCTTGTTTCCCCAAAAAATTAACAAATGCTCCAAATTCCATAATTTTTATAACTTTGCCTTTATAAACTTTACCCATCTCAGGTTTTGCAACTATGTTTTTTACCATTTCCATTGCTTTATTTCTTGATTCTACATCTGGTGCGGCAATTGTAACTTCACCTGTATCCTTAACATCTACTTTAGCACCAGATAGTTCAACAATTTCTCTAATTGTAGCTCCACCTTTGCCTATAACGGCAGCTATATCTTTTTTATCAACCATAACAGTTTCGATTTTTGGGGTATGTTTAGAAACTTCCTTCCTTGATGATTTGATAGTTTTGTTCATCTCTTGCAAAATATGTGCCCTACCTTCTTTTGCTTGATTTAATGCTTGCTCCATAATTTCAAAGGTAATTCCAGTAATTTTTATATCCATTTGTAGCGAGGTAATGCCATCTTTTGTGCCTGCAACTTTAAAATCCATATCACCTAAATGATCTTCATCTCCTAAAATATCCGACAACACTAAAAATTCATCTTTTTCTTTTATTAAACCCATTGCTATTCCAGCAACTGGATCAGCTATAGGAACGGCAGCATCCATGAGAGCTAAAGAAGCTCCACAAACCGTTGCCATTGATGAAGATCCATTTGATTCGGTTATTTCTGATACTATTCTTATAGTGTAGGGAAACTTTTCGTTCTCGGGTAATGAAGATTTTAAAGCTCTCCAAGCTAGTTTTCCATGCCCCACTTCTCTTCTTCCTGTTCCTATCCTACCTGTTTCACCAACTGAAAAAGGTGGAAAATTATAGTGTAACATAAAGCTTACTCTTTTTTGTCCTTCAAGACTTTCTATTCTTTGTTCATCATCCGATGTTCCTAAAGTTGTAGTAACTAACGCTTGTGTTTCTCCTCTAGTAAATAAAGCAGATCCATGAGTTCTTGGCAAAACGCCAACTTCACATTTTATAGGCCTAACATCGGACAAACCTCTGCCGTCAATTCTTTTTTTGGTTTTAAGCACCTGTCCCCTTACTATGCTTTTTTCTAAATTTTTTAACTGCAAGGATATTTCTAATTCTGAATAAGTTTCATCTCCTTCAAATAAAGACTTACATTTTTTGGTTGCTAAACTAATAAGTTCAGACCTTCTTTTCTTATCTTTTTCGGAAAAAGCTTTTTCTAAATCTTTTGTTAATTCTTTTGAAATCTTATCTTGTAAACTAGTATAATCTTTTTTTTCTACTATCCATGCTTCCTTTGCGCATTTTTTAGCAAGCGATTCTATTGCTTTTATTGCTGGAATAAATTTTTCATGCCCAAATTTAACTGCATCTAACATTTGTTTCTCCGTTAGGCCTGATGTTTCAGATTCAACCATCAAAACAGCATCTTTTGTTCCTGCCACAACTAGGTCTAATTTTGATTCTTTTAATTGATCTTTTGATGGGTTCAAAACATATTCATTTTTTATATAGCCTACTCTTGAAGCTGCTATAGGTTCTTGAAAGGGCAAACCTGATATCGCTAAAGCAGCTGATGATGCTATTATCGATAATATGTCCGTTTCATTTTCTTTATCATAAGACAATACTGTAGGTAAAACTTGTACCTCATTTCTAAAACCTTCTGGAAATAATGGACGAATAGGTCTATCAATTAATCTTGAAATTAAAGTTTCAGATTCGGTTGGCCTTGCTTCTCTTTTAAAATAGCCTCCTGGTATTTTTCCGGCTGCATAGTATTTTTCTTGATAATTAACCTGCAGTGGAAAATAATCTGTGTCAGGATTAACTTTTTTTGCACCAACTACTGTTGAAATAACAACGGTTTCGCCACAAGTAGCAATTACAGCTCCGTCAGCTTGGCGCGCTATCCTGCCTGTTTCTAGTATAATTTTTTTACCATCTAATTCGATTTCTTCTTTGTAAATTTTAAACATTTATTTCCTTAAATTTAATTTGCCTAATATATTGTTATAAGAATCAACATTATGATTCTTTAAGTATTCAAGTAATCTTTTTCTTCTATTTATAGCTTTTAGTAAACCAAGAGCTGAATGCTTATCTTTTTTAGATTTTTTAAAATGCTTTGAAAGTTTGTCTATTTTCTGCGTTAATAATCCAATTTGGATTTCCGATGATCCCGTATCCTTTTCATTTATTGCTAGTGAATTAATCACACTTTTCTTATTATTTTCCATATTTATATCTACGCGATTCCTTTATTAATTTTTCTATCTTTTCTGCATAATCAAAAGATTTATCACTTATAAATGAAATTTTAGGTAAAAATTTCATGTGAATTTTTTTTGCTAAAGCCTTTCTAACAAGATGTGAGAAATCAGTTAACAAGTCTACTGTCTTATCCAGGTCTTTTCCTCCTAATGGCATAATATAAGCCCTGGCACTTTTTAAATCCGGACTCATTCTTACTTCTGTAACGGTAATATTATTTGTTTCCAAGGTTGGTACTTTAGCTTCCCCTCTTATAAATATTTGACCCAAAGATTGTTTAATCATTTCTCCGACTCTTAACTGTCTTTGAGAAAATTGGTTATTATTATTTCTTTTCATTAAATTTTTCTCTCAGATGTTGTTACACTAAATGCTTCAATAATATCTTTTTCTTTATAATCTGCAAAATCTTTCAAAATAATTCCGCACTCCAATCCTGCAGCAACTTCTTTTGCTGCGTTTTTTTCTCTATAAATGCTGCTAATTTTTCCAGTGTACACTATATTGCCATCTCTTATTAATCTAGCATTTGAATTTAAGGCTATTTCTCCCTCCATAACTTTAGATCCAGCAACTTTTCCAAATTTTGAAACCTTAAATATTTCCATGACTTCTGCTGAACCAGTTATCTGTTCCTCAATACTAGGCCTCAGCATTCCTGATAATTTAGATTTTATAAAATCTAAAACTTCATAAATTATATTAAAATATTTTATCTCTATTTTATTTTGTTCTGCCATTTTTTTTGCTTCTTTGCTTGCTCTTACATTGAATGCAACTAGAACAGCATTTGATGCCCTTGCTAATAAAACATCAGTTTCGGTTATTAGTCCTATATCAGCATGAATTATTTTTGGTAAAACTTCTTCATTCTTAATATTTAGAATAGCAGTTTTAATTGCTTCGCTTGATCCTTGAACATCTGATTTAATGATAATATTTAATTCATTGATCTTATTATCTTTAAAGGCAGAATCTTGTGTAGCAAAAACTAATGAGTTTTTTTCTGATTGTAAATTCTCTTTTCTATATCTGTTTATCTCTTTTGCTTTATTTTCATTTTCTACAACAATAAAATCATCTCCCGCTTTAGCAGGCTCGTTCATTCCTAGAATTTCTACTGGAGTAGAGGGTGTCGCCTGTTCAATTGTAATACCTTTATCGTTTATTAAGGCTCTAATTTTTCCCCAAGTTGGTCCACTAACAAAATAATCGCCTTTTTTTAAAGTCCCATTAATTATAATCACTGTAGAAACTGGACCTCTACCTGCGTCAATTTTTGATTCCAATATTACTCCGGAAGCTTTGCTCTTATAATCTGCTTTTAAATCAAGCAATTCTGATTGAAGTAAAATATTTTCTTTAATTTTATCCAAATTTTTTTTTGTTTTTGAAGAAACTTCTGAAAACAAAGTATCTCCACTAAGTTCTTCAGCTATTAATTCATGCTCCAATAATTGATTTTTTACATTTTGTGAATTTGCCTCATATAAATCACACTTAGTTATTGCAACTACAATAGGTGCTTTTGCTGCTTTTGCATGCTTTATTGCTTCTACAGTTTGAGGTTTAACTCCATCATCTGCGGCAACAACTAAAACTACAATATCCGTCAATTTTGATCCTCTTGCTCTCATTTCAGTAAATGCGGCATGACCCGGGGTATCAATAAACGTAATTTTTTCATTATTCATATTTATTTGATATGCGCCTATATGCTGGGTAATACCACCATGTTCTCCAGAAACAACATCGGTATCTCTAATTGCATCTAATAAAGATGTTTTTCCATGATCTACATGGCCCATTACCGTTACGATTGGAGCTCTTTTTCTTAAATCTGCCTCAAGTGACAATGAAGTTTTATCAATTTTTATATCAATTTTTTCTTCTCTTATAGGATTGTGTCCAAATTCTTTTATCAAGTACTCAGCCGTGTCTGCATCAATTGAGTGATTTATTGTTGCTGTTACACCCATGCTTAAAAGGTGTTTAATGAGACTGCTGGCTTGTTCGGTCATTTTGTTTGCTAATTTTTGTATCGTTATTACTTTTGGTACATTAACATTTCTGACTATAGGTTTATCATTTTCCAGTAATGTATCTTTAGAGATTGCAATATTTTCTTTTCTTTTTGCTCTCTTAATAGATGCCAAGCTTCTAGATTTAAATCCAAGGTTATCTTCATTTAAAGCTCTTGAAAGGGTTAGTTTGTACTCTCTTTTTTTAACAATTGATTTACCCTTGATTACTTTTTCTGCAACAGCTTGTCCCTTAACTCTTTTTGTGGCTTTTTGTTCTGCAAGTTTTCTTTTTTCAAAATCTTTATTAATTAAATTTAAATCTTTATTAAAAATTTTACCAGTTTTGGTGCCGGATTTAATCTGATCTCTACTAAATTGTTGATTCACTTTCATAAATCCTGTTCTAATATTTTTTTTTTCAATTATTACTGCATTTTCATTCTGGCTTTTTGCATATCTAATTTTATCAGATTTATTTTTAGTTAAACTTGATACCGATAAAGTCAATTTTTTCTTAAAACTTTTCTTTTCCATAATAATTACTTAATAAACTATATTTCTTGCACTCATTATTAAATCATCCGCTTCTTTTTTCGTTAAAGCAAAATCCTCTAGATAACCTTTAATTTTAACTTTTTCACTCTTGATAATATCATAACCGCCGGTAAGTTCATCTGAAGCTAGTTCGGCAAAATCTTTTAGGTTTAATATTTTTTGCTCACCTAGTGTCACTAGCATACCCTGTGTTAAACCTTTAAGATTAATTAAATCTTCGGCTACGCCTAATTCTTTAATTTTTTCTGATATTTCTTCAGCATCTTTTTTTAAAAATTCCTTAGCTCTATCAATTAGCTCTTTCGCTGTTTTTTCATCTATTCCTTCAATCTTGGTAAGTTTATCAACGCTGGTTTGTTCTATGTCTTCTATTGATGAATATCCCTCAGCAACAAGTAATTGTCCCAAGGTTTCATCAAGTTCTAAATTTTTTACCAAATTATCTGTTTTTTCCTTAAATTCTATTTGTCTGCGTTCTGACTCTTCTTTTTCAGTTAAAATATTTATTTCATAATCCATTAATTTTGATGCTAATCTTACGTTTTGCCCCTTACGTCCTATAGCTTTGCTTAAATTTTCCTCATCTAAAATTACATCAAGTTTTCTATAATTATTATCTATTATGACTTTTTGTATTTCTGCGGGTGATAATGCATTAACTACTAACACAGACGGATCCTCAGACCAATGTACTATATCTATTTTTTCACCTTGTAATTCATTAACAACAGCCTGAACTCTACTTCCTCTCATACCAACGCATGCCCCAACAGGATCTAGAGAGGTATCTTTAGCATTTACGCAAATTTTAGCTCTGCTCCCTGGATCTCTAGCTGAAGATTTTATCTCAATTAGACCATCATATATTTCAGGAACTTCTTGTAAAAATAATTTTTCCATAAATTTTGGATTGCCTCTAGACAAAAAAATTTGTTGTCCTCTAGTTTCTCTTCTAACATCATAACAGTAGGCCTTAACCCTATCTCCCGTTTTAATATTTTCTCTAGGTATCATCTCATCTTTTCTGATTATTCCTTCGGTTTTTCCAAGATCAACTATTACATTTCCAAATTCTAATCTTTTTACAATTCCACTTAAAATTTGATCTTTTTTATCTTTGAAATCATTATATTGTCTTTCCCTTTCAGCCTCACGAACATTTTGAGTAATAACCTGTTTAGCCGTTTGTGCTGCAATTCTTCCAAAATCAAATGTGGGAAGAGTTTCTAATATTTCATCACCAACTTTTTTGCCTATGTTTTTTTTACTAATTTTTTTTGCCTCGGCTAATGAAATTTCAGTATTATGATTAGTAGGATTTTCAGTAACCATCAACACTCGATATATGTCAATATTTCCAGTTGATCTATCAATTGTAACCTTGATATTATTTTCAAGTCCAAATCTAGATTTCGCTGCTTTTTCTATTCCCGATTCCATTGATGATAAAATTAGATCTTTATCAATGGCTTTTTCTAAAGCAACTGCTTCTGCAATTCTAATAAGCTCAAGTTTATCTGATCTTTGATTTAACATTTTTATTATTCCCAAAAAAAAATGGGCCTAAGCCCATTTTTGAAATTTCAACAATGTAGTGTGAATATATAAAATTTAATTAATTTTTCAAGTTCTACTTGCTAAAAAGATCTTTTTTATCAGTTTTTTCCCAAGAAAAAGAACCATTCGCCCCAGGTTTTCTTCCAAAATGACCATATGCTGCGGTACATTCATATATGGGTTTATTTAGGCTTAACATTTCCCTGATACCTCTTGGACTCAAGTCAAAATTATTTTTTATTACATTTTCCACATATTTAGTTTTTTCTTCATCTTTATCAAAAAGATCAACATAGATTGATAAAGGTTTAGATACTCCAATAGCATATGCAAGTTGAATTAAACATTTATTAGTAATTTTTGAAGCAACAATATTTTTTGCAATATATCTTGCGGCATATGCAGCTGATCTATCAACTTTACTTGGATCCTTTCCAGAAAAAGCTCCTCCACCATGGGGAGCAGCTCCACCGTAAGTATCAACTATAATTTTTCTTCCTGTTAAACCTGAATCTCCATCGGGTCCACCAATAATAAATTGGCCTGTAGGATTTACATAAAATTCCTCTTCCTTTAATCCTGATAATAATTCCTTTGAGAACGATTTTGCTAAATACGGACGAACAATTTCCCTAACCTGAGATTGATTAACATCTGAAGAATGTTGAGTGGAAATTACAACTGATTTTACTTTTGTTGGCATTCCATTTTCATACATCATTGTAACTTGACTTTTTGAATCTGGTTCCAATTTATTTACAATACCTTTTTTTCTATCAGCTGCCATTAATTCTAATATTTTATGGGAATAATAGATTGGTGCTGGCATTAAACTTTCTGTTTCATTACATGCATAACCAAACATTATACCTTGATCTCCGGCTCCTTCATCTTTGTTTCCTTTTGAATCAACTCCCATAGCAATGTCTGATGATTGAGAATGTAGACAAATTTCAATATTAGAATTTTTCCAATGAAATCCTTTTTGCTCATATCCAATATCTTTAATACATTCTCTAACTTTTTGTGTTAACTCATCTTTTTTTATTTCTGGTCCTCTTGTCTCTCCTGCCAAAACTACTTTATTGGTTGTTGTTAGAGTTTCACACGCCACTCTTGAAAAAGGTTCTTTTGCTAAATAAGTATCAACAACCATATCAGATATACGATCGCAAACTTTGTCCGGATGACCTTCGGAAACAGATTCACTTGTAAAAAGATAATTTTTTTTCTTCATTTTTTTCAACTTTTTTAAAGTAAAAAATTAACAAAATATATAAAATAATTATAATTGCAAAAACTTTATTTCCATATTTTGAAAAAATTGTTTTATTTTTATACTTTGGTAAACTCGCTTCGATTGTACCTGTGTCATTAAGTTTTATTTTTTGCAATATTCTTCCATTGGGATTTATAAAAGCTGAAATTCCATTATTGGCAGACCTTGCAATATAATTGCCTTCTTCGATCGCCCTATAAATTGCCTTATTAAAATGTTGATAGGGACCTATTGAGTTGCCAAACCAACCGTCTTCTGAAATATTCGTAATTAAATCTACATTTTGCTTTTTAATATTAATTTTACCTGGATAGATTATTTCATAACATATTAGAGGTAATAATTTAATATTATAAAATTTATTATTAATATTTATTACATTTCTTTGTTTGCCCTTGGAAAAGGATTTATATCCATGCGTAATTTTTTTTAATCCTATTTTCTGAAAATATTTCTCCATTGGCAAAAATTCCCCAAAAGGTACAAGTTTATTTTTTTTATAACTGCTGATTAGATTTAAATTGTTATCTACGATCGCTAAAGAATTATAAACATTTTCAACATTATTTTGATATTCCAAATTATTAATTCCTAAAATAATTAAATGTAAATTTGAAAATACCTCAGAAAATATTTTATGATATTTTTTTATCTCACTTAAATATATAGATGGAAACATTCCTTCTGGCCAAATGAAGATGGTTTTTTGGTCAGCTTGTGGATTGCTTAATTCTATCAATTTTTTAATTATTAGGTCATTATTTTCACTTTTAAGAAATTCTTTTAAATCGATATTTGGTGATATTATTTTTATTACAAAATCATGTTCCTCTATATTTTGTTCTCTAGGTTGTGACAAAACTTTAAATCCATATAAATAATTAATAGCAAAAAGAATTAGGAAAAAAGAAAAAAACAAATATTTTTTATTATATTTTGTTTTAACAAATAAAATAAAAGGTAAGGAAAAAATAGTTAAAGATATTAAATTCAATGAATAAGTTCCAATGATAGAAATGACTTGGATTATTTCTAAAGACCATGACCAGCTGTATGCAATTAGATTCCATGGAAAACCACTTAATATATTTCCACGTATAAATTCTAAAATTGAGATAAGTAGCGAAAAAAATAAAATAAAACTTATTTTTTTAGAAACAAATTTTTTTAGTATTAATGTACCTATACCATAAAAAATTGCCAGAAAAGCCGGAACCAAAATAACTGCAAAAGGAATTAAATATCTAAATATTTCTTCGTAGGTTAGAGAAATTGAAATCCAATACAGACCGCTCAAAAAATAACCAAAACCAAATAACCATCCTATAAGAAAAAAATATTTATTATTTAATTTGAATTTTTTTCCAACATTTAAAAGATATAGAAGGGCAGGAAAAGTTAAAAAATTTATAAAAATTAGGTTATAAGGTGAAAAAGTGAAAGAAGTTAAAAAACCCAAAATAAAAGGAATAAAAAAAAAAATATAATTTTTATTTATAAATATTTTGTTCAAGACTATTTTATTAAAGTATTTTTAAAATCTTATTTTCCGTTCTTTTCATTATTTTATAATCTTTAAATTTTTTATGATTATATCCTAACAAATGCAAGTATCCGTGAATCCACATTTTATCAAATTCCAGATTGAAATTGCTATCCTTTGATTTTCTGTTTATTATCTCATAGCTTAAAGCGATATCTCCCAAATAAATTTCTGTATTGATTTTTTTTTTTAAATCAGCAGGTTCCAAATTTGGAAAAGATAAAACATCTGTTATTTTGTTTTTATTTCTAAATTTTTTATTTAAATATTTCATTTTAGAATTGTCGGTTAACAAAATTGTCAATGAAAAACGTCTTCTTTTTATTGAATTGAATTTAAATATTTTTTTGATTTTTTTTTTAATATATTTACTTGGACTTTTAATTTTTTTGTTCCATAATTTATTTTCTACAACCACATCGGCATTAATCATTTTTGAATTCATCGTATGCTTTTACAATTTTAGTAACTAATGGATGTCTCACAACATCGGTATGGTCAAAATCTACTACGGATATTTCGTTTAAATTTTTTAATAAATCTTTTGATCTAAGCAATCCTGAGTGGTTTTTATTTATTAAATCAATTTGTGAGGAATCTCCATTTACAACAATTTTTGAGTTTTCTCCTATTCGAGTTAAAAACATTTTGATTTGAGTATCGGTGGCATTTTGTGCTTCATCGAGGATTGCAAAGGAATTTTTTAATGTTCTTCCTCTCATGAAAGCCACGGGTGCTATTTCGATGTCGCCAATCTCCAGTTTTTTTTGTATTTTTTCATAATCTAATAAATCATAAAGGGAATCATATAAGGGTCTAAGATATGGGTCGACCTTATCTCTCATATCTCCGGGCAAGAATCCCAATCTTTCTCCCGCTTCAACTGCCGGTCTTGATAAAATAATCCTATCAATTTTTTTTTCAAGAAGCATGGTTAGTGCAATTGCAACCGCTAAATATGTTTTTCCCGTCCCCGCTGGTCCATTGGAGATTACTATATCGCTTTCTTTTAAAGCCCTAATATAATCCTTTTGTTTCTTTGATCTTGGAATTACAGTCCGTTTAGGTGTCTTAATTATATAATCCAATTGATGTAAATTTTTATTATTTTTTTCATTCATCATAAATTTATCCATGGATGAAATTATATCTTTTTTTTCTATCGTGCCATAAGTTTTAAACTGATGAGTTAGAAACTCTACAGCTTTTCTAACTAGTTCATTTGATTTTTGATCTCCTTTTATTACAATAGAGTTGCCACGAAAATAAATATTTGATCTACTTAGTTTCTCTAACTCCTTTAGATTTGAGTCAAGTTCACCGACCACACCCTTTAAAATATTGTTATCTTGAAAAACCAAACTAATTGAATCATTGTCAGAGTAAACTATTTTTAAATCTTTTCTAATTATGTTTAAATTATATTTTTTCATAATATTACGCTGCTTTAAATTTATTCTCTATATGTTTACCAAATAAATTATTTTGATTTGAAGAAATAATTTCAACCTGAATCAGATCACCAGGATTACATGATGTTGATTCAAATATAACTGGAGTCATTTTTCTAGTTCTTCCAAAAAAACTATTTTGACTTTTTAATTTATTTTCAACCAAAATTTCAATTTTTTTTTCTTCTAATTCCTTATTTTTATTCAGTTGTAAATTAAAGAGTTGGTTCTGAATTATTTTGAGTCTATTTTTTGTAACATCGTTATTAATTTTTTGTAATTTTGCAGCCGGCGTACCTGGTCTTGCACTAAAAATAAATGAATAAGAATTAGTAAATTCAATTTTTTTTACTAAATTCATAGTTTTTTCAAAATCCCCTTCATCTTCTTCAGAATATCCTATGATAAAATCACTTGAAAAATCTATATTAGAGTTAATTTTTTTTAATTTTTCAATAATTGAATAATAAAATCTTATATCATGTTTTCTATTCATGAGCTTTAAAATTTTATCTGATCCACTTTGCACAGGTAAATGTAGAAAGGGCATAAGTTTTGAACAATTATTAAAACAATCAATTAAATCCTTTGTCATATCTTTGGGATGCGAAGTGGTAAATCTTACTCGAACAAGATCTTTAATTTTTTCTAATTCTAACAATAAATTTGATAATTTATATTCTTTACCATCTGATATGAAATGATATGCATTAACATTTTGTCCCAATAAGATAATCTCTTTAGATCCATTTTCTACCAGGTTTTTTGCTTCATTGATTATTTGCTCAAAAGGTCTCGAATACTCTGGTCCTCTAGTATAAGGCACAACACAAAAATTACAGAATTTATCGCAACCTTCTTGAATAGTTAAGAAATTTGAAATTTTACTATTATTATTTTTTATTTTTTCTAGTTTATCAAATTTTTTAGTAACATTAAATTCAGTCAAATTAATTTTTTTGTTTTCTCTAAAATAATTTAAAATTTTATCGTTAATTTCATGATAGGACTGAGGACCTATTATCATATCAATATAGGGATCTCGTTCTAACATTTCTTCTGACTCTGCTTGAGCTACACACCCAGCAACTATAACTAAGGGTTTTTTAGCATTTTTGAAATTTTTTTTTATCCTACCAATTTCAGAATAGACTTTTTCTGTAGCTTTACTTCTTATGTGACAAGTATTCAAAATACAACAATCTGCATCGATTTGATTGTTTGTTTTCTCGTACCCAATCAATTTAACTAAATCTATAATACGATTTGAATCGTATTCGTTCATTTGACATCCAAAAGTTTTTATGAAAATTTTTTTTGACAATTAAAATCTATTTTTTTTTTTTAATACCATAAAGTTCTAATCTATGATCCACTATCTGATAACCTAATTTTTCAGCTATTTTTTTTTGAAGTTTTTCAATTTCTTCATCTATAAATTCAACTATTTCTCCAGATTGAACATCAATCAAATGATCATGATGACTTTCTGCTAGTTTTTCATACCTTGCTTTTTCTCCCCTAAAATCGTGTTTAGTTATTATTCCTGCCTCTTCGAAAAGTTTTACTGTCCTATAAACAGTTGCAATACTAATCTTCGGATCAATTTTAGAAACTTCCTTGTATAACTCATCAACGTTAGGATGGTCATAAGAATTTGTCATAATCTGTGCGATTATTTTCCTTTGATTGGTTAACTTTACATTTTTTTGCTTACATCTTTCTTCTATGCTAGTTGTCATCTTTTTCTAAATATATTCTAACTTATATAGAGTGGTTTAATCAAATTTTTTGTTAAATGTCCCTTTTCATACAAAAAAACAATATTCATATAATTCATGTCTTTTAAATCGCGAGAATTAAATCCATATAAATTTATTTTATTTGTAATAGTTAAACCTTTTGCTACCGCGATTGAAGTTCTGATTCCAGAGAAACTCCCAGGTCCTTGATTTACAAATAAATGGCTTATTTTGCTTAAATTAATATTATTTTGGTTTAAAAAACCAAATAACAAAATAGAAAATTTTTCATAATTATTTTTACTACTTTCAAAAGATTTATTATAAGAATTATTGTTATAGTGCGAAAAAAAACAAATTTTATCCGTGGCTCCATCAATGACTAAGAAATTCATTTTGGCATATTTATTAATTATTATATTTTTAAATTCAAATTCTTATAGTGAAAATAACAGATATTTTGAGTTTGATAAGGGAATTATTGCACTCATGTATCACCGTTTCGATGAACATAAATATCCCTCCACGAACATCCAAATGGATATATTCAAAGAGCAAATTAATATTATAGAAAATCTTAAAATAAATTTTTTACATCCAAAAAATTTTAACGAAGAAATCTCGAAACCTAATGAAGTAAAAAAAATTTTACTTACTATAGATGATGGATTTCAATCCTTTTATGATAATGCATGGCCCATCTTAAAAAAGAAAAATATTCCATTTATATTATTTATTTCAACAGCGTATGTTGGAAAAAAAGGTTATATGAATTGGGAACAGATAAAAGAAATCGAAAAAAGTGGCCTAGGAATTATTGGAAATCACAGTCATACTCATAAATATCTAGTTGATGAAACAAATAATCAAATCATTAATGATTTAAATCAAGCTATTGCATTATTTGAAAAAAAATTGGGTCATAGCCCAAGCTATTTTTCTTATCCTTTTGGAGAATACAGTAATGATTTTAAAAAGATCTTATCAAATTTAAATTTTAATATTGCATTTGGTCAGCATTCCGGAGTAATTGATGGTACAAAAAATTATTTGGAACTTCCAAGATTTCCTATTAACGAAAAATATGGAAATTTGGATCGATTTAAATTTATTATAGATTTACTTCCATTTCCCTACAAAGGAATTTATCCTGAAAATAGATATCTACAAAAAAGTGAAAATCCCCCAAAATTAAAGGTTGTATTTTTTGAAAATCAAAAAAATTTAAAAAACATCAATTGTTTCTCCAACGAGGGGAACAGATGGAGAGATTCCAAAACAATATTAGGAGAAGAAAATATACTAACAATAAATTTTGAAGAAAAATTTACTACCGAAAGAGGAAGAATTAATTGTTCTCTCAATGACAAAAATGGATGGAGATGGCTAGGAATTCAATATGTTATTTCTGAATATTAAGTTTAATGTTTAAAGTTTAATTTCTTTTCTCAAACCAGTAGACAAAAGTTTTGCATTTTCAAAATCTGAAAGTGAATTTTTTTTAATTGTTAATTCTAATTTTTTTGTGTATTCCATTCCTGTAGCTGAATATTTATCTAAATATTGAGTTAATTTTAATCCTGTTACTCTTTCATTTAGGTTTCTTAATTTTGCTCTTGCTTCTCTAAATTCTATATAACCGCTATGGGTATTTAAATTTTTCTTGTAAGCTTTAATTGATGCCGTAAGAATCTTAAAGTGCATAACTTTATGATCACCATCAACATTTTTCAAAGGTTTCAAACCCTTATCAGACCATGTCCACTGCCCATATAATGCATTACCTTCCAATGCAAATCTTGAAGTTCCCCATCCACTTTCTATCGCTGCTTGAGCAATGGCTAAGGACACTGGAACAATATCCATTCTTATTTTTAACTCTGAAATATCACGATTTTTTATTTTGTATTCTTTAAATTTCCATTTTAACCAGTCTTTCTCTCCTTTGGTGTTGGATTTTTTTGCAAGTAGCCTAAACAATTTTTTTCTATCTTTTTCAATTTTTTCATTTTCTTGCAAAATTAGTGGAAGAATTATTTTAATAAATAATTCTTTTCTTTCTCTAACATCTTCAATTAAAGATAGATCCTTGGGAAGCAAAGAAATATAAAATGGTTTAACTTTCTTACCTTTTCTGATTTTAGATAAATCATAATTTAGATCTTCAAATAAGGAAGAAACGACTGAAGCATCTAAGCTTATTGTATTTTCGATTAAATTATCTTTTTTTATTATTATTTTTTCACTTACTACAAAATTTTCATCTTTTTTGTATGATTTTATTTCATTCTTTTTTAAAATTTCATCAATGGTATCATTTTTGTGTTTGGCAATTTTATCTTTATCTTTCCATAAATTATAATCTACTTTGTGAAAAACATTTATCAAATAAGGTGCTCCACCAAAAAAACCTATAACGATTGCTACAACAACCGCAACATAAAATGGCTGTCTTAAATATTTATCTTTAAAAATTATTAAACGTCCCAAACTTGATGAAATTTTTTTTGACGGAAGTTTAATATTATTCTTTATTAAAATAAGTTCTATTTGAGAAGTTGTTAATCTTTTAGCGCCCTTAAAATAGTTTTTAATTTCTACTATTCCATAAAATTTAGCTAATTGAATTAGTTGTTTTCTATAGCTCATTGATATATTTTCTTACTTTTTATCTTACACAGCTTTTACACTTTTAACTTCGGGCACATAATGACATAAAAGATTTTGAACACCTTGCTTTAATGTCATTGCAGAGCTTGGGCATCCCGAACAACTTCCCTGCAATTCAACTCTCACAAGTCCATTGTCGAAAGATTTAAATTTTATATCTCCTCCATCTCTTGCCACAGCAGGCCTAACCTTTTCGTCAAGAATATTAATTATTTTTTTTACCACTTCGTCATTCAATTCTTCGTCATTTGATTTTTGTTTAAGGTAATTTTTATCTAAAATACTAATGTTATCATTTAAATAATATTCATTGATAAGAGAAATTATTTTCGGTTTAATTTCTTTCCATAAAATTTGATCAGTTTTTTTTACAGTTATAAAATCCGAACCTAAAAAAACCATATTAACTTCCTTAATTGATAATATGTCTCTAATTAATCTATTCTCTGTCTGTTCCTTGGCCGTAAATTCAACTGAGCCAACTTCGGATACAATTTTCCCTGGTAAAAACTTCAGAGTATTTGGATTTGGAGTTTCTTCTGTTTGTAAATACATTGTAATTAAGTTTTATATACAAAATAACAGGTTAATTAAATTACAAATTTTATTTTTGATTTTAATCAACATTTAATATACCAATTTCATTATAAATTTTATCTAATTTACTGTTAGCCATTTCATTCGCTTTCAAGTTGCCTTCTTTTAGTACTGATTTAAGATATTTTTGATCTTTTAGTAATTTATTAATCTCATCACCAATGGGGCAAATTTTTTCTATTAATATTTCTGTAAGTTTTTCTTTTAATAATGAAAAATTTTTACCTCCAAAGTCTTTTAGCACGTTTTCCAAACTGCTCCCGCTAACACTTTGATATATATTTATTAAATTCTCTGCTTCAGTCCTTGAATGAAATTCGGATTTGTTTGAAGGAATCGGCAAACTATCTGTTTTTGCTTTTTTTATTTTTTGAGCAATTATATCCTTGTCGTCTTTTAAATTTATCCTGCTTTGATCAGAAGATTCAGATTTGCTCATTTTTTTCTTTCCATCTCTTAAACTCATTATTCTAGAAAATTCTCTTTGTATTAAAGGCTCAGGAATTGTCAGAAAGCCCTCAGTATTAAAATCATTGTTAAATTTTTGGGCAATATCTCTAGTAAGCTCTAAGTGTTGTTTTTGGTCTTCTCCAACTGGGACATGGGTTGCGTCATATAAAAGTATATCAGCTGCCATTAATGTAGGATAAACGAAAAGGCCTACGCTGGCATTTTCTTTGTCTTCTCCGGCTTTTTCCTTAAATTGCGTCATTCTATTCATCCAACCAATTCTTGAAACACTGTTTAATATCCAGGCAAATTCTGCGTGTGCACTTACGCTTGATTGATTAAATAAAATACTTTTTTTATAATCCAAACCTGCTGCAAGAAAACTAGCAATAATTTCCAAAGTATTTAACCTAAGTTCTTCAGGTTTATATTTAATTGTTATAGCGTGCAAATCAACAACACAATATATGCAATCATTATCGCTTTGTAAGTTAACAAAGTTTTTTATCGCACCTAAATAATTTCCTAAATGTAAATTTCCAGTTGGCTGAACTCCTGAAAACACTCTTTTTTTTTTCATATATAAAAAAACTATCTTGGTTTAATATCCTTTAACTTAAAAGCCCCTAAAAAACTTGAAACAAAAAAATAAATTAACAAATTAACACTTACTATAATAAATAAATAAACAATTTTCCAACTTTCATTATAGTCAAATTTATCAGAGAAAAAACCTAGAGTGAGATATAATATTGTTCCCATTACAACAGTAGAAAATATCATACGAGGAAATTTATAAATAAATATTCTATCAAAATTATGTAAATTCTGTTTTTTTATAAAATAAAAATGTAAAGCAACATTAATCCAAGAAGAAATCGAGGTTGCTATCGGTATTATGACAAAACCGAGCTTGCTGAAGAATAATACGCTTATTAAAATATTTAATATTACAGATATAACCGATAGGTAAAAAGGTAATTTAGTATTATTTCTTGCGAAGAAGAAATTTGAAAAAATTTTTAATATTGAAAAAGCAGGTACACCAAATGCAAAAAAAGTAAGTGCGATCGCGGTATTAGTTACACTTTCGTAATCGAAAGAACCATATCCAAATAGCGATGTAACAATTTCTTCTGATGCTAAAACCAAAGCGGTTCCGGCTGGTATAGACAAAAATAAACAAAGTTCTAAGGCCCTATTTTGTAAATTGGTAATCAAATCATTACTATTATTTTTTACATGTTTGGATAATTCTGGAAGCATTACTGTTCCAACAGCTATTCCAGCAACAGCAAGGTTTATTTGATAAACTCTGTCTGCATAATAAAGGTAAGAAACCGCGCCTGCCTGAAATGAAGCAATTATAGTTCCAACTAAAATATTAATTTGGGTTACACCTGATGAAAAAATACTTGGAATTAATTTTTGGAAAAAAAATTTTATTTTATCGTCTATTTTTACCTTTATATTTAAAATTAGTTTAAAATTTTTTCTAACAAAAAATAGTAAAATTAAAAATTGCAATAATCCCGCAAAAGATACAGCGTAGGATAGTGTGAAAACTTCCGATATGTTAATCCATTTTGAAAAAAATAGTGATCCAATCAAAATCACATTTAATATAATTGGTGCAGCTGCTGCGGCTGCAAATTTATTATACGAATTAAGTATTGCAGAAAAAAAGGATGCCAGACAAATAAAAAATAAAAATGGAAAGGTGATTCTGCTCAAATTTATTGCAAGTTTTAATTTTTCAGGATCTTTGTAAAATCCTGGTGCGATTAAATAAATTAACTGAGGCATAAAAATTTCTGCTATTAAGACAAGGAGCAACAAAATAATAAAAAGTAAATTAAATACGTTTCTTGCAAAATGATCGGCTTTTTCTTTATCTTCTACTAATGTTCCTGCAAAGCTTGGAATGAAAGCTGCATTAAATGTTCCTTCAGCAAATAGTCTTCTAAATGTATTTGGTAGTCTGAATGCGACAAAAAAAGCATCTGCAAAAAGACTGGTGCCCAAGAAAATCGCAATTAATATATCTCTTATATAACCAAGCACCCTGCTAATTAATGTAAAAAAACTAAATGTAGAGGTGGAAGCTATTAAGTTCATCTTGACATATAAGCCTTAATATTGTGACAATTACAAGATATTCACTTTTAAAATGAAGAAAAAGTCAAAAATAGATAAATATACTGATCGAGAGGCGTTAGATTTTCATAACACTGGAAAATCTGGAAAAATTGAAATCATCTCTTCAAAGCCAATGACAACAAAAAGAGATCTGGCACTTGCTTATTCTCCTGGGGTAGCGGCTCCGGTAAAAGTAATAGCAGAAAACCCTGATGCAGCTTACGACTATACAACCAAAGGAAACCTTGTAGCAGTAATTAGTAATGGCTCAGCAATACTTGGCCTAGGCAATCTAGGTGCCTTGGCCTCTAAACCTGTTATGGAAGGTAAGGCAGTATTATTTAAACGTTTCGCTGATATAGATGCTATTGATTTGGAAATAGATTCTTCAGATCCTGATGAAATTGTAAATAGCATAACAAAATTTGGAAAAAGTTTTGGAGGTATTAACTTAGAAGATATAGCGGCCCCCAATTGTTTTATTATAGAAAAAAAATTGAGAGAGACATTAGATATTCCTGTATTCCACGATGATCAACACGGTACAGCAATAATCACTTTAGCGGCTTTAATTAGCGGCTTGGATATATTTGGTAAATCCGTTAAAGATATAAAAGTTGTTGTTAACGGAGCCGGTGCGTCAGCGATTGCTTGTACTAATCTTATTAAAAGCAACGGCACCCCAAATGAAAATGTAACCATGCTTGATAGGAAGGGAGTTCTGCATAAGAGAAGAGATAACATGGGTCAATGGAAATTAAAGCATGCCATCGATACAAAAGCTAGAACACTCGATGATGCAATTAAAGGAGCGGATGTGTTCCTAGGATTATCCTCAAAAGACGTGCTTACTAAAGATATGGTTAAAAAAATGGCAAAAAATCCAATAATTTTTGCTTGTGCAAATCCCGATCCCGAAATTAAACCTGAAGATGTTAAAGAAGTGAGAGACGATGCTATTGTGGCAACAGGAAGATCCGATTATCCAAATCAAGTAAATAACATAATTGGTTTTCCTTATATTTTTAGGGGAGCTTTAGATGTGCGAGCAAAAACAATCAATGAGGAAATGAAAGTAGCAGCTGCCCGTGCAATTGCAACGCTCGCAAAAGCGGATGTGCCTGACGAAGTTGTTGCTGCCATGGGAGGAGAAAGACCACACTATGGAAAAGAATATATTATTCCTTCAACTTTTGATCCAAGATTAATTAGTGTAATACCAGCCGCTGTAGCAAAAGCAGCAATGGAAAGCGGAGTAGCAAGAAAAAAAATTGAAAATTTTGAAATTTACAAAGAACAATTAAAACAAAGATTAGATCCTTCGGTATCTATAATGCAAGGTATTAATTCACTGATCAAAAAAACTCAAAAAAGAATTATTTTTGCTGAAGGTGAAGATGAAAATACGTTAAAAGCAGCCATCGCTTTTAAAAATAGCGGATTGGGAATACCAATTTTAGTGGGAAAAGATGACAAAGTAAAAGAAAGGTTACATGAAATAGGTTTGGATGAAAATTATGGATTAGAAGTAACAAACTCAACAGACAAAATCAAAAGAGAGAAATACGCTCAATTTCTCTATAACAGATGTAAGCGCGAAGGACTTTTGCGAAGGGATTGTGATAGATTAATAAGAAACGACAGAGTTACCTGGGGATCTTGTATGGTCGCATGCGGTGATGCGGACGCAATGGTAACTGGAAATACCAGACGTTATTCAGAAACTTTGAATAAAATCAATAATGTAGTTGATCCCAGGCCAGATGAAATACTTTTTGGTCTAAATATGATGGTTAGTAAAAATAAAACCGTATTTATTGCAGATACAACTGTTCATGAATATCCCAGTGCTGAACAACTATCTAGAATAGCAATTTCTTCTGCAAGAGTAGCAAAATTATTTGGTTTTGATCCTAAAGTAGCTTTCCTGTCCCACTCAACTTTTGGAATACCCATGACTCAGAGAACAAAACATATAAGAGATGCTGTCGAAATATTGCAAAACAAAAAAGTTGATTTTAAATTTGATGGAGAAATGCAGCCAGATGTTGCATTGAATGAAGAATATAAAGAACTTTATCCTTTCTCAGAAATTGTAGGTGATGCCAATATTTTAATTATGCCAGCAATACATAGTGCTGCAATTTCATTGAAACTAATGAAAACATTGGGCGGAGTAAAAATTATTGGACCATTTCTAGTAGGACTAGGACAGCCAATTGAAATTGCTCCGTTAAGATCTTCTACTTCTGATATATTAAATCTAGCGTCGGTTGCCGCCTATTCTTCCGAGGTTATTGATTATAAAAAAAAGAATTAGTTACTTTGCCTGCTTAAATCTTCAACAAGCAAAATACTTGCTATGACACCCTCTACATCCAAAACTTCCTTTGCCTCATTAATTACTTTCCTTCTTTCTTTTTCATTATAAGCTATTCCATATATATAAATTTTTTTTTTATATGTATCGATTTTATAATTTGAATTTTTTATCTCTTTATCAAGAATCATTGCAACTCTTAATTGGGAAGTTATCAATACATCTTTTGCTGAAACTTTAAAATTGAATTCTTCTTTTATTTTTATATCATTTTTAACTGATCTTGCTCCTTTGGTTTCCCACGCTAACTTTGTAATTTGAAGTTTTTCTTCAGGTTCATCCACCTTACCTGTCAAAAAAATTCTCCCGTCCAAAACCTTAACGCTTATTTTAAGAAAATGCTTTTTATTAGTTAACACCAACCTAGCCAATAAATTTTGTTGCATGATAGAATCGTCTATTTGTGTTCCAAGTGTTCTTGGATCCATCGCAATATTAACTCCTCGACCGAAAAATCCTCTCGATCCCTCTCCTGCGCAACCGGAAAAAATTAATAGTAAAATTATTAATAAAGTAACTTTTTTCATTTTTTTAAACTTATACAATAATCGTAAATTATTTTTTTGGAAATTTTTTCTCTTTTGGATATGAAATTTGACACATCTTTATTGCTATATTTTTTAAGCATAAGTTTTATTTCGTTTTTAACCGATTCGGCTAATTGATTTAAACTCTTTTTTTTTACATTTAATTTATTAGAAATCACTACAGTTAATTCTCCTTTGAGATTATATTTTGATACATCTAATGAATTTACATCATTTCTAATAAAGCTTTCATAAATTTTAGTCATTTCTTTTGCTATCATGATTTTTCTTTCAGAAAAAAACATTTTAAAAATTTTGATTACTTTGTTTATTTTATTGGAAGAAACGAAAAAAATAATTGAATAAGGAAAATCACATAAATTTTTAATTTCATTTTTTATTTGGCTCTCTGAATTTGGCAAAAATCCATAAAATAGAAATTTTTCATTAAATCCGCTAATACTTAGGGCTGAAGTTACTGCCGATGGTCCTGGTATAGGATGGAGTACAATATTATTTTTAATACACTCATTTATCAAAATCATACCTGGATCAGAAATTACAGGAGTACCAGCATCTGATATCAAAGACACAATTTTATTATTTTTTATCAGTTGAATTATTTTCCCTGAACGCTTTTTTTCGTTAAATTTGTGATATGATATCATTTTTGTGTTGATATTAAATTTTTTTAGTAATTTTATAGAAGTTCTAGTATCTTCACATAAAATTAATTCCGAATTTTTTAAAATATAAATTGCCCTTAAAGTTATGTCCTGTAAATTACCTATAGGGCTCGATACAACATAAAGCCCTTGTTCAATTTTCTGTTTTTTATCTATATTTTTTTTAGATGAAAACTGCATTTTAGATTAATATAATAGTTTAAAGTCTTATGAAATTTATTTTACTTCTTGCTTCAATAATTTACCTAAGTTTATCCAATTTCTATTGTCTTGCAAAGGAGGCAAAATCAGACGAAGGTATTTTGAAAGTTGGGCTAATCGTCCCACTTTCAGGAAGACACCAAGAAATTGGAAAATCAGTTCTCAATTCTATAAGACTTGCTTTATCTAAAATAAATAACGATCAAATAGAAATTTTTCCAAAAGATAACTATTCAAATCCAGAAAAAACTCTGTTTGCTGCTAGAAAATTGGAAAAGGAAGGAATTCAAATGGTGATTGGTCCAATTTTTCATCAAAATTTGATTTATCTCGGAGAAGTTCAAAATCTAACTTTTTTATCTTTGAGTAATAAAACCACAACAATTCCAAGAAACGTAATTACAATAGGTATAAATGCAAATTCTCAAATTAATGCAATTGTTGATTTTATTAAAAAAGAAAATTTAAATAAAACAATAGTCCTTGTGCCTAAGTCAAATTTTGAAGATGAATTAAGAAATGCCTTAGTTAAATCAAAATATGAATTTATGAATATTTACTCCTATGATGTTAAACCAGATAAATTAACATCTCAAATTAAACAGATTACAGCTTATGACGAAAGAAAGAAAAAATTAGAAAAGATAATAGAGTTTGTAGAAAAGAGAATAGAAATTTTAGAAAAAGAAGAAGAATTAAAAAATCTAAAAAAAAAATACACCCTTGGAGAAGTTGATTTGAATTCTGTAGTATCAAGTGAGAAAGAATTAAAAAATCTAAAAAAAAAATACACCCTTTTAGATGCACAAATAAATAGAGAAGAGCTAGAAAATCTAAAAAAAAAATACGCTATTTCATTAGATAATCGAATAAATAAGGAAGAATTAAAAAATCTAAAAAAAAAATACACCCTTGGAGAAGTTGACTTTGATTCTGTGATAATTGCAAATTTTGGTGAAAATTTAAAAAGTATGACCAACTCTTTTTCATTTTCTGACGTAACAGCTCAAGATATTAAATTTATTACATTAAATCAATGGTTTGATGAAACTATACTTAAAGAAAACTCGACAAATCAAATTTATTTTCCATCTATTAATTTGACTAATTATTCTAAATTTAAAGAAACTTACTTTAAAAATTACAATAAATATCCATCACAAATTTCGATTTTATCATATGATATATTAGGTTTAATTTATTACATAAACAAAGTTCAAGGAAATGATTTGAAAAAAAATATTTTTAATAAAAAATCTTACATTGGAGAAATCGGTAAATTTTCATTTGAAGACAAAATAGTTACTCATAAACTAGATATCTATCAAGTGTTTGATGGCAAATTTTTAAAAATCAATAAATAAATTTGAAATTTTTAAAAAAGCCTTTGACCTATGATCTATTTTAAGTTTTTCTTGTAATTTTAATTCTCCAAATGTTTTGTGATACCCATGAGGAATAAATATAGGATCATAACCAAATCCATTGGTTCCTTTTTTTGTTTCAGATATTCTGCCTTCAACTATTCCAGTACTTGAAATAAATTTTCCATTAGGCCAACAAACAGTTAAACAGGAAATAAATTTTGCAACTATTTCTTTTCTTTTATTTCGCTCAAATTCAACCTTTTTCAATTCATTATAAACCTTTTCGATAGCAACGTTAAAATCGTTTGTGGGGCCTGCCCATCTCGAAGAATAAATTCCTGGCGCACCAGATAACAGATCTATCATCAGGCCAGAATCGTCTGAAATTGCAATTAAATTTGCTTTTTTTGCAAAATACTCTGCTTTAATTTTTGAGTTTTCTTTAAAAGTACTTCCTATTTCATTGGGGCTGGGCAAATTTAAATCTTTTGGAGATATTTTGGTAATATTTACAGACAATAAATCACAAATTTCCTTAAATTTTCCATTATTATGTGTGCCCACAATTATTTTATCAATTTTTTTCATGAAACACTGGAATTTTAAAATTATTTAACCATATAGCATATATATGAAAGTAGAAGAAAAAAACGAATCAGATTTAAAGCAAGATCAAAGCAAGAATCCTCAAAGTGAAAAAGATGCTGATGTCGTTATTGAAAAAGATAAAATTCAAGATGAAAAAAATAAAGAAGAGTCGAGTGGCAAAAAAGTAAAGGAGCTAGAAGAAAAGGTCCTCAGAACACTAGCCGAAATGGAAAATCAGAGAAGAAGATTCGAAAAAGAAAGAGAAGAAGCTTTTGAATTTGGAGGATTTGCATTTGCAAAGGAGTCGCTTGCATTAATCGATAATTTAGAAAGAGCAAGAACAACTTTTGCAAATAATAAAAAATTTAAAGAAAATAAAGACTTTTCAAAAATATTAGAATCCTTTGAAATATTAGAAAAAGATTTAATTTCTATTTTTAAAAGAAATAATATTAAACAAATTATTTGCAAAAATAATAAATTTGATCCAAATTTTCACCAGGCAATGCTTGAAATTGATGATACTTCAAAAGAGTCCGGAACTGTTGTTCAAGAAATTCAAAAAGGATACACAATGAAAGATAGACTTTTAAGACCTTCTCTTGTGGGCGTTACAAGATTTAAAAATGAAGATGTTAAAAAAGATCAAGAAAACAAGGATAATCATGACAGCAAAAAATAATTGTCGAACTTGTAGTGTTAAAAATAACACCTATATAGGGCAAAAGGATAAATAATTATGAGCAGAGTTATAGGAATAGATTTAGGAACCACTAATTCTTGTGTTGCCATTATGGAAGGAACGCAGGCTAAGGTTTTGGAAAATGCTGAAGGAACTAGAACAACACCTTCGATAGTAGCATTTGGTGAAAATAAAGAAAAATTAGTTGGTCAACCTGCAAAAAGACAGGCCGTTACAAATCCGGAAAATACTATTTTCGCGGTTAAGAGATTAATGGGCAGAAATTTTGATGATCCCAATGTAAAAAAAGATATTCAAACGGCTCCATTTAAAATTATTAAAGCTGATAATAATGATGCCTGGATAGAATCAAGAGGAGAAAAATATTCCCCTTCACAAATATCTGCTTTTATTTTACAAAAGATGAAAGAGACAGCTGAAAAATATCTTGGTCAAGAGGTTACAAAAGCCGTCATAACTGTTCCTGCATATTTTAATGACTCCCAAAGACAAGCGACGAAAGATGCAGGAAAAATTGCAGGTCTTGAAGTTTTAAGAATCATTAACGAACCGACAGCAGCTTCTCTTGCATATGGTTTGGATAAAAAAGGTGGTAAAAAAATTGCTGTCTATGACTTGGGAGGTGGAACATTCGATGTTTCTATTTTGGAAATAGGTGATGGAGTCTTTGAAGTAAAATCAACTAATGGAGACACTTTTTTAGGTGGTGAAGATTTTGACAATACTATCGTAGACTACTTGCTAAATGAATTTAAGAAAGAAAACGGAATTGATTTAAGGACTGATAAATTGGCCTTGCAACGTTTAAAGGAAGCTGCAGAAAAAGCAAAAATAGAACTTTCGTCTGCAACACAAACGGAAGTTAATCTTCCTTTTATCACGGCGGACAAAACCGGACCAAAACATATTAACTTTAAATTTACAAGAGCAAAATTAGAAGCGCTTGTAGAAAATTTGATAAAAAGAACGCTGCCCCCATGTAAAACTGCTTTGAAAGATGCCGGATTAAGTGCGGCAGAAATTAACGAAGTAGTATTAGTTGGCGGAATGACAAGAATGCCAAAAGTTACGGAGGAAGTTAAAAACTTTTTTGGCAAAGAGCCAAACAAGAGCGTAAACCCCGACGAAGTTGTTGCAATGGGAGCCGCAATACAGGCAGGTGTCTTGCAAGGTGATGTTAAAGATGTTCTTCTTTTAGATGTAACTCCACTTTCTCTTGGTATAGAAACTTTAGGTGGGGTTTCAACAAAATTAATTGAGAAAAACACAACAATTCCAACAAAAAAAAGTCAGGTATTTTCTACTGCAGAAGATAATCAGCCGGCAGTATCAATTAGGGTTATGCAGGGTGAAAGAGAAATGGCTACAGATAATAAATTGTTAGGAAATTTTGAGTTGGTAGGAATTCCAAATGCCCCGAGAGGAGTGCCTCAAATTGAAGTAACCTTTGATATTGACGCTAATGGAATCGTTAGTGTTTCTGCCAAGGATAAAGGCACAGGAAAAGAACAAAAAATTCAAATTCAAGCTTCAGGTGGATTAAATGAAGAAGATATTAATAAAATGGTTAAAGAAGCTGAAGCTAATAAAGAAGCAGATAAGAAAAAAAGAGAATCTGTGGACGCAAGAAACCAAGCCGATACAATGTTACATACAACAGAAAAAAGTTTAAAGGAACATGGAAGTAAAATTTCTGATGCCGAAAAAAAGGCGATTGAAACGGCGTCTGCGAACTTAAGAAATGTATTGAAAGGAACCGATACAGAAGAAATTAAGAAAAAAACTCAAGAATTAGTTCAAGCTTCAATGAAGTTGGGTGAAGCAGTTTATAAAAGCCAGCAAAATACTAATGCTCAAAATGCGAAAGATACAAACAAAGAAACTCAAAGTGAAAACAAAAATGATAATGTTGTTGATGCGGATTTTGAAGAAGTAAAAGAAGATAAAACTAAGGATAAAGATAAAGAAAAGAGAGCCTAAGGCCTACAAACAACGATTGTCTAAAAAGTTTATATGGCAAAAAGAGATTATTATGAGGTCTTGGGAGTTGGTAAATCTACACCACAAGAAGCAATAAAAAAAGCTTACAGAAAATTAGCTTTAAAATATCATCCGGACAAAAACAAAGGTGATAAAACTTCAGAAGAAAAATTCAAAGAAGCAAGCGAAGCCTATCATGTTTTGTCTAACAAAGAACGAAGGCAAAACTACGATCAATTTGGTCATGCAGCTTTTGATGGAGCGGGTGGAAGAGGTGGATTTGCAAACTTTGATTTTACCAACGCATTTTCCGACATTTTTGGATCGGATATTTTTGATGATTTTTTCGATGGTTTTGGTGGAGGCAGAAGGAGTGGTAGACAAAGACAATCTGAAAATAGAGGTGCGGACTTAAGATACGATTTAACAGTATCTTTAGAAGATGCATATTCAGGAAAAAAACAAGAAATTAAATATTCGTCATCTGAGAAATGCGACAGGTGTAATGGCCACGGTTCCGAGCCAGGATCCAATCCTGGTGAATGTTCTGCTTGTGATGGACATGGTCAGGTTAGGTCCAATCAAGGTTTTTTCACGGTTCAACAAACCTGCCCTCAATGTGGAGGCTCAGGTGAAGAAATTTCTAATCCATGTAAAAATTGCAGGGGCATAGGAAAAAAACAAACTTACAAAAAATTATCAGTTACCATTCCCAAGGGAGTCGATGATGGAACAAGAATTAGAATTTCTGGCAAAGGTGAGGCTGGAGTAAAAGGAAGTTCTAACGGAGACTTATATATTTTTATAAATGTTAATTCTCATGATATTTTCAAAAGATCGGAGGAAAATCTTTTTTTTGAATTTCCGATATCAATAACTGACGCAGCACTTGGAACTATTTTAGAAGTTCCGACTATTGGCGGAGGAAAAGCAAAGGTTAAAATTCCTGCAGGAACTCAGACAGGTAAACAATTTAGATTGAGAGACAAAGGTATGCCAATAATGAGAAGTGGAGATTATGGTGACTTATATATTAGAGTAACAACGGAAGTACCAATTTCTTTGAACAAAGAACAAAAAGAACTTTTAGAAAAATTTAGGACTCTTGAAAATAATAAAACAACGCCTAATATTAAAAATTTCTTTGAAAAAGCTAGGAATTTTTGGAAAAATTAAATGAACAAAATTAAACTAACCATTACTGGATGTTTTGGAAAAATGGGACAGCAACTTGTAAAATCTTCCAGAGGTGCAAGAAATTTTAAACTAGTTTCTGTTACAGAAGACAGGCTGGTCAATAAAAAAACATCTGGTTTAAGACCTCAATTAAATTCAGCGTCTGCATTTAAAAATGCAAATGTAATTATAGATTTTACAATTCCAAAATGTACATTGGAAGTTTTAAAAATTGCATCAAAATTAAAAAAAAAGGTGGTTATTGGAACAACTGGATTCTCTAAAAAAGAGGAAAATTTAATTAAAAAATATTCAAAAAAGATTCCAATACTTAAAGCTGGCAATATGAGTTTAGGAATAAACTTGTTAATGTATTTGACTGAAATAGCATCCAAATCACTTGGAAATAATTTTTTAAGCAAAGTTTTTGAAGTGCACCATAAACACAAAAAAGATCACCCATCAGGAACTGCCCTAATGCTTGGAAAAGGTATTGCGACAGGAAAAAATAAGGATTTTTATAATTTAATGGGAAAAAAATATTTGAATAAAAAGATTTTTCCTTACAGTAAAAAAATTAATTTTAATTCAATTAGAAAAGGTGAAATTGTAGGAAACCATAAAGTTTTATTTTCAAGCGGAAAAGAAACTATCACCTTGGATCATGAAGCCTTTGACAGGGCCCTTTATTCTGAAGGTGCATTAACTGCAGCAAAATGGTTAATGGGCAAAAAACCTGGTCTTTATTCAATGAGAAACGTCTTGAATTTTAAATGAAATCAGGGAAAATAAATTCTCTTTTTAAAAATCTAAGTAAAATAATAAAAAATCCTAAAAGCGACCTTAAATACAAAAATAAATTTACTCTTTTGCTTTCTGTTGTTTTGTCTGCCCAGTGTACTGATGTTAATGTTAATAACGTAACTAAAAATATTTATCCAAAGTATAATAATCCTTGGCATTTTGCTAAATTAGGAAGAAAAAAGATAGAAAAATTAATTAAAAGCATTGGTCTTTTTAGAAATAAAGCCAAAAGTGTTTATTTATTATCCAAACAATTGATTGAAAAACATAATGGAAAAGTTCCAAAAAATTTTGATGATTTACTTGCTCTTCCAGGAGTAGGAAGAAAGACTGCAAATGTAGTTTTAAATGAAGGTTTTGGGTTTTCAACTATTGCGGTTGATACTCACATATTTAGAGTTAGCAACAGAACTGGGTTGGCTCCTGGTAAAAATCCGGATCAGGTAGAACGAGCACTATACAATGTAGTTCCAAAAAAATATTTAAAAGACTCACATCACTTATTGCTTTTGCATGGAAGATATACTTGCAAATCAAGGACACCATCATGTAAGAAATGTGTCATAGTCAAATATTGTAAATATAGTAAAAAGGAACTCTGATGAAAGTACTGGGAATTGGAAATGCTATAATTGATGTAATTTGCAAAGTAGAAGTAAGTTTTTTATCTGAAAATAATCTTGCAAAAAGCACCATGAAACTTGTTGATGAGACCGAATTTAAAAAGTTATTATCAAATTTGAATATTGAAGAAACAATGGCAGGTGGTTCTGTTGCAAATTCTATAGTTGGGTTATCACAATTAGGAAATCCGGTTTCCTTCATTGGAAAGGTAAATAATGACGAATTAGGTGATGAATACGAAAAAAGTTTAGTAAGTGAAAAGGTAAAATATTGTTATCAAAAAAAAGAAGAAACAATACCAACGGGAACTTGTTTAATTTTAATTACTCCGGATTCTGAGAGAACCATGTGTACTTTTTTGGGTATAGCTGGAAAAGTTAGTGATAAAGATATTGATGAAAATGCAGTTAAAAATAGTGAGATAGTTTTTCTAGAAGGTTATTTGTGGGATGAGGGCGAACCTAGAAATGCTTTTAATAAAGCTATAAATGTCTCCAAAAAAACTGCAATGACATTATCAGATAAGTTTTGTGTTAATCGTCATAAAAAAAGTTTTTTGGATTTAGTAAATAATAAATTAGACATTACATTCGCCAATGAACTAGAAATTTTATCTTTAATTGATGCCAAAAATTTTGATGAAGTAATTTCATTTAGCAAACAAATTGGAAAACTAATTGTTATTACTCGTGGTGAAAAAGGAAGTCTTGCAATACAAAAAAATGAAGTAATTGAATGCGATAGTCAAAAAGATTTAAAAATTGTTGATTTAACTGGAGCTGGTGATCTTTTTGCGGCAGGTTTTTTACACGGCTATGTTAATAAATTATCAATAAAGGAAAGTCTTGAAAAAGGAAATGAAATGGCTTCAAAAATTATTCAAAAAATTGGAGCTAGACTAAACTAGTATTATTTTTTTTTTCTTCTAAAACTTCCTTTACCTTTTTTAGGTTTTACAATTTTCTTTTTGTATTTTGAAGAGTACAAGTCTTTTGCTATTGGATTTCTTCGACCCATCTAAATATAATAGCCTTTTTTATTATTTTTAATAAAATTATTGTCATTAAAAGAATCTAAAAACTTTTTTCTTAATCGGTGAACATGGGTCTCAACCGTATGGGTTTCCATTCCCTTAGAATATCTCCAAACCGATTCGAGAATATTTCTTATCGTCTGGGGTTCCTTGGAATTTTTAAGAAACAGTAAAAAATCTTTTTCACGTTCTGTCAATTTTAATTTATTTTGACCGGCAATAATCTCTCTGGCATTCAGATTAATTGTGTAATTTAAAAGCTCAACTTTTGAATTAATTGCAAATCTGGATTTAATACATGCTAAATTTATTTTCTCCATAAAGTTATTTAAATCAAAAGGGCAGTAAATTAATTCATATTTTTGAAATTTTGTTTTGATATTTATATTATTTTTTTTACTGGTTAAATAAAAAATGAGATTGTCAATTTTAAAGTTGGATTGTTCGATTGATTCAAAATTAGAAAGATGGGTAACTATAATATTTTTTATGATATTATCCTTAATATTTTTTAGACAATCGTTTAAATTTTCAAAAAATAAAATATTCATCTTTATAATAACTTCTTTTTCTTTAAGAACATCAGCTAAAATTCTTTGTCCTATAATGTTCAATGTGATATTTTTCATCTTAAGACTATACATCATGTTGATAAAAATAAAAAAAAATGGAGATTTGATTTTTAAAAAATTTCGATTTAGATGCGTTTTAGGTAAATTGGGAATAAAAAAAAATAAAAAAGAAGGTGATAAAACCACTCCACGGGGGATTTTTTCTTTGGGAAAACTTTATTATCGGTCTGACCGGATTAAAAAAATAGAAACCCGCCTAAAATGCAAAGTAATAAAAAAATACGTGGGCTGGTGTAACGATCCAAATGACAGAAAATATAATAAAGAATTCGATTTAAATTCCAAAAAAAAAGGTGAAAAACTATTTAGAAAAGATCATAAATATGATGCATTGATTGCTATTAATTACAACACAAATCCAGCAATCCCCCATAGAGGTAGCGCAATTTTTTTACATTTGACTCAAAATTATAAACCAACGGCTGGCTGTATAGCTATCAGCATCAAAGATTTTTTGACTTTAGCAAGATACATCAAATCATCGGACAAAATGAAAATTGGCTAGCGGGTATTTCTTTCACCTAAAATTTTTGAACCAATTCTTAAAAACGTTGATCCACATTTTGTTGCAGTTTGATAGTCATTGGACATGCCCATGCTTAAATGACAGAGATCCGTTTGATTCCTGAGTTGATTTAAATGCAAAAAATATTTTTCTGGATTATCGTCTATTGGCGGTAAGCACATCAGTCCGATTATATTCAGTGAAAGACTGTTCTTACAATGGTTTACAAACTGATTTACATTTTTTGGACTGATGCCACTTTTTTGAGATTCCTCTCCAACATTGACCTGGACAAAGATTTTGATCTTTTTGTTCAGTTCTTTTTCATATTTAACAATTTTTTCACCTAATCTATAATTATCAACCGAATGAATATAATCAAAAACATTTAAGGCTGCCTTGACCTTATTTGTCTGTAACTTGCCGACCATGTGTAACCTAATATTTGGATGTTTTTCTTTAACTTCTTTCCATTTTAATTCTGCTTCCTGGATTTTATTTTCGCCAAAATGGACATGGCCGGCATCAATTAACGGTAATATTTTATCGATGGAAAAGGTTTTACAGATAATAATAATATTAAGGTCTTTGTTTTGTGAATTATTTTTTATTAAAAGTTCTTTGATTTCGGATTGAATCGCCATTAATCTTTCAACAGCATTATGCATAAAAATAAGTTACCAAAATATTTTTTGTTTGTTGATAAATACGAGAAAAATATTTTAAAAAATGATATCACAGATTTGGGAATAATTTACAGAAATTATTCAAAAAAACAAAATGAAAGTGATATCTGTAAGTTAAGATCATGTTGCAATAAAAAAAAATTCAAATTTTATATTTCAAACAATCTAAGATTGGCAATTAAATTTAAAACTGATGGAATTTATATACCCTCATTCAATAAAAGAATAACTTTGAGTAGAGCAAGTCTAGGCAAAAACTTTAAAATTATCGGGTCAGCCCATGATCAAATGGAAATTAAAAAAAAAATAGACCAGGGGTGTGAGGCAATATTTTTATCGCCCGTATTTAGAATTGAAAAGAGTAGAAAATATTTGGGGATCTGCAGATTTGGATTATTGACTCTCAAGTATAGGAGAAAGTTTATTGCTTTGGGAGGAATAAGAAAAAAAAATATAAATACTTTAAAAATGCTGAATATCTATGGAATGGCTGGAATAAGCTTCCTAAAAAAAAACCGGCCTAAAAATTTAGGCCGGTTTTTATAAATTTGTTTAATTTAGCTCTTAAAACGCAATAGATAGATTTAGTTCAGAATGCGTATCACCTTCTGCGTATATACTGGTGTGAGCACCTTGACCCACCGCTCTAACATGGTTGTGAGTTCCTTTTAAAGCTACAGGACCTAAGTTCAGTGCTGCAGACCAGCCATGATACCTTTGTGTTACATACTCATTTTCATCGCCACCAAGTTGATCATGACCGAAAAGTCCATCTTGTGCTTCAGTTCCTACCATCGTTGCAAGACCTCTATTACGGTCATTGTATCTATATTTATCACGCGCATAACCATAACTAAGAGACAGAGTGTCGCCAAATACTAACGCAGCACCACCTACAACCGATCTTGTGTTCATGATTGCAGTAGCCTTGGTTGTTGCATGGTTCTTAAACGTTGCCTGAGTTCCTAAATGTAAAGGACCCAACTGCATTTTGTAAAACATGCTACCAGCATACGGATTATGCTTGACACCATCTTGGCATGAAGCAAATTCACCACCCGAATCTCTCATGGCACTATTATTACGCTTACAAGTAACTTCATGCAATTCCATCTGACCAGCTACACCCCATCTTAAACCGAAATGGGCTGCATCATAGTCTACTAAATCAACAACTACATCTACGCCTGAGTATCCAGGTGAAATAGCAACACCTCCGGTAGCACCGTCAGCCACATGATCTGATCCCATTCTGTTAGCATAGGATACTGAAAATCCAGTACCAGCAACAGGTGCCTTAACTCCTAAAGTAACCACACCCTTGGTAGCTGAAACTGCTCCAACATCAGATATTCCGGTTGCAAAACCATAGTCTACTTCTTCCCAAGCCGTTGGTACAATATTATCAACCGCATTCGCGCCTGTACCTCCGCCTCCAGAATCATAAGTTAGGGTCGCAATACCACCCATGTTTATAGCCATACTTGCGCTAGACAGACCAAATGCATCAGTCATTCCAATATTTGTCGACCATGTTACACCGCCACCATCAGAAAGATCACCACCAGCACCAAAAGAAATATTCTTCTTCATTCCTAATGGGTTACCAGTGACCTCGTCATGATCTAGCTTTGTATAACTTAGTTCATAAGCTCCAGAAACCGACACTCCACCTGCCTGTGCAGCAGATAAAGATACCAGCGTTCCAGCAAGAGCCGATATACCAATGTTTTTTAATTTATTCATAAAAAATACACTCCTTTCCATTTTTTATGTTAAATTAAAATGACATCGATAAGTTTAGCTCTCTATTGTCATCATCATCGGTTGCTGCTCCATTAATGTTCTTCCCTGAGTTATCAGTGAACTTAATAGCCATTGGACCAATGTTGTAAGCAGCAGAAATTCCTCTGAACTCTGCAGTAGTGTACGTAGCAGCTGATCCATCAGTTTCACCATATTGGTAAGATACAGATAACGCATCATTTACATTGAACGAAACGCCGTAAATGTCTGTGTCAAATGTATTCGTACCATTATCTTCATCAACAACTTGATAACCAATTGATAAAGGACCATATGCATATGTTGCAAACCATGTCTCTTCATCAGTATCTTTGGTTCCAGCACCGCAATCACTACATTTTCCTACAGCACCACCAACTCTAAGACCAGGCACCATTTCTGGACTCCAGTCAACTGCCCACTCAAATCCTTCACCTTGAGTGTCAGTAGCATTTCCTGAAGTACCACCATCAGCATTACTACCAGCTCCACTTCTTGGTTGGTAAGCAAATCCAATTTGTGCTCCTGAAAATACAGGTAGTTTATAGACAATCGATCCATCATCATCAATTGCGCCACCACTAAGAACCAGACCTGTAGCCATACCAGCATCAGCTTCTTCAAAAGCAGTTGGCACAACGTTATCAAGTGCGCTTCCCATGTCTTTGCCTGCTGACTGGTCAATTATAAGGGTTCCTAATGATCCCATACCTATAGTAAGCGCTGAAGAAGACCACGCACCTGCATCAGTAAGATCATGAGAGATACTAACTGTCCAGCCGTTGTCTAATTCACCCGAACCATCGAACCCAATGTTTTTGTTCATACCAATAGGGTTACCTGTTACTTCATCGCTATCACGTTGAACATAAGATACTTCGGCACTACCAGAAACCGACAACGAACCTGCTTCAGCAGCAGATAATGTCGCCAGCGTTCCAGCAAGAGCTGAAAGACCTATTTTTTTAAATCTATCCATAAATTTTTCTCCTTTTTATTGTAATAATTAATTATTATGAATAGTGCACAAATATCACGAACTACAGTTACCTAACTAAAAAAAATTCAATAAATACTATATTATTTGCAAATGTTGTAAAAATGTCACTAGGAGTGAACATTAATAAACATAATAAATTCGCTATTTTTTAAGTTAACTAAGATTTTATTAATGTAAAAGTTGTATTAAAGTTAGATTCATTTGATATTTGTATCAACCTGCGTATTGAAAGAAAAAAATGACTGGTCCTAATTTAATAAAACCGATTTTACCGATTTTGTTTTTACTATCTTTTTTGCTAACTTCTTGTGGAATATTCCAACCAAGCGATGCCAGGAAAGTAAGCCCCAATGTTGATGAAAGGGTTCAACAAGCTATTGAGGAAGGAAGAGGATTTAGCCTTGGAAAAGCAATGGGAAAAGGCAGCACAAATTTTGAATTCGCATCCTCCAATGAGTTATGGAGGGCTTCATTAGAAGTTTTGGATTTTCTGCCTCTTGCAAACGTAGATTACTCGGGAGGAATTATTATAACAGAATGGTACAGTGAAGGAACCTCAAATGATGAGGCAATTAAAATCACAGTAAGATTTTTATCTAACGAGATCAGGGCAGATGGTCTTTCTGTAATTATCCACAAAAGAATCTGTAATAAATTTCAGCAATGCACAACGGCCAAAATTAAGTCAACTTTGGAAGAGGAGGTAAAATTAGCAATTCTAAAAACAGCTACATTGCTTGAAAAAGGAAAATACGAAAAAAACAGAGAAGAATATATTAAGAAACACGGAAATAACTAATAATTTTCGAAATTATAATCAAATAAGTGAATGCAGAGATATAACTTTAAAACTGCCGAAGAAAAATGGCAGAAAATATGGAAAGAAAAAAAAAGTTTCAAAACTTCAATAAAAAAAAATAAAAAAAAATTTTATTGCCTGGAAATGTTTCCTTACCCTTC
>CAJWDL010000006.1 GCA_913030805.1 uncultured Candidatus Pelagibacter sp. | reverse complement strand
TGGGGGTGTAGCTCAGTTGGTTAGAGCGATCGCCTGTCACGCGATAGGTCGAGGGTTCGAGTCCCTTCACTCCCGCCACATCATATTAGAGTACTAGTTTGATAATAATATTCAGTTATACTGTGACTTTTAAATCCACCATCAAATGAAAAAAGCATTATAATGTGTGAATCATGTTAGGTGAATTTTTAAAAGATTATTTTTCAATAATAATTTTTCTATTTATAGCAATGGGATTAAGCGTTGGTTTTATTTTTTTAAACTTTTTACTATCTCCAAAAAAGCCAGATCCAGAAAAATTGTCAGCGTATGAATGCGGCTTCGAAGCTTTTGGGGATTCAAGAATGGAATTTGATGTTAGATTTTATCTTGTAGCAATTCTTTTTATTATATTTGATTTGGAAATAGCTTTTTTATTTCCATGGGCAATTTCATTAGGAAAAATTGGATTAATTGGATTTTGGTCAATGATGCTTTTTCTTTTTATACTTACAATTGGATTTATTTATGAATGGAAGAAAGGTGTTTTAGACTGGGATTAACACAATGATAAGCATGGAAGATGGACAAAATAAAATCCCTAACGAATTTAAGAAACTAGCGAAAGATTTTAGTGAAAAAGGATTTATAATTACTTCATCAAATAATCTTATTAATTGGGCTAGAACAGGATCATTACACTGGATGACATTTGGTTTGGCATGTTGTGCTGTAGAAATGATGCAAGCTGCAATGCCCAGATATGATTTAGAAAGATTTGGTACAGCGCCTAGAGCATCTCCTAGACAGTCTGATGTGATGATTGTTGCTGGCACACTTACAAATAAAATGGCTCCAGCACTTAGGAAGGTTTATGATCAAATGCCTGAACCCAGGTACGTGATATCTATGGGTAGCTGTGCAAATGGAGGAGGTTATTATTACTATTCTTACTCAGTAGTAAGGGGCTGCGATAGAATAGTTCCAGTTGATGTTTACGTTCCAGGTTGCCCACCTACAGCAGAGGCATTATTATATGGAGTTTTGCAACTTCAAAAAAAAATAAGACGAGAAGGTTCAATCGAAAGATAAACTTTTGATGAAAACTGAACTTAATAATTTAGAAAAAACTGTTAATTCTGGCTTAACAACCAAAATTAAATCATCCGGAATTAAATTTAATTATTTAACAATAGAAACTGAAATTGAAGAAATTATAGAAGTCATTCTATTTTTAAAAACCAACGAAAAATGTAAATTTAGACAGCTAACGGATATTACAGCTGTTGATTATCCAAGAAAGGAAAAAAGGTTTAAATTAGTTTATTTATTACTGAGTCATGAAAATAATCATAGATTAATTATTAACTCTAATATTAAGGAAAAAACTATAGTGCCATCCATAACTAAAATTTTCCCATCCTCAAATTGGATGGAAAGAGAAGTTTTTGACATGTATGGAATTACCTTTAAAGATCACCCTGATTTAAGAAGAATATTAACTGATTATGGATTTGAAGGACACCCATTAAGAAAAGATTTTCCCTTAACGGGCTATAAAGAGGTCAGATACAGCGAGGACCAAAAAAAAGTAATATATGAATCGGTAAAATTGGAACAAAACTATAGAAATTTTGATTTTGAAAGTCCTTGGCAAGGAACAAAATACATAAAAGATCAAATCAAAGATAAGAAATAAGAATTAAATGGCAAAACAATCCAAAACCTTAAATTTAAATTTTGGACCACAACATCCCGCAACTCATGGTGTGTTAAGATTAATTTTAGAATTAGATGGAGAGGTTATAGAAAGTACAAATCCACATATCGGTTTACTTCATAGAGGAACGGAAAAATTAATCGAGCACAAAACGTATATTCAAGCTTTACCGTATTTTGATCGATTAGATTATGTGGCTCCCATGAATCAAGAGCATGTTTTTGCTTTAGCTATTGAAAATTTGCTTAATTTAGAAATACCAATAAGGGCACAATATATAAGAGTAATGTTTTGTGAAATAGGAAGAATTTTGAATCATATATTGAATGTAACCACACAAGCGCTTGATGTCGGCGCTCTTACTCCTTCATTATGGGGATTTGAGGAAAGAGAAACTTTGATGACTTTTTATGAGAGAGTTTCTGGTTCAAGACTTCATGCAAATTATTTTAGAGTCGGAGGAGTTAGCAAAGATTTACCAATGGGATTAACAGAGGATATAGAAAAATTTTGTAATAACTTTCCAAAGATAATCAACGATATAGAAACCTTACTGACAGACAATAGAATTTTTAAACAAAGAAATGTTGATATTGGCATAGTAACAAAACAAGAAGCCCTAGATCACAGTTTTACCGGGGTAATGCTTAGAGGATCAGGAGTTCCATGGGATTTAAGAAAATCTCAGCCTTACGATTGTTATGAGAATATAGATTTTAAAGTCCCAATTGGAAAAAATGGTGACTGTTATGATCGATATTTGTGCAGAATAGCAGAAATGCAAGAAAGTGTGAAAATTATTAAATATTGCTTAAAAAATATGCCTAAAGGACTCATTAAAACTATTGATGGAAAAATTTCACCACCAAAAAAATCAAAATTAAAAAATTCAATGGAAGCATTAATTCATCATTTTAAATTGTTTACCGAAGGATACAGGGTTGATCCAGGGGAGATATATTCAGCTGTAGAAGCGCCTCAAGGTGAGTTCGGGGTATTTTTGATATCTGACGGTTCGAACAAACCTTATAAGTGTAAAATTAGAGCTCCGGGGTTTTCACACCTGCAAGCTATGGATTATTTAATGAAAGGACATATGCTTGCCGATGTTCCAGCTGTACTCGGATCTTTGGACATTGTATTTGGAGAAATTGACAGATGAGTGTAAAAAAAATAGCAACAAATCAGCCTAAATTTTTTAAATTTTCAGATGAAAATTTAAATAAAGCAAAAAAAATAATAAAAATATATCCAGAAAAAAAGCAAGCAAGTGCTTTAATGCCCCTATTGTATTTAGTTCAAAAACAAAACGAAAATTGGATTCCTTTAGTAGCGATGAAATATTTAGCCAAAATGCTGGATGTTCCCTACATTCGGGTATACGAAGTTGCTACATTTTATTCAATGTATAACTTTTCACCAGTAGGAAAATATTTTGTGCAAGTGTGTACTACAACTCCATGCATGATCAATGGAGCAGAGAAATTGATTAATGTATGTAAAAATAAAATTTCTCAGAATCAAAATGAACTTTCGGCAAATAAAACATGTTCATGGACAGAAGTTGAATGTTTAGGTGCATGTGTTAATGCACCAATGATGCAAATAAACGAAGATTATTTTGAAGATCTAGATAAAGAAAAAGCTGAGGAAATTATAGATATGATACTAAATGATAGATCTCCAAAACCTGGTTATTATAAAAATCGTAGAAATTCTGAACCAATTTTAGGAAGAACAACATTAATAAATTCAAAAGATGCTTGAAGATAGAGATAGAATTTTTAAGAATTTGTACAACGATTATGGTTGGCAGATTGAATCGTCAATCAAAATAGGTGACTGGAAAGATACTAAAGAGATATGTACTAAAGGGAAAGAATGGATCATAAATGAAATCAAAACTTCTGAGCTGAGAGGCAGAGGTGGAGCAGGTTTTCCTACAGGACTTAAATTATCTTTTACACCCAAAGAACAAGGAACGAAATCTCATTATTTGATAATTAATGCCGATGAATCTGAACCTGGCACGTGCAAAGATAGAGACATCTTAAGATTTGAACCTCAAAAATTGATCGAAGGATGTTTAATTACTTCTTATGCAATCGGAGCACATACGAGTTACATTTATATTAGAGGAGAATTTTTTAGAGAAGGTGAAAGACTTCAACAAGCTATTGACCAAGCATATGAAAAAAATTTTATTGGTAAAAATGCTTGTGGAACTGGATGGGATTTGGATATTTATCTACATTATGGCGCCGGCGCTTATATTTGTGGTGAAGAAACAGCATTATTAGAAAGTTTGGAAGGAAAAAGGGGTCAACCAAGATCAAAACCTCCCTTTCCTGCTTTAGTTGGTCTTTATGGATGCCCAACAATTGTAAATAATGTTGAAACAATAGCTGTAATACCGACCATTTTGAGAAGAGGTGCCAAATGGTTTGCCTCCTTGGGGAGGTCAAAAAACACTGGCACAAAGATATTTTGCATTACAGGAAATGTTAACAATCCTTGTAATGTTGAAGAGGAAATGGGCGTTCCACTAAAAGAGCTTATAGAAAAACATGCTGGAGGCGTCATTGGTGGTTGGAATAATCTTTTAGCAGTTATTCCAGGTGGATCATCAATGCCTTTATTACCAAAAAGTGTTTGTGATACCCTAAGAATGGACTTTGATTATTTGGTTAATCAGAAAAGTGGATTAGGAACAGCAGCAATTGTAGTTATAAATAAAGACCAAGATATAATTAAATGTATAGCTAGAATTGCCAAATTTTACAAACATGAAAGCTGTGGCCAGTGCACACCATGTAGAGAGGGCACAGGTTGGTTGTGGCGTATGCTTGAAAGATTGGCAAAAGGTGAAGGTACCCTAAAAGAGATTGATTTATTGTTTGATGTAACAAAACAAATTGAGGGTCACACTATTTGTGCTTTTGGAGAAGCTTCGGCTTGGCCCGTCCAAGGTTTACTTCGACACTTTCGAAAAGAGATTGAAAGAAGAAACAGTTCTAATCCATTAGTAGGAAGAACAGATGTTAAAATACCATATTTAATAGATCAACACTTACTAGAAAAAGAAAATGCCTAAAATTACAATTAATGAAAAAGAAATAGATTTTGAAGAAGGTTTGACAGTTCTCCAAGCATGCGAATTAGCTGGAGTTGAAATTCCAAGATTTTGCTACCATGAAAAACTTTCTATCGCAGGTAATTGCAGAATGTGTCTTGTTGATATGGAAAAATCTCCTAAACCCATTGCATCTTGTTCAATGCCAGCGACCGATGGAATGATTATTAGAACAAATACTCCGTTGGTTGAGAAGGCTAGAAAAGCTGTGATGGAATTTTTGTTGGCTAACCATCCGTTAGATTGTCCTGTTTGTGACCAGGGTGGCGAATGTGATTTACAGGATCAATCTTTGTATTATGGATTTGACCATTCAAGATTTACCGAAAATAAAAGACAAGTCAAAGAAAAGTACATGGGACCATTGATAAACACTCAAATGACCAGGTGTATTCATTGTACCCGATGCATTAGATTTGCGAATGAGGTAGCAGGAATTCCTGAATTAGGAGCTATAGGTCGTGGTGAAAATATGGAAATTACAACTTTTCTTGAAAAATCTATGGATTCAGAACTATCTGCAAATGTTATTGATTTATGCCCAGTTGGCGCACTTACATCTAAACCATATGCGTTTGAAGTAAGACCATGGGAATTGAAAAAAACAGAAAGCATTGATGTTATGGATGCTGTTGGATCCAACATCAGAATAGATACTTATGGCTGGGAAGTAAAAAGAATTTTACCAAAGATGAATGAAGATATAAATGAAGAATGGATTTCAGATAAATCTAGATATGCTTGTGACGGATTATCAAAGCAAAGATTAGACACACCCTATGTAAGAGAAAAAGGAAAATTAGTCAAAGCTTCGTGGAATGACGCTTTAAAGAAAATAGTTGAAAAAATAAAAAGCACTAAAGCAAACGAAATTGCAGGAATAGTCGGTGCTCTTGTAGATTTGGAGAGCATGTATGTTTTTAAAGATTTTTTTATAAAAAATTTAAATTCAAAAAATTTGGAATGTAGAACAAAAAAAACCTACTTAAATCCTAATAATAGGATGAATTATATTTTTAATTCATCAATAAAAGGAATTGAAGATTCCGATCTAATATTGTTAATTGGAACTAATCCTAGACTAGAAGCCACTGTATTGAATGCAAGAATCAGAAAATCATACCTTCACAATAAGGTAGAAATATTTTCTATTGGAGATCCAGGAAATCTCACTTATCCATATAAGATCATTGGATCAGATACCCAGATTATAAAAAATTTAATAGACGGAAAACACGAATTATTTAATAAGTTTAAAAAATCAAAAAAACCCCTAGTTATAATTGGAGAATCAGCATTAAAAAACGAACCTGGGAAATATGTTTTTGAAAGCATAAATAAGTTTTTAATGGAAAATAATTATATAAATGAGGATTGGAATTCTTTTAATTTATTAACGCAAGATGCCTCTAGAGTTGGCGCAATAGATTTGGGCTTGTATCAAATAACCAGCTCTGACAATTTTCCAATTTTAAATAAACTTAATACAAATAAATTTAAATTATTATATTTACTCGGGGCAGACGAAATTAAATTTAATAAAAAAGATGAGTTTGTAATTTATCAGGGCACGCACGGAGATAAGGGAGCCGATATGGCAGACGTTATCCTTCCATCTTCTGCATACTCTGAAAAAGATGGTCACTTTGTTAACTTGGAGGGAAGAATTCAAAAGGCGTATAAAGCTACCTATCCACCAGGTGATGCAAAAGAAGATTGGGAAATAATAAACAAATTATCAATATTGTTAGGAAAACCTTTGAATATTAGCAATAAAAATGAATTGGAAGAAAAATTAATTAATTCCAAAGAAATATTCTTAAAAAACGGAAAATTAATAAAATCAAGGATTGATAGAACCAAAACCCAAGAAATTCCGTTTGCAAATTCAAAGATAGAAATTGATTTTATAGATTATTATTTTACCAACCATATTGCTCGATCTTCGATGACTATGGGTGAATGCAGATCAACAAAAAACAAATTTAAAGCAACAGAAACTGAAATATAGAATATGAGCTATTTATACATTTTGTTTAATGAAGTTTATAAAATTTTATTTTTATTAATTCCCATATTGGTATCTGTTGCAATGATTGTTTGGCTAGAAAGAAGAGTGTGGGGCTTTGTCCAAAAAAGACGTGGGCCCAATGTTGTTGGTCCATTTGGTTTATTGCAGACATTAGCTGATGCATTAAAATATATTTTTAAGGAAATAATAATTCCCGCAAGTGCCAATAAAATAATTTTTATTTTGGCACCAATTGTTACCATGTCTTTAGCTTTAATTGCTTGGGCAGTAATACCTTTCAGTGAAGAATTGATATTGTCGAATATTAACGTCGGAATTCTATACATTTTTGCAGTTTCATCTTTGGGAGTTTATGGAATTATAATGGGGGGATGGGCTTCAAATTCAAAATATCCTTTTTTAAGTTCAATACGATCTGCTGCACAAATGGTTTCATACGAAGTATCCATTGGAATAATTATAATTAACGTTTTGCTTTGCGTAGGTTCTTTAAATTTGAAAGATATAGTTTTAGCTCAACAAAAAGTTTGGTTTATCGTGCCCTTATTTCCAATGTTTGTAATTTTTTTTATTTCTGTTTTGGCAGAAACTAATAGACCTCCATTCGACTTACCAGAAGCGGAATCCGAATTAGTGGCAGGGTATCAAACAGAATATTCCGGAATGATGTACGCAATGTTTTGGTTAGGAGAATATGCAAATATTTTATTAATGTGCGCCCTAGGTTCAATTTTATTTCTAGGTGGTTGGCTATCTCCGATAGAACTATATCCTTTTACACTATTACCATCTCTATTTTGGATGATCGCAAAAATTTTATTATTATTTTTCTTATTTGCATTAACAAAGGCAATTGTTCCAAGGTACAGATATGATCAGTTGATGCGCCTTGGATGGAAAGTTTTTTTACCATTTTCTTTAATTTGGGTAATACTTACCGCAAGTTACTTATATTATTTTGGAATGTTACCAAACAGTATTTAAAATGAAATTTAACAGAATTATAAAAACTATTTTATTAGTTGAGTTTCTCAAAGGTTTTGCGATCGCAATTAAAGAAATTTTTAAATCAAAAAAAACAATTAATTATCCTTTTGAAAAGGGAAAAATTAGTTCAAGATTTAGGGGTCAGCATGCTTTAAGACGTTATCCAAACGGAGAGGAAAGATGTATTGCATGCAAACTTTGTGAAGCTGTGTGTCCAGCCCAAGCCATAACAATTGAATCAGAGCCAAGAGAAGATGGAAGCAGAAAAACAACTCGTTATGATATTGATATGGTAAAATGCATTTATTGTGGACTTTGTGAAGAATCTTGTCCTGTTGATTCAATAGTTCAAGGTCCAAATTTTGAATTTTCAACTGAAACTAAAGAAGAACTTTATTACACTAAAGAAAAATTATTGGAAAATGGAGATAGGTGGGAGCAGATTTTAGCAGAAAATATTAAAGCTGACTCGGCTTATAGATAAATGATTGCACACACTATATTTTTTTATTTTTTTTCAATTATTGCAATTTTTTCGGCTATTATGGTAGTAGCTTCCAAAAATACAGTTTATTCAGTTTTTTATTTAATCTTAGATTTTATAAGCATTTCCTGCCTTTTTATTATGATAGGAGCAGAGTTTCTGGGAATGATTATGTTGATTGTTTATGTTGGTGCCGTAGCAGTGCTTTTTTTGTTTGTAGTAATGATGCTTAATGTTTCCGGAACAAAAGATAATCAATTCAAAAGAAAAATTTCTTATTCTCATATTTCATTCGGAGCTTTGATTAGTTTAATAATTTTTCTTGAATTAATTATTGTTGTTGGTGGCTGGAAATATAAGCCCAATATAGTAGAAATATCATCTATTAGAATTGATAAAGATTTTACAAATACTCATGCAATAGGAAATGTAATTTATACCGATTATATACATTTATTTCAACTGGCTGGATTAATACTTCTTGTTTCCATGATCGGGGCGATAGTTCTTACCTATAGGAAAAGAGAAGGTATTAAAAAGCAAAGTTATTTTAAACAAATTAGCAGAGAAAAAAAAGATGCGGTTGCACTAGTAGAGGTAGAAAGCAATAAAGGAATAAATCTAGATGATTAATATTGGGCTGGGTCACTACCTGTTTCTTGCAGCAATAATTTTTATAATTGGTGTAATTGGAATTTTTCTGAATAGAAAAAATGTAATTATAATTTTGATGTCAATTGAACTTATACTTTTAGCGGTTAATATAAATTTGGTTTCTTTTTCAATTTTTACACAGGATCTAACTGGACAGATCTTTACTATGTTTATCTTGACGGTAGCTGCCGCTGAAGCAGCTATTGGTCTCGCAATTATAGTTGTTTATTATAGAAACAAAGGGTCGATTAGAGTTGAGGATATTAGTTCTTTGAAAGGTTAAATGGAATACGCAATTATATTTTTACCGCTTATTGGAGCAATAGTTTCGGGTTTTTTTGGTAGATTTATTGGTGACAGATTTTCTGAAATTTTTACAAGTCTTTTAGTGTCTATATCTGCAATTTTATCTTTTGTAATTTTTTATATTGTTGTTGCACAAGGTTATGCAAACAATATTACAATCTTTTCCTGGATTACATCAGGCGATCTACAAGTAAATTGGTCAATTAAAATCGACGCACTATCATCTACCATGCTAGTTGTTGTTGGCATAGTTTCATCATTAGTTCACATTTATTCCATTGGTTATATGGTTCATGACGAATGTAAGACTAGATTTATGTCTTATTTGTCATTGTTTACTTTTGCAATGTTAACTTTGGTAACCTCAGACAATTTCCTCCAATTATTCTTTGGTTGGGAGGGGGTGGGTCTGAGTTCCTATTTATTAATTGGTTTTTGGTATAAGAAACCCTCAGCTAACGCTGCGGCAATCAAAGCATTCGTTGTGAACAGAGTGGGTGATTTTGGTTTTGCTTTAGGCATTTTTTTAATTTTTTACTATTTTGGAACGCTAAACTATTCAGAGGTTTTCGCTCAAACTCCCTATTTTGTAGGAAGACAAATTAATTTTTTGGGAATCGAGACAAGCGTTATTACTTTAACTTGCTTGCTTTTATTTCTCGGCTGTATGGGTAAATCTGCACAAATTTTTTTGCATACCTGGTTACCTGATGCCATGGAAGGTCCAACACCTGTTTCAGCCTTAATTCATGCAGCTACCATGGTGACAGCAGGTGTATTTTTAGTAGTAAGATGTTCGCCAATATTTGAATACTCCCAATTAGCCTTGAATTTAGTCTGCATAGTGGGAATGAGCACAGCTTTTTTTAGCGCAACAATTGCTCTAGTTCAAAACGATATTAAAAGAATTATAGCTTATTCTACATGCGGTCAGTTGGGATATATGTTTTTTGCCGCAGGTGTTGGCGCCTATCATGTTGCAATGTTTCACTTGTTTACACATGCATTTTTTAAAGCACTTCTCTTTTTGGGCTCTGGATCCGTTATACATTCTTTCAAAAATGAACAAGATATTAGATTAATGGGAGGTGTTTGGAAAAAACTTCCTTACACATGGATATTGATGGTAATCGGAACCTTAGCTTTGACAGGTTTTCCTTTTTTATCAGGTTATTATTCTAAAGATGCCATCATAGAGTTTGCATATTTAAAAAACTCAACAGTTGGATTTTATGCGGCTGCTATTGGAATACTTACTGCAGTTTTAACTTCCATCTATTCTTGGAGATTATTATTTAAAACATTTCATGGAAAATACTCCAATGAAAAAATTAAAATTGATAAAATGCATGAGAGTCCACTGGTAATGATTGTTCCATTGATTGTATTGGCAGTTGGCGCTATTGGATCAGGTTACTTATTTAAGGATTTATTTATTGGATATGAAAGTAGCAGTGAATTTTGGAGAAATTCAATACTATTTTTAAACCCAATAAATTATGATCATCCACCAACTTGGCTAATATTACTGACGCCGTTACTAGTTATAATCTCAATTCCAATTTCTTATTATTTATTTTTAAAAAATAAAAAAATACTTTCAAAATATATTCAGTCCCACAAACAAATTTATGAATTTTTGTTAAATAAATGGTATTTTGATGAACTATATGATTTCATTTTTGTTAAACCAATAAAAAAACTAGGTTTAATTTTTTGGAAGAACGGTGATATTAAAACAATCGATCAATTTGGCCCTGATGGATTTGCAAAATTAGTAAAATTTTTTTCTTATAAAGCTGTTCAATTTCAAAATGGATATATTTATCATTATGCTTTAGTTATGCTTGTGGGCCTTTCGATATTATTAACTTATCTAATTTTAATCTAAATGAATTTTCCAATATTATCAGCAGTAACTTTTCTACCTCTTATAGGATCTATATTTATTCTTTTAATAAAAGATTCATCTGATAAATCTATTAACAGCGCAAAATATGTTGCAATTTTTACATCTTTTGTAAATTTTCTTCTTTCAATATTTTTATGGTTTTCCTTTGATAGTTCAACAGCCGATTTCCAATTTATTGAAAATAAACAGTGGGTGAAAGGATATTTTAACTTTAAATTTGGTGTTGATGGAATATCCATATTATTTATTTTGTTAACGACTTTCATTACTCCACTCTGTATTTTATCAGTCATAAATAGTGTTAAAGAGCGAATTAAAGAGTTTTTAATTGCGCTACTTGTAATGGAAACACTAATGATTGGAGTGTTTTGCTCTTTAGATTTGGTATTATTTTATTTGTTTTTTGAAGGTGGATTAATTCCAATGTTCTTAATTATAGGAATATGGGGTGGTCCAAGAAGGGTATATTCAGCATTCAAATTCTTCTTATTTACTCTTTTAGGGTCAGTACTATTGTTAATCGCAGTGATATCAATTTATTGGATTACCGGTACTACTGATATGACTCAACTATTATTATTTAACAATATACCTAAGGAGTATCAATATTTATTGTGGTTAGCTTTCTTTAGTTCTTTTGCAGTGAAACTACCTATGTGGCCGGTCCATACCTGGTTGCCAGATGCTCACGTTGAAGCACCAACAGCTGGTTCCGTTATATTAGCTGCGATATTGCTAAAAATGGCTGGATACGGATTTATTAGATTTTCAATTGGTTTATTTCCAGTAGCTTCAGATTTTTTTACTCCATTAATCTTTCTGTTAAGCATTATTGCTATTGTTTACACATCACTTGTTGCCTTAATGCAGGAAGATATGAAAAAATTAATTGCCTACTCTTCAGTTGCTCACATGGGTTTTGTGACCGTTGGTATTTTCACGTTAACAAAACAAGGTTTGGAAGGAAGCATTATTCAAATGATTAGTCATGGATTAATATCAGCAGCTTTATTTTTATGTGTGGGTGTTGTTTATGACAGGGTTCATTCAAGAATGATTTCATCCTATGGTGGCTTAGTACATATTGTTCCAAAGTATGCAGTTATATTTATGATTTTTACTTTAGCTGCTTTGGGTTTGCCTGGTACAAGTGGATTTGTTGGGGAAATTTTAATTTTGATAGGCGCTTTTCAAAAAAATATATTGGTTGCAGTACTAGCTAGTTTAGGGGTTATTTTTGCCGCAGCTTATATGCTTTGGCTTTACAAAAGGGTTATTTTTGGAAAAATTAATAATAATGAATTAAAAAAAATTTATGACTTAAATAAAACTGAGATTTTTATTTTATCATCTTTAGCTTTCTTAACTTTATTTTTTGGTTTTTATCCAGAACCGTTGCTTAGAACTGTTGATATATCTGTTTCTGAATTAATAAGAAATTATGAAATGGATTTAACTTTTTATTTAAAAGAGACTGTAAAATAATGGATCAATTAAATTTTATCATTCCTGAATTATTTTTAATTTCTTCTATAATGATTTTATTAATGATTGGGGTTTTTTATAATAATAGTTTTAATCTTATTTATAAATTATCAGTGATTATTTTATTGGCCACATTTATACTATTATTTAATCATTCGATAGATACTTCAATTAAACTATTTAATAACAGTTACGCAATTGATTATTTTTCATTATTTATGAAAGCTCTAACCTTGATAGCTTGTATTTTTGTTATGTTATCTTCTTTTGATTATATTAAATGGATTGGTATTAACAAAATTGAATATCCGATATTAATTTTATCTGCCACTTTAGGTATGATGATAATGATAAGTTCATATGATCTTATTGTCTTTTATATGGGCCTGGAGTTACAATCCTTATCCTTGTATGTGCTGGCATCATTTAACAGAGACAACTATAGATCTTCGGAGGCGGGTTTAAAATATTTTGTTTTAGGTGCATTGTCCTCTGGATTATTACTTTATGGATGTTCTTTGATTTATGGTTTTTCAGGTTCAACAAATTTTGACCTAATAGCTCAAAATATGGATCAATTAAATACCGGATCAATTTTTGGTATTGTGTTTATTTTAGTAGGACTTACATTTAAGGTTTCAGCTGTACCTTTCCATATGTGGGCCCCTGATGTTTATGAAGGTTCGCCTACATCGGTTACTACTTTCCTTGCGATTGTACCAAAAGTAGCAGCATTAACTGTTTTTATAAGATTTTTATATGTGCCATTCTTTAATGTAATTGGTCAGTGGCAAATGATCATAATCTTCATTTCCCTGGCCTCCATGATTTTTGGTGCAGTTACCGCAATAGGGCAGACAAATATTAAAAGACTGATGGCTTATAGCTCCATTGGTCATATGGGTTATGCATTAGCTGGTTTGGCTACAGCAAGCAACGTAGGAATACAAGGTACAGTAATTTATCTCTCGATTTATTTATTAATGAATCTAGGTATTTTTTCATGTATTTTTATGATGAGGAGAAAAAATATATTTTATGAAGATATTCAAGATCTATCAGGTTTATCTAAAAATCATCCTGTAATTTCATTTTGTTTGCTAGTGTTATTATTTTCTTTAGCAGGGATTCCTCCTTTGGCAGGTTTTTTTGCCAAGTTTTATATATTTATGGCAGTGATAGAAGCAGAAATGTATACGCTTGCTATCATGGGGTTGATAACTACAGTAATTTCGGCATTTTATTATTTGAGGATAATAAAGATCATTTATTTTGATGAATCTAAAGAAAAGTTTGAAATAGACCAAAATTTTGGTCTTAGGATATCATTAGCTTTATCTACAATAATTATTTTGGTTTATTTTATTTATCCAAGTCTTCTTATAGACGTTGTTTCAAATATAAATCTTATTTGATGAAATTTAAAATTTTTAAATATAATACCGTGAATAGTACGAATGAAAAGGCAATAGAATTAATTAAAAAAAAGAAATATGAAAATGGATTTGTTTATGCCTTGTCACAAAAAAAAGGGAAAGGACGTTATGGAAGAAAATGGATTTCAAAAAAAGGCAATTTTTTTGGTTCAATTTTTTTTCAACTTAAAAAAAAATACCCAAGTGTGGAAGAATTTTCTTTAATTAATCCAATTTTAAATATTGATATATTAAGCAAGTATTGTGGAGAAAAAAAAACATTTTTTAAATTACCTAATGATATATATGTTAATAAGAAAAAAATATGTGGTATCTTGCAAGAAGTAATTATTAAGGAACAAAAGAAATATTTAATAGTCGGCATTGGTATTAATCTTTTTTCAAATCCAAAAATCAAAAATTATTCTTCTACAAATATATATAGAGAAACAAAAAAAAAGCCTAAATTGGTAGAGATTGTAAATAAAATAATAGCTAAGTATGAACAGTTTTTTTCAAATTTAAATTTATATAAGTTTATAAATTTTAAATTAAAATCGAAAAAATTATTATTAAATTAATTAGAATAAAATGACACATTTAATCGGAGATATCGGAAATACCCAAACTAAGTTATGCATTTTGGATAAAAAATTAAAAATTATCAAAAGGCTAAATATCGAAACTTCAATAATAAAAAATCAATATTATTTTAAAAAAATAGTTTTTTCATTTGTTAAAGACATGATTGTAAATAAGAAAGCTTTATTTTCTAGCGTTGTACCATCCGTTTTCCTTGCTACCAAAAAAAGTTTTAAAAAATATTTCAATATTCAATGTCAAGAATTAAAGCAAACCCATTATTCAAAAGTAATCAAAATTAAAGCAAATAAAAAACAAATTGGTTCAGATAGAATAGCTAATGCAATTGGATCTTATTATACATATAAATCTGATTGTATAGTTTTAGACTTTGGTACGGCCACGACTTTTGATGTAATCAATAGAGGGATATATATGGGTGGAATCATTGCACCTGGTATAAATCTTTCTTTAAGCACATTAACTAAAAGAGCTAATCTGATACCTCCGTTTACTATAAAAAAAATAAATAAAGTAGTAGGAAACAATACTCTTTCAGCCTTAAAATCTGGTTTTTATTGGGGTTATACAGGCATGATTGTAAATATTTTACGATTGATTAAAAAAGAAACTAAAAAAAGTTATAAAATTATTTTAACGGGTGGTTATTCTTCATTATTTAAAAATTCTATTAAATCTAAAGTATTTATTGATGGAGATATTACCATGAAGGGTTTAATAGAATTATTAAGGGTAAAATAGATTTTAGATCAAATTATGAGTCAAAAAGATAAATTAATTTTTTGTCCCTTAGGCGGATCTGGGGAAATTGGCATGAACATGAATCTTTATTCTTATGGAAAACCGGACAATCAAAAATGGCTAATAGTTGATATAGGGGTTACTTTTGCAGACGATACTTTGCCAGGGATAGATCTGATTTATCCTGATCCCGGTTTTATCATAGATAAAAAAGACGATTTATTGGGAATAATATTAACTCACGCTCACGAAGATCATATCGGTGCCATTGCACATATATGGCCTCAATTAAAATGCAATATTTATGCTACTCCGTTTACAAGTGTTTTAATAAAAGAAAAATTTAAAGAAAAAAAAATTGAAATTGGGAATAATTTAAAAATTGTAGACTTAAATGGTACAATCAAATTGGGTTCTTTTACAATTGAATTTGTTACTTTAACACATTCTATTTTAGAACCTAATGGTCTGGGTATTAAAACTCCGGTTGGAACCGTTCTGCATACAGGTGATTGGAAATGCGACCCAAATCCTTTGATTGGGAATACGATAAACAAAAAAAAATTAAAACAAATTGGTGATCAAGGTGTTCTGGCTATGATTTGTGACTCTACCAATGTTTTTAATCCAGGTCGAGCTGGCTCAGAATTAGATGTTAGACAGAATCTTATAAAAATAATGCAAAATAAAAATAAAAGAATTGTTGTTACATCGTTTGCATCCAATGTAGCAAGAATGGAAACAATATTTTATTGTGCTAAAAAAATTGAAAGACAGATTTCTCTAGTCGGAAGGTCTATGCACAGAATTTATAAAGCAGCAAGAGAATGTGGTTATTTAAAAAATGTTATTGACCCTATTGACCCAAGGGAAGCTAAAAAAATTTCCAAAGAAAAAATTGTTTATTTATGTACAGGTAGTCAAGGAGAACCTATGGGAGCTATGATGAGAATAGCACATTATGTTCATCCTGACGTTTTTATAGAGGAGGGAGACACAGTAATTTTTTCATCAAAAATAATTCCTGGCAATGAAAAAAAACTTTATAACCTACATAATCAGTTAGTTAAAAATGGAATTGAAGTTGTTTCTGAAGAAAATGAATTTGTTCATGTTTCCGGTCACCCAAATCAAGAAGATTTAAAAGATATGTATAATTGGGTTAAACCTAAATCTATCATTCCGGTGCATGGTGAGCACCGCCATATGATGGAGCATATAAATTTCGCAAAAGAAATGCAGATACCTTACCCAGTTCAAATAGAAAATGGTGATATAGTTCAAATTCATCCTGGCGAACAACCCCATGTTGTTGATAAAGCCCCCGTTGGGCGCATGTATGTAGATGGGAATATTAGTATTAGTGAGGATTCTCAGACAATGAAAGAAAGAAAAAATTTAGCAAACAACGGTTATTTAGAAGTTACGATTATTATCAATGATAAAGGTAAGGTTGTTAAGAAGCCAATTATTTCATTTAAAGGCTTACCTATTGAAAGTCAAAATGATGATTTTATTTTTGATCTTGAAGACAAGATAAAGAAAACAAGCAGAACATTTTCTTTAAATAATACTAAACAAGAAAATATCTTAATAGAAGAATTGAAAAAAAATTGCAGAAAATTAGTGAAAGAAAAAACCGGCAAAAGACCTTTTACAAATATTAATTTGGTTAGAGTTTAGCAATATGTTAAGTTGTTAGAACTTTAAAAAGTATTTTAATATATATGTATTTATCAAAATTATTTCTTCCAATACTTAAAGAAAATCCTGCCGAAGCAAAAATAAAATCTCACCAACTTATGCTTCGTGTAGGTATGATTAAACAATCCTCTTCAGGAATTTATTCTTGGTTACCTCTAGGTTTAAGGATTATGAAAAAAATTGAAAATATTGTTAGAGAAGAACAAAACAATATTGGCGCACAAGAGTTACTCATGCCAACCATCCAATCTGCCGATATTTGGAAAGAAAGCGGCAGGTATGACGATTATGGTGAAGAAATGCTAAGAATTAAAGATCGTCAGAATAGAGAAATGCTTTATGGACCCACCAATGAAGAGTTGATAACAGAAATATTTAGGGCAAGCATAAAATCATACAAATCACTTCCTCAAAGTCTTTATCATATTCAATGGAAATTTAGGGATGAACTTAGACCAAGATTTGGAGTAATGAGATGCAGAGAGTTTTTAATGAAGGATGCATACACTTTTGATTTAAGTGATGAAGATGCAGTTAAATCTTATAACAAAATGTATTTTGCTTACCTTAAAACATTTAAGCGAATGGGACTTACAGCTATTCCTATGGCAGCAGACACAGGTCCCATCGGAGGAAATTTATCTCATGAATTTGTTATCTTGGCAGAAACAGGAGAAAGCAAGATATATGCTGATAAAAGGATTTTTGAAATCGATACTAGAAATTTTAATTTAGATGACTCATCACTTGAAAAGATGAGAAATGAATTTGAAACATATTATGCGGTTACGGACGATAAATTTAACAAAGAGGACTTTGATAAGAAAGTGCTGCAAGAAAATCGATTAATAACAAAAGGTATAGAAGTTGGGCACATTTTTTATTTTGGTGACAAATATTCAAAACCATTAAATGCCAGTGTAGATTTACAAGGGGGAAAAAAAATATCTGTCAAAATGGGATCATACGGAATTGGGGTATCAAGATTGGTTGCCGCCATAATAGAAGCAAAATTTAACAATAATATTATGAAATGGCCTCTATCAGTTTCACCTTATGAAGTTGCTATTATACCCATGATCAGTAAAAATGATAACTCCAATCTAATAAAATCACAGAAGATTTATAAAGAATTAATAAAACATAATATTGACGTATTGCTAGATGATACAGATGAAAACATTTCAGCAAAAATAAAGAAATTTAATTTGATTGGTATTCCATATCAAATAATAATTGGTCAAAAATCAGAAGGCAATATTTTTGAATTTAAAGAAATAGACAAGGAATCACAAAATTTAAGTATTGATAAAGTTGTTCAAAAATTAACTAAAGAGAAAAGTTTAATTTGATCACTGAAATTGAAAAACTAGTCGCTTTTAGATATTTAAAACCAAAAAGGAAAGAGGGTTTTTTAAAAATAATATCTATTTTTTCTTTTTTGGGAATCGCCTTAGGTGTTGCAGTATTAATAATTGTAATGTCCGTAATGAATGGTTTTAGAACGGAATTAATAGATAAAATTTTAGGATTTAATGCCCATATCATAGTCAAACCATTTGAAAAGAAAATTGAAAGTCAAAATTTGAATAAACTTAATCTGCTGTCAAATATTATTGATAAAACGATGTTCTCTTTTAATGGGGAGGGAATTTTAATCAATAAAGATGACACAAAGGGAATTTTAATTCGTGGGTATCTTAAAAATGATTTAAAAAAAATAAATTTGCTACAAAAAGGTATTTTTGAAGGTTCTTTGGATAATTTTAATAAGAATACAATTTCCATTGGAAAAGATTTAGCAATATCTTTGGACTTAAAAGTTGATGATAAAATTACTTTGATGTCATCGTCAGGTATCCAAACTATTATTGGCACCCTTCCAAAACAGGAAATTTTTACTATTTCGTCAATTTTTAATAGTGGATTTGCAGAATTTGATCAGAATGTTATCTTTATGCCTGTTGAAGATGCCATTTCTTTCTTCGAGGCATCCGATGATGATCTTTTTTTGGAGATTTATTTAATAAAACCAGAGCGTATTGATGAAGCTAAGAAAAAAATTCAAGATTTATTTTCTGACTATTTTGTTTATTCGTGGGCAGATCTAAATCAATCTTTTTTTGGAGCTTTAAAAGTAGAAAGAAACGTTATGTTTATTATATTGTCTCTAATTATTATTGTAGCTGCATTTAATATAATATCTGGGTTAACAATTTTGGTAAAAAACAAAACCAAAGAAATTGCAATTTTAAGAACACTTGGTGTTAGTTCAAAATCAATCTCTAAAATATTTTTTTTAGTAGGTTTCTCCATTGGTTTTTTTGCAACTTTGACCGGTGTATTTTTAGGAGTAATGTTTTCTTATAATATTGAAAAAATTAGATCGCTACTTTCTGATTTGTTTAACATCAGTCTATTTCCAGAAGAAATATATTTTTTAAGTAAAATGCCTTCAGAAATAGATTTAAATTCAATATTAATTATTACCTTGTGTTCGCTAGTTATAACTATTTTGGTATCAATATTTCCTTCTTATGCGGCATCTAAATTAGATCCAATTAAAGCATTAAAGTATGACTAATATTATTAAAACAGTTAATCTCTCTAAAAGCTTTTTTTTGAAAAAAAATCTCAACATTTTAAAAAAGATTAACATTGAAATAAAAAAAGGAGAGCTTGTAGCTTTACTAGGACCTTCAGGATCAGGTAAATCCACATTCCTTCATATGATTGCATTACTTGACCAACCATCAAATGGAGAAATTTTTTTTGAAGGAAAAAAAACTTCCCTGATGAACGATGTTGAAAAGGATGAAATGAGAGGCAAAAAGATTTCTATTGTATATCAACAAAACAATTTGTTGAACGATTTTACGTCTTTAGAGAATGTTGCTATAGCAATGATTTCTTCTGGAAAAAATAAAGATTTTGCAATCAACACAGCAAAAAAAATCTTAAAAAAAGTTGGTTTATCTAAGAGACTTGACCATTTTCCAAACGACCTTTCGGTTGGTGAACAACAAAGGGTGGCAATTGCAAGAGCCGCTATAAACAAACCTCAACTTATTTTGGCAGATGAACCCACTGGAAGCTTAGATCAATCTACCGCAAAAGAAATATTTAATTTGTTTTTAAAATTTAAATCTCAAAACCGATCAATAATATATGCAACTCATAATAGAGAGTTAGTCGATAAAGCCGACTACAAGTTAAAGATAATTGATGGTAATATCAGGCGCTCAAATGAGTAATAAAAATAAAAATCAATTCACACATTTAAAGATCCATACCCAATACTCAATATGTGAAGGAGCGATTAAAATTATTAATTTAAAGGATTTTTGCAAAAAAAATAAAATTCATGCAATAGGGTTAAGTGATACCAAAAATTTATGTGGTGCATTGGAGTTTGCAGAAAATATTTCAAAAGTGGGAACACAACCTATTATTGGCAGCCAAATTAATTTTAAATTTCAAGACCAAATAGGCATTTTACCAATAATTGCAAATAATTTTGAAGGGTATAAAAGTATTATTGGTTTATCTTCAAAATCTTATTTGGAAAATAAAACCACAGATGAGCCACATTGCTCATTTCAAGAATTATTAAATATAAAATCTGGAATTACAATCCTTTCCGGTTCTTTTAGAGGACTAATTGGAAACTTATTTGCGAAAAATTTACTAATAGAGATTGATGAAGTCCTCAAATTAATAAAAGATGTATTTAAGGACAAATTTTATTTAGAAATTCAAAGGCACAACGATGTTGGGGAAAAATTATTTGAAGAATTTCTATTAAACAAATCTAATGATTTAGCAATTCCCTTAATCGCTACTCACGAGGTTTTTTATTTAGATAAGGATATGCACGAAGCCCATGATGCATTGATCTGTATAGGAGAAAAAACCTATGTAAATGAAAAAAAAAGAAGAAAATATTCTGATCAACATTATTTGAAGAGCTCAGAACAAATGATTGAAATTTTTTCTGATTTGCCTGAAGCACTGGAAAATAATTTTAATTTTCCTTATAAATGTAGTTATAAACCCAAACCTTCTTTACCTATCCTCCCAAATATAAGGACCAGCAAAGATATAGATGTAGATCAAGAGTTAATAAATTTAGCAACAAAAGGTATGAAAGAAAAATTTAATAAATACGTCTTTAAACAGAATTCTGATCAAGAAAATAAAAAAAATTTAAATATTTATAACAAGCGACTTCTACATGAATTTAACATTATAAAAGAAATGCGTTACTCAGGTTATTTTTTGATTGTTTCCGATTACATTAAATGGGCTAAAAATAACAATATACCAGTTGGACCAGGTAGAGGATCTGGAGCCGGCTCACTTATTGCTTGGAGTTTATCTATTACTGATATTGACCCGATAAAATTTAATTTAATTTTTGAACGATTTTTAAATCCAGATAGAATTTCAATGCCAGATTTTGATATCGATTTTTGTGAAGAAAAAAGAGATTTGGTATTTTCTTATCTTAAAAAAAAATATGGAAATGGCGTTGCTCATATAATTACTTTTGGAAAATTAAAAGCAAGAATGGCCATTAGGGATATTGGAAGAGTTCTTGGTCTTTCTTATGGATTTGTTGACTCTATTAGTAAAATGATTCCTTTTGATCCATCTAGGCCACTAGGTTTACAAGAATGTATAAATCGTGAACCAAGAATTCAAAATATGATTTCTAAGGACTCCCGAGTAAGAAAATTAATGGATTTATCTTTAAAACTTGAGGGACTAAATAGAAACATTGCAACCCATGCAGCTGGCGTTGTTATTGCAGAGAAAAATTTATCTGAGACAGTTCCTCTTTATAAAGATTTTTCCTCTGATTTATTATTGCCAGCAACACAATTTGATATGTATTCAGCAGAAAATGCTGGATTAATAAAATTTGACTTACTTGGATTAAATACCTTAACGATTATAAGTAAAACTCGGACTCTTTTAAAAGCGAAAAATATAGACCTAGATATAAACACAATTAATTTTGAGGATAAAAAAGTTTTCGAATTACTATCGTCTGGTCATACAGTTGGTTTGTTTCAACTTGAAAGTTCAGGAATGAGAGAAGCTTTAATGCAAATGAAACCTAATAGATTGGAGGATATTATTGCTTTGGTAGCTTTATATAGACCAGGTCCTATGAGCAATATATCTATCTATAATGATTGCAAACACAAAAAAAAAGAACCTGATTATCTTCATCCAAAGTTAAAAGAAATTCTGGAACCCACTTATGGAGTTATTATTTATCAAGAACAGGTAATGCAAATAGCCCAAATTTTATCAGGTTTTACCGCAGGAGAAGCTGATATTTTAAGAAGAGCAATGGGGAAAAAAAAACGAGCAGAATTAGAAAAACAAAAACAAAGATTTATTGAAGGAGCTTTAAAGAACGGAATTCAAAAGAATGTAGCAGATTATATTTTCCAAAAAATAGAACCTTTCGCCGAATATGGTTTTAATAAAAGTCATGCCGCTGCTTACGCAGTCATTGCTTATCAAACAGCCTTTTTAAAAACCTATCATCCCAAGGAATTTTTTGCCGCATCAATGTCAACAGAATTAGGTAACCAAGCTAAATTAAGTGAATACTATGAGGAATTAAAAAGGCTTAATATTAAAATTCAACGTCCATGCATAAATAGTTGCTTTGCAGAATTTAAATCTACAGACAAAAAATTTTATTACGCATTAGGGGCAATTAAAAGTGTTGGATTTGAAGCAATTAATCAAATTGTTAAAGAAAGAGAAATTAACGGTCAGTTTAAATCATTAGATAATTTTATTAATAGAGTCGATCCAAAGAATATTAATAAACTACAACTTGAAGGATTGGTAAAAGCGGGAGCATTTGACTCATTAGAAAATAACAGAAAAGAATTTTACGATAATATTCCTAATATTATACTAGCTTCAAAATCTGTATTTGAAAATAAAATTAATAACCAAATAAATTTATTTAATGAAAGTAATCAGACCCAAAAAAGTTTGAATAAAAATAATATTAAAAAAGACTGGCTGTTTGAAGAGAGATTATCTAAAGAATTTGAAGCAATTGGATTCTTTATTTCGGATCATCCGATTAATGAATACAAAGAAGTTTTTGATATTTACAAAATACAAAACTTTAATTCATTTATGATCTCATCCAAAAATGAAGCTATCCTTGCTGCAACGATAATGAAAATTCAAGAAAAGAAAACTAGAGATGGCAATCCTTTTGTAATTGTTAAATTTAGTGATTTGGGGGGTGTATTTGAACTATTTCTTTTTTCAGAAATTTTGGAAAAAAGTAGAAATATTCTTAAAGAAGGTAAGTCATTTTTAATTACAGTTTTAAAAGATTTGAGTAATCAAAATAATCGATTTAAGAGGATAAGTGTAAGAAAGTTAGCAAGTTTAAATGAAATTTCTGAACAATCCATACCTAATATTACATTTGAAATTGAAAATTTAGAGAATCTTAGAAATTTTTCAAATTTAATTTCTAAAGAAGGTAATACAAATGTTAAAATTATTATTAAAAATAATTCAAAAAATCTTATTTTTGAACTTTCTAATAAAAGAAAAATAAATCCAGAAATATTAAAATCGTTAAAAAACGAGCCTTATTTGAAAAGAATAAACATATAATAAAAGTTGTAATTAATTTGATTAAATTGTAAAACATCTACAAAACGCACACGGTTGTTGGTCCTTTGGACCGCCGGTCCTTAAATGGTAGAACTGTGGTGGAATAACCGGGAAAATATATTGAATATACCTAATTTAACAATTCAACAATTATTAGAAGCGGGCGTGCATCTAGGTCACAAAACTTTTAGATGGAATCCAAAAATGAAAAATTATATTTTTGGTAAAAGAAACTCAATTCACATAATTGATTTAGTCCAAACTATTGAGTTAATTAACGAAGCTCTTTCAAAAGTTTCGAGCGTTATTGAGAGTGGTGGTAAAATATTATTTGTTTCTACTAAAAAGCAAGCAGCAGAGTCAATTGCGAATTTGGCCAAAGATACATCTCAATATTATGTAAATTTTAGATGGCTGGGGGGAATGTTAACTAATTGGAAAACAATCTCAAATTCAATAAAAAAGCTAAAACAAATTAACGTAGCACTTGGAGGAGAGAATACAGGTTTTACAAAAAAAGAAATTATCAAGATGGGACTTCAAAGAGACAAACTCGAGAGATCACTTGGGGGAATATTAGAAATGAAAGGTATTCCAGATTTAATATTTATTATTGATACAAATCATGAAAAGTTAGCTATCAAGGAGGCTGCCAAGCTAAATATACCTATAATTGCAATACTTGATACAAATTCTGATCCTGCGGGTATTGATTATCCAATACCTGGAAATGATGATGCACGAAGATCAATAAATCTATACTGTGATTTATTAAAAGAAACTATTCAAAATGTACAAAAAGAAATTAAAATTTCTAATAAAAATAATGAAATCAAGCCTCCAGTTAAAGAAATTAAAGTTGAAGAAAAAGAAGATAAAGTACGATTGATTGATAAGATTAAAGAAAAAGTTATAAGCACGATATCAAAAGAAAACAATCCAATAAAAAAATAATTTTTTTAATGTCGTCTCCCAGTCATTTAAATAAGATTAAAAAACTTAGGGAACTTACCGGCGTAGGTTATGGAGATTGCAATATTGCAATCAAAGAATGTGGTGGCGATATAGAAGAATCAATAAAATATTTGCGAATTAGGGGATTTGCTAAGGCTGGTAAAAAAATGGAACGCATTGCAAATGATGGCCTAATTTGCGTTCATGAGGAAAATAATAAATTGTCAATAATCGAGATTAATTGTGAAACAGATTTTGCTGCAAAAAATTTAGAATTTTTAAACTTTTCAGAAAATCTTTCTAAATTGTGTTTTGAAGTAAAGGGAGATTTAAATAATTTAAAAAAAAAGAAAATGAAAGATGGAAATACTGTTGAAGACAATGTAATTAATCTTATTTCTAAAATTGGTGAAAAAATTACAATTAGAAGGTGCAATTTTTTTGATAATAATAAATGTATGAATTTTCCTTATGTGCACGCGGCAATAAAAAAAAATATTGGAAAACTTGGCGTGGTTGTCTCTATTGAATCTACAAAATTTAATCAACAGATTGAAGATTTTGGACACAAATTGGCAATGCATATAGCGGCATCAAATCCTCTGGCAATTGAAATTAATCAACTTGATAAAAAAATGTTGGAAAAAGAAAATGAGATAATTAGTGAAGAACTTAAAAATTCAGGCAAAAGTGACAATATTATAGAAAAAATTTCAACGGGAAAGTTAGAAAAATTTAAACAGGAAAATGCTTTAATTAATCAAATTTGGATTATGGATCCGAAAAAAAAAGTAAAAGACGTTATATCTGAATTAGGTAAAGAAAACAGTATAGCCATTAAAGATTTTGTTAGATATAAAGTTGGTGAATAAATAAGGTTTACCCTTTAAAATGCATATTTTTATTATGTTTGATAAAAACATTTATAAACAAAAAATGAATAAAACTTTCGAAGTTTATGAAAAGGATTTATCAGTTCTAAGAACAGGTAGAGCGAATGCTAGTATGTTGGATGTTATCAAAGTAGATGTTTATGGGCAAAAAATACCAATAAATCAATTAGGTACAATTACTGCATCAGATCCTCGAACATTAAACATTCAAGTATGGGATCAAAATAATTTGATGCTTATTGACTCTTCAATAAAAAAATCAGAAATGGGTTTAAATCCGCAAATTGATGGTCGGTTGATTAGAATTCCGATTCCGAATTTAAACGAAGAGAGGAGAAATGAATTAAAAAAAATAGTTAAAAATATTGCAGAGCAAAGTAAAATATCAGTTAGAAATATAAGAAGGGAAGCTAATGATGTATTAAAAGCAATGCTTAAGGAAAAGAAGATTAGCGAAGATGAAAATAATAAATTCGAAAAAGAAATTCAGAAGATTACAGATGAAGAAATAAAAAAAATTGATAAAAAAGAATCCCAAAAAGAAAAAGAGATAATGACAGTATGAGTTTACCTAATCATGTTGCCATAATTATGGATGGCAATGGTAGATGGGCATTACAAAGAGGAAAATCAAGAAATTATGGTCATCAATGTGGACTCAAGGCAATAGAAAAAATTGTTGATTATTCAATTAAAAAAAAAATTTCTTATTTAACATTATTTACCTTTTCAAGCGAAAATTGGAAAAGACCAAAAAAAGAAGTTAATTTCTTATTTAAGTTATTAGAAAACTATTTCAGAAAAAATATACTTAAGGTTATTAGAAATGGGATTAAGGTGAAAATCATTGGAAATAAGTTTAGCTTGCCAAGCCATTTAAGGAAAACAATAAAAATTGCGGAAAACAAAACTAGGAAAAATAATAAAATTTCAGTTCAATTAGCTTTAAATTATGGGTCAAAACAAGAAATAATTAATAGTATGAAAATAGTTAATAAAAAAAAACAAAAAATTACACTCAAAAATATTGAAAAAAATCTTTTTACCTCTGGTTTTCCTGACACCGATATTTTAATAAGAACTGGTGGTCAAAAAAGACTCAGTAATTTTTTGTTGTGGCAAATAGCTTATGCAGAAATTTTTTTTATAAAAAAAATGTGGCCTGATTTTAATAATAATGATTTTCAAAAAATTTTAAATAAATTTAAAAAAATTAAAAGAAATTTTGGTAAAGTTTAGTGACCGTTGAATTAAAAAAAAGAATTATTACTTCTATCTTATTATTTTTATTAGTTATTTTTTGTGTTTTTATAAATTGGCCAATATATATTTTATTTATCATAATAGTTTCAGGAATTGCTTTAAATGAAATTGCTGTTTTAATATGGCGAATAGAAAAATCTGCTTCTACTAAGAATTGGATACCTTTTAGGTTAATATCTTTTATTTATATTTTTTTCATTTTTTTACCACTGGCTGGATCTTTTTATAGTTTAGGACCAATATTCATACTTTATATTTTATTAATATGTATATTTTCCGATATAGGTGGTTACGTTGTAGGCAAAACAATTGGTGGTAAAAAATTAACCAAAATAAGTCCTAAAAAAACTATTTCGGGAAGCATTGGTTCTTTTTGTTTTTCCTTAGCTTCCCCTCTATTATTCTACATTTTTAATCAATCTGAACATTACTATTCATTTAATAATTTTTTATTATGTTTGCAAATATCATTAGTGTGTCAATTGGGGGATATATTTATTTCTTATATTAAAAGAAAAGCTAAAGTTAAAAATACAGGAAATTTTTTACCAGGTCATGGCGGTTTGCTAGATAGAATTGATGGTATAATTTTTGCAATACCATTCATTTGGATTCACATGAATGGCTTAAATGCATATTTTGAAATAATGAAGGATGTAATGTCAAGACTGTAAAATGAAAAAAAGTATTGCAATACTAGGATCAACAGGATCTATCGGTAAATATATGTTGGATATTATCAGAAAAGATAAAAAAAACTTTCAAATTATTTTATTAACTGCCAACAGAAATTATAAACAATTAATTAAACAGGCTAATGAATTTAAGGTAAAAAATATATTAATTTATGATGATAAATATTACGAATATACAAAAGAAAAACTTAAACATAAAAAAATAAATATTTTTTCAAGAAAAAATAAATTAAGCGAAATATTTAATAGAAAAATAGATTATACCATGTCTGCCATATCAGGTTTAGATGGTCTTAAACCCACTTTAGAAGTGATCAAATTTAGTAAAATTATTGGTATTGCAAATAAGGAATCAATTATCTGTGGTTGGCATTTAATAAAAAAAAAATTAAAAAAATATAATACTAAATTTATTCCAATTGACTCTGAACATTATTCAATATGGAATTTAACTAAAGAATATTCAAATGATGATATAGAAGAGATTATACTCACTGCTTCTGGAGGCCCACTTTTAAATTCATCAATTAGATTTCAAAAAATAATAACTCCAGAAAAGGCAGTTATGCATCCAAATTGGAAAATGGGTAAAAAAATTTCGGTAGATTCAGCAAACTTGATGAATAAAGTTTTTGAAATAATGGAAGCTAATAGAATGTTTAATTTTGATTTAGAAAAATATAAAATATTAATTCATCCTCAATCTTATGTACATGCGATCATAAAATTTAAGAATGGTTTAATTAAAATGTTACTACACGATGTTGATATGAAAATACCAATTTTTAATTCTATTTATGATGATAGGTTAAAATATATAGCTTCAAAAAAAATCAATTCTAAAACTTTGAATAATTTAAACTTTTATGAAGTTGATAAAACAAAGTTTCCTTCAATTAAACTTTTAAAAAAAATATCGAAAGAAAATACTCTTTATGATACCGTCATAACAATAGCAAATGATGAATTGGTTAAGCTATTTTTACAGCATAAAATTTCTCTCAGGCAGGTTGTGACAAATTTAGTAAAGATTATAAATTTAAAAGAGTATAAAAAATACTTTTCAAAAAAACCTACTTCACTTAACGAAATACATAAAGTTAGAAAATTGGTTAGGTTGAAAACTAACGATATAAGTGTATGATCTTTCGTTCAATGAAAAAAATCTTATTACAATCATTATTTTTTTTTATTTTTGCAATAACAATATCTTACGCAGAAATTGTTAAAAAAGTTAAAGTTGTAGGCAATGTCAGGGTATCCCCAGAAACCATTGTTATGTTTGGAGATATAAAGATAAATGAAGATTACAATGCTCAAAAAATAAATAAACTGTCTAAGCAACTATATGATACCGATTTTTTTTCTTATCTAGAAATTAATTTAATTAATGGTCTCCTAGAGATTTCAGTCAAAGAAAATCCAATAATCCAAAGCTTAGTCTTCAATGGAATCAAAGCAAAAAAACATAAAGAAGCAATAAAAGAGGTTATCGAATTAAAAGAAAAAACTTCGTATGTAGAAAATAAGTTGATTAAAGATATTCAAAAAATTAAAACAGCTTTCAGAAATCTTGGATTTTATTTTATAGAAGTAGAGGCTTACGCGAAAGAAAATGCGAATAATTCAATAGATTTAATTTATGAAATTAATAGAGGAAAGCGTGCCAAGATAGGAAAAATTGTCTTTATAGGTGATAAAAAATTCAAAGATGGCAAGTTAAGAGGAATTATCACATCGGAAGAGAATAAAGCATGGAAATTTTTATCCACAAAAAAATATTTAAATCAGAATAGAATTAAATTAGATACTCGCCTTTTAGAAAATTTTTATAAAAGCAAAGGTTATTATCAGGTAAAAGCATTGGCAACAAACGTATTATATGAAAAGGGAGAAGGGTTTCTATTGACTTATAATATTGAGTCAGGGAAAAGATTCAGGTTTCAGGATGTTTCTTTAAAAATATCAGAAGGTTTAGATAAAAGTTTTTTTACTCAAATTGCAAAAGATTTTCCTAAACTTAAAAACAAATATTATTCGCCAAAAAAAATTATAAAAATTCTTGATAAAATTAATAAGTTAAGTACGAAAAAAGATCTTCAGTTTATAAATTCTAAATTAATTGAAACTGTCAAAAATGACAAGATATTAGTAACAATAAATATTTCCGAAGGAAAAAAATATTTTGTTGAAAGGGTAAATATAGTTGGAAACAGCGTTACTGAAGACAATGTTATAAGAGGTGAATTAGAAGTTGACGAGGGTGATCCTTACAGTTTGTTACTATTGGATAAATCTGTAAATAACATCAAATCAAGAAATATATTTGGAAAAGTTAATAAAAATATTTACGAAGGTTCTTCACCGGAACTTAAAGTTATTACTATTGAAGTTGAAGAAAAAGCTACCGGCGAAATTTTTGCCGGCGCCGGAGTTGGTTCTTCAGGAGGTACAATTGGAGGTGGTGTTAAAGAAAATAATTTTTTAGGTAGAGGTGTTAAATTGGATGCCAATCTACAATTGAGTGAAACGTCTATAAGAGGAAAGTTTTCTGCAACTAATCCAAATTTTAATTATTCGGGCAATGAGATTAGATTTACAGCCGAAAGCACAAAAACAAGTAAAATGACATCATTTGGTTATGATAGTAGTAAAACTGGCTTTTCTTTAGGCACTACATTCGAGCAGTACGAAGATATTTTTATTTCTCCAGATCTGTCTGCTTACTATGAAAGTTTATCAACAAATGATAATGCTTCTACATCTCTCAAACAGCAAGAGGGAACATACATTGATACTGAGTTAAGATATTCAGTGATCCAAGACAAAAGAGATCAAAATTTTAAACCAACAGAAGGTTATAGAGCGTCATTTAACCAAAAGCTGCCTTTATATTCAGAATCTCCATCTCTTATAAATGGAATAGATTACTCGGCATATCATAGTTTCAGTGATGGCTTTATAGGCTCTCTTAGATTTCACGGAAGAACAATTAACTCACTTTCGAGCAGTGAAGATGTTAAACTTTCAGAAAGATTGTCGATACCCGGAAGATACTTAAGAGGATTTGAGGTCGGAAAAATTGGACCCGTAGATGCATCGGACTATATAGGTGGAAATTATGTAACAGCCTTAGGTTTTAATGCAGGACTACCAAAATTGTTACCTAACTTCACAAATGCAGATGTTAGTTTATTTCTTGATGCAGGTAATGTATGGGGAATAGATTATGACGCAAACATTGATGAATCGAACAAGTTAAGGTCAGCATTTGGCGTTAGCATTGATTGGTTTACACCCATAGGTCCCTTGAGTTTTTCTTTTTCAGAAGCTATAACTAAAGCAAGTACGGATAAACCAGAATCTTTTAGATTTAATATAGGGACAACATTCTAATGAAGTTGAAATATATTGTAAAAATATTTGTAATTACTTATTTTATTTTTGGAATTACTAATTCTTTTGCAGAAAGTAAGGTTGTTTATATCGATATGAATGAAATCTTAAATAAAAGTAAAGTAGGTGCTTTCGTTGAAAAAGAACTAACAAAACTTCATGAAACAAAATTAGAAGATTTTAAAAAAACGGAAGAAGATTTGAAGAAGAAAGAAATAGACCTTGTATCTAAAAGAAATATTTTGGCGAGAAATGAGTTTGATGCAAAAGTTAAATTATTGAATGAAGATGCCCAAAAGTACCAAGCTGAAAGAAGAAAATGGTTTGATGAGATAGCCATAAAAAGAAATAAAGCTAGGGCTGAAGTGTTAAAATCTTTGGATCCAATTATAGCTAACTATTTTGAGAAAAACCAAATTTTACTTATATTGTACAAAAGAAATATAGCTATTGGAAGTAGTGAATTGGACATTACTGATGCAATTATAGATCAATTAAATATAAAGCTACCATCCATAAAATTAAATTAAGAGTGAGTTGTAATTTTTTTTTTAAAAACAAGGGCCCTTTTTCTATAAAAAAAATAGCAAATATATGTGTAGGTGAAGTGCCTTCCGGGTTAGTTTCTAGTATCAAAATATACAATATAATAGATTTATTCAGAGCTAAAGAAAATGACATTACCTTTTTAAATTCCATAAAATTCAAAGAAAAATCTTTGAAATGTAAAGCTACTGCCTGTATTACGAGTAAAAAATTAACAAAATATTTGCCAGAAAATTGTATAAAAATAATAGTTGATAATGTTTTATTATCTGCAGCTAAAGTATCAAAACTTTTCTATCCTGAATCCGAATTTGATTATCTTGATCAAACTCTTATCTCATCAGAACAAATTAAAGATAAATATATCGATGTAAAATTTGGAAAAAATGTACTAATTGGTGAAAATGTTCAAATTGGAAAAAACACTGCTATAGGAAATAATTCTATTATTGAGCATGATGTAAAGATTGGAGAGAATTGTTCAATAGGATCTTTTGTTGTAATTAAAAATTCAGTACTTGAAAATGAAGTACACATAAAAGATGGAGTTAAAATAGGTAGCAAAGGATTTGGTTTTATACCTGACAAATCGAAAAATTTTAGAATTCCTCATATTGGTAAAGTATTATTGATGAGGGGAGTAGAGATAGGTTCGGGATCCACAATTGACAGGGGATCAATTAGTGACACCATATTGGGTGAAAATACTTTTGTAGATAACCTGGTTCAAATCGGACATAATGTCAGGATTGGCAAAAACTGCATGATTGTTTCTCAAGTAGGAATTGCTGGAAGCACAGTTATAGGAGACAATGTTGTAATTGGTGGACAAGCGGGAATTTCAGGTCATCTTAAAATTGGCAATAACGTAAAAATTGGTGGAAATAGCGGAGTTATTAAGAATATACCCGATAATAAAAAAGTAATGGGATATCCTTCTATGGATTTTAAAAAATTTGTTAAAAATTGGAGATCAAATGGGCAACAATAATACTCTTAACAAAGAGCAAATAATAAATCTACTTCCCCATCGAGAGCCAATGCTGCTAATTGAAGAATTAGTTGATATCGTGCCATATAAATCTGCTGTAGGCATTATAAATGTTAAAAAAGATTCTTTTTTTTTCCAAGGACACTTTCCGGGCCAACCAGTTATGCCAGGTGTGATGATTGTAGAGGCATTTGGCCAAGCTGCAGCTGCACTTACAGCTTATAGTTTAAATCCAAAAGAAGTTGAAAATAAATTGGTCTATTTAATGAGTGTTGATAAAGCCCGTTTTAGAAAACCGATTATGCCAGATTGTAAGCTTTTACTTGAAGTTGAGGCTATCAGATCACGCGGCAGAGTTTGGAGATATAAAGGAATGGCAAAAGTTAATAGAACAGTAATGGCAGACGCAGTATGGGCAGCTACAATTATGGATAGGAGTTAGCAATGATTCACAAAACTAGTATAATTGATTCAAAATCCAAAATTTCAAAAACAGTTAAAATTGGTCCGTATACAGTTATTGGTCCAAATGTTGAAATAAATGATGATGTTGAAATATCTTCTCATGTTAATATTACAGGCCGTACAAAAATTGGTGCTGGAACAAAAATATTTCCCTTTGCAAGTATCGGTGCTGACCCGCAAGATATTAAATATAAGGGTGAAGATACAACACTCGAGATAGGAAAAAATAATAAAATTAGAGAATATGTTACAATAAATCCTGGTACATTTGGAGGTGGTGGTTTAACCAAAATAGGTAACAATTGTTTGTTTATGATCTCTTCTCACATCGCACATGATTGTCTTATTGGCAACAATGTCATTATAGCGAATAACGTTCCCTTAGGAGGACATGTTACTATTGAAGATAATGTGGTTATAGGGGGAAATTCAGCTGTTCAACAATTTACAAGAATTGGAAAACTGGCAATGATTGGAGGAATGACCGGGGTTTTAAATGATGTAATTCCATTCGGTTTATCAATTGGAAATAGAAATTATTTACAAGGATTAAATTTAATTGGTTTAAGAAGAAGCAATTATAACAATAAGGATATTTTAGGTCTTACAGAAGCATATAAAGAAATTTTCTTAACAAAAAACCTTAACGAAAATTTAGATAAATTAAATGGTGAATTTAAAGAAAACCCACTTGTGAAAGAAGTAATTAATTTTATTACGAAAGATAAAAAAAGATCTATTTGCACACCATTTTCTAAAGAGTAAGATGATCGGCTTGATATTTGGGGAAACAAATTTTCCAAATGAAATTTTAAGAAAAATAAAAAAAAGAAAGTTAAATTATTTAATTATTGATTTAACAAAGAGAAAAAAATTTAAAAAAGATAAATACTTTTATAGCGTTTCAATTGGTCAATTTGGAAAGATAATTAAAATACTTAAAGAAAACAGATGCAAAAAAATTTTGTTTGCCGGCAAGGTAATAAAACCAAATTTTTCAAGACTTAAATTGGATTTAAAAGGAATTTATTATATTCCAAGAATTATCAAAAGCTCAAAACTAGGTGATGCGGCAATATTAAGAGAAATAATTAAAATATTAAAACAGGAAAGAATAAGCACTATAAGTTCTTTAACTTATAACCCTGAACTTACACTCAAAAAAGGAACTTATTCTAAAATTAGACCTAACAAAGAAGATGATCTTGATATTAAAAAAGCGATATCAACGTTAAGCAAATTAGACAAATATACTTTTAGCCAAGGAACTATAGTTAGAAATAACAAAGTTGTTGCTATCGAGGGAAAAGGTGGTACTGAAAGAATGTTAAAAAGAAGCAGAAGTAAAATACAAAGACATAAAGGTGTTTTAGTCAAGTTTCCCAAGAAAAAACAAGATCTAAGAATTGATTTACCAACTGTTGGATTAAAGACCTTAGTTCAATGTAGAGCTGCTGGTCTTAAAGGAATAGTTTTAAAATCAAAACAAAATGTTTTTTTAGAAAGAAACAAATGCATTAATTTTGCCAATAAGAATAAAATGTTTATTACAGCAAAATGAAAAAAATATTTGTTCTTACTGGTGAACCCTCAGGAGATAAATTGGCCTCAAAGATTATAGCTAATCTTAAAAGTTTAAAGCCTGATATAGAATATTTATCTGTAGGTGGTGAATGTTTAAAAGCTTTAGGGATTAAATCTTTATATGATTTAAATGAAGTTACTTATCTTGGATTTACCAATGTTTTATTAAATATATTTAAAATTAAAAAAAAAATTAATGAAACAGTAAATAAAATAATAGAATTTAATCCTGATATTTTATTTAGTGTAGATAGTCCAGATTTTACCTTAAGAGTTGCTGAAAGAGTTAAAAAATTAAAATCAAATATTAAAACTATTCATTATGTAGCGCCACAAGTATGGGTTTGGAGAGAACATAGAGTCAAAAGACTAAAAAATTTTTTAGACCATATTTTGTTATTATTTCCATTTGAGAAACAATACTTTGAGAAAGAAAATATTAATTGTACCTTTGTTGGACATCCTCTTCTTGAAGATAATGAAAAAAATAAAATTGATATAAGAAATGTAATTAGCGAAGATAAGAAAATAATTTCTATTTTTTCCGGTAGTCGCAGTTCAGAAATTAATGTTTTAACACCTATTTTATTGAAATTTATAAAAATGCTAGAAGAAAAGTACAATGAGATGCATTTCATTTTTCATACAACAAATGAACATAGAGAGACACTTAAAAACCTAATATCTAAGGAGGAAATTAAAAATTGTGATGTTATAAGTGATGAAAAAATAAAGTCTTATATTCTTAAAAAGTCTACGTTTGCTGTAGCCAAGTCTGGAACGATTTCTCTAGAAATTTGTAATGCCAATATTCCATCAATAATAATCTATAAAATTAACTTTATTAATTTTTTTATCGTCAAGATGTTGGTCAAAATTAAATTTGCAAATATTGTTAATATAACTGCTGGCAAAGAAATCATACCGGAGCTTTTACAGGAAAAATGTAATGCTAAAAATATATTTAATAAAGTTGATGAATTTTTAACTAATCCTGATCTTTCAACAAATCAAATTAATCAGTTTAAAGAAATAATTAAAGATTTTAAAACTGATAAATCTTCCGATCTAGTAAGCTCTGTTCTAATTAATAGCCTTTAATCTTTTTATGGTTTCGTTCTTGTCGAGAGACAAAATGAGATCATAAATTCCGGGTCCAAATTTAGAGCCAGTTAAAGCAATTCTTAAGGGCTGTCCCACCCCTTTAAAGTTTGTTTTGTGCTTATCAATTAATTCTTTTATTATTTTATCCAAATTTTCTTTGCTTAAATTTGATAAATTTTCAAATTCTTTTAAAAAATCATTCAAAATTTTCTTAGATAAATTGTCTAAAAGATTTATATCTTCTGGCAAAATATTAATTTGATCATTAATTATGTATTGAGCATTATTATATATATCAGCTAATGTTTTGGCTTTATTTTTAAGGAAATGTAAGGATTTTTTTAATGAATCGTCAAATTTATTATCAATCTTTTTTAAGTATATTTTACAGTAACCTGTAAGATTCGAATATAACTTATCTTCGTTTATATTTTTAATATATGTTTCATTCATTGATAAAATACGGCTCATATCTAGTTTTGATGGTGATTTACCCACACCAGATAAACTAAAATGTTTAATACTTTCATCTAAAGTAAATATTTCTTTATCTTTAAAAGACCAACCAAGTCTTAATAAGTAATTTCTTAAAGCATCTGATAAAATCCCAATTTTTATATAATCATCTATTGTAGAAGCCTTGTCTCTTTTTGATAATTTTTTTCCTTCATTACCGTGAATTAGAGGTATATGAGCAAAATATGGTATTTTCCATTTCATAGCATCATAAATTTGTTTTTGTTTAAATGTATTAATTTTGTGATCATCTCCTCTAATAACATGGGTAATATTCATTAAATGATCATCTACGGTAGCAGATAATTGATAAGTAGGAGAACCGTCTTGTCTAAGAATTATAAAATCCTCAATCGTTGAATTTGAAATATTAATTTCTCCTTGGACTAAATCTTTAATAATGCTATTTCCACTTATTTTGCTTTTAAATCTTATGACAGGATCCACGTTATTGGGAATCGATAAATTTTTTGGCTCTCTCCACTTTCTATTATATAGAAAGGGTATTCCTTTTTTTTTGGCACTATTTTTTTGTTCATTAATCTCTTCTTCTGAACAATAGCATCTATAAGCAAAGCCTTTTTTTAAAAGTTCCTCTGCAACTTTTTTATGTTCATTAATTTTTTCCGATTGAATATACTCTTTGTCATCATGCTCAATACCAATCCATTTTAATGATTGAATAATTTGACTTTTATACTCATCTCTTGATCTTTCTTTATCTGTATCTTCAATCCTTAGATAAAAAGAACCTTTTTGGTTTTTAGAGAACAGCCAGTTAAATAAAGCAGTTCTAACACCGCCAATGTGTAGAGGTCCTGTGGGCGAAGGAGCAAATCTAGTTGCTACTTTTGACATTATATATTATTAGACAATTTTTTAGAAATTTCTATATAAAGATACTAAAACACCTTGAACTTTCACTCTATCAGGACCAAATATCTTAGTTTCGTAATTTTTGTTTGCACTTTCAAGAGCCACCGAATTACCTTTTCGTCTTATTCTTTTTAGCATTGCTTCATTATCATCGATTAAAGCAACAATGATTTGTCCATTATCAGCTTGGTTTGTTTTTTTAATTATAACAGTATCTCCTTCATTAATGCCAGCCTCGACCATTGAGTCGCCTTGAATTTTCAAACCAAAAAAATCTCCTTTTTTATGGAATTCCACTGGAAGAGCAACTTTGGAAACTTCGTTTTGAATAGCTTCAATGGGTGTGCCAGCAGCAATATTGCCCAGAACTGAAATTTCTTTGTTGCTTGATTTAGAATTGGTATTATCCAAACCACCTTTTATTAGGCTTGGAGAAAAGGTGTTATAAATATCATTCGCGCTAGCAGTTTCTGGTAATTTTAATACCTCTAAGGCTCTTGCCTTATGAGGTAGTCTTTTTATAAATCCCCTTTCTTCGAGAGCACTGATCAATCTATGTATTCCTGATTTAGATTTTAAATTAAGAGAGTTTTTCATTTCATCGTAGGAAGGGGAAATTCCTGTACTTCTTATTTTTTTATTTATGAAAATTAGTAAATTTCTTTGTTTTTTTGTTAGCATAGAACAAATCCTGTACAAATCTGTTCTATAAAAGTTCTCTTACAATTACAACCTACTAAAAGTATTGATTTTACTGGTTAATTTGTACAATTTTTTTAAGTAAAGACGTTCCCTCAATATTTTCTAATAATGATTCACCTATTAAAAAATTCATTATTCCGGTTTTATCTATAATTTCTTTGACATTTTCTTCTGATTTAATTCCACTTTCCGAAATTATCGGACAACTATGAGATGATAAGATTTTATATAATAGCAAAGTAGTTTTTATATCAGTTTTCAAATCTTTAAGATTCCTGTTATTAATACCTATTATTGCTTTTTCAAAATTAAGAGCTTTTTCCGCCTCGTCAGAGGTATGTACTTCAATAATTGAAGTAACATTTAATTCGTTTGCGGCTTGATATAAATCCATGGCTAACTTGTTATCAACCCCGGATAGTATGATTAATATTGCATCAGCTCCAAAACTTTTTGCAAGAGGTACTTGATATGAATCTATAAAAAAATCTTTGCATAAAATTGGAATTTTATATTTGTTTTTGACGTCGGTGATATGTTGTAAACCACCCAAAAAAAATTTTTCTTCCGTTAAAATGGATAAGCAGGCTGCGCCATTTAGGATATAATTTTCAGCAATTGCTACTGGGTTATATTGTTTAATTATCAAACCGGCAGATGGGCTTGCTTTTTTGATTTCAGCGATAACCGAAATTTTATTTTGTTTTATATTATCAACTATTTTATTTTTAAAATTTATATATGATTTGTTTTGTTTTATTAGCGAATTAAGAAAATTATTAGTGTATTTTTTTTTAACGTTTAATAGGTCAATTTTTTTTTGATTAATAATTTTTTCTAGAACATTAGACATTTAAAAAATAGTTATTTTATTTAAATGTTCAAAAGCTTTACCAGATAAAATATGTTTTCTTATTGAAGAATAGGCTTCCACAATATATTCTGATTTACCTGACACAATTAAACCAGCAGCAGCATTTAAGCATACGGCAACAGAAAAATCATTGTCTGTTCCTTTAAATATTTCTATTATTTTTTCTGAATTATATTCTGATTCTTTTCCAATTATTTTTTCAAAGTTATTTGTTTTAATTCCTAGCTCAGAAGGATCAATCGTAAATTCTTTAACTGAATTATTTTTTAACTGAACAACTTTTGTTTTAGCGTAAGGTGAAATTTCATCCAAACCATCATCACTATTGACAATCCAAGCGAACTTTAACTTCAAATTTTGAAGCGCCTTAGCAAAAGTAGTTAATAAATTTTTATCAAAAACACCTATAACTTGTCTTTTTACTTTTGCTGGATTGCTTAATGGCCCAATTAGATTGAATATTGTTCTTTTTCCAATTTTTTTTCTTATCGGCCCAACATATTTCATTGCAGAATGATAATTTGGGGCAAACATAAAACCAAAATTTGTTTTATTAATGCTCTCCTCTATTTGTTTGGGTTCAAGATTAATATTTATCTTTAGTTTTTCTAAAACATCAGCGGAACCACATTTGGATGATACAGCTTTATTCCCATGTTTTGCGACTTTTATTCCGTAGCTTGCAAGCAATAAGGCTGATGCCGTTGAAATATTTAGAGTGTTCTTTCCATCACCACCAGTTCCACATGTATCAATTACATTTCCTTCAATATTTACTGCTTTTGCTTTGTTTCTTAATACATATACTCCACCGGCAATTTCATCGGGAGATTCACCTTTATCTGAAAGTAAAATTAAAAAATCGTATATCTGATCATCTTTAGCTTGGCCAGACATTATGGTTTCGAAAACTGATTTACTTTCTTCAAAGTTTAGATTTTCTTTTTTTTTTAATTTTTCTAAAAATTTTTCCATTACTCAACTTTATATTTTAAAAAGTTTTTTAGAATATTTATACCCAATCTAGTTTTAATACTTTCGGGATGAAATTGTACGCCATGAACATTGTATTTTTTATGCATAATTCCCATAATTACTTTATTGTTAGTTTCAGCCGTTATTATTAAATTTTTCCCTAAATTTTTTTTATCAACTATTAAACTATGATATCGGGTAGCTTCAAATGTTTTATTTAAACCTTTTAAAATACCTTTGTTCTTGTGTTTGATGACACTTAATTTACCGTGCATTAATTCTTTAGCGTGAATTATTTTTGATCCAAAAGCTTGACCAATTATCTGATGGCCAAGACAAACTCCTAATATTGGAATTTTAGAAGCAAAATATTTTACAATTTTTGGACAATATCCAGAATTTTTTGGATATCCTGGACCAGGTGAAATAACAATTTTTTTAAATTTTTTTCTTTTAATTTGATCAATCGTTATTTTATTGTTTCTATGAACTTCAACATTACACTTCAAGCTAGATAAATAATGATAAAGGTTATACGTAAAACTGTCATAATTATCTATTAATAAAATTTTCATTTAACTTGCTGCGGTGATTAGGGCTTTAGCTTTATTAACAGTTTCTTGGTATTCTTTTTCAGGAACACTATCTGCTACTATTCCCGCACCTGCCTGTATATAAAATTTATTTTTTTTTACTAATGCAGTTCTTAGAGCAATGCATGTGTCAAAATCACCATTGGAAGAAAAATATCCAATCCCTCCCGCATAAATTTTTCTTTTTGTATTTTCTAATTCATCGATTATTTCCATGGCTCTAATTTTTGGCGCACCAGAAACTGTTCCCGCAGGGAAACCAGACAAAAGAGTATCAATTTTACTATTTTTTTTATTAAACGTTCCCTCTACGTTTGAAACAATGTGCATTACATGTGAATATTTTTCAATTTTAAAACTTTCAGTAACTTTTACTGAATTTACATTAGAAATTTTACCCACGTCATTTCTTCCTAAATCTAACAGCATTAAGTGTTCCGCCAGCTCTTTTTTATCCCTTAACAATTCTTTTTTATAAAAGTCGTCCATTTTTCTATTTTTTCCCCTAGGCCTTGTTCCAGCTATAGGTCTTATTGTTACCTTGTTATTTCTCAATCTAACCAATATTTCTGGACTTGTGCCGATAATTTGGAAATCATTAAAATTAAAAAAATACATAAATGGAGATGGATTAGTTATTCTCAGTTTTTTATAAATTTCTATTGGACTTTTATTTAACCTGGTTTCAAATCTTTGACTAAGGACAACTTGGAAAATATCGCCGTTTTTTATGTATTTTTTAGCTTTTAGGACAATATTTTTAAAATATTTTTTAGCAATATTGCTTTTTACTTTTGATTTTTTTTGTTTATTAGGGATGTTTGATGGAGAAGAATTATTTATTATTGTTAATAATTTTAGCTTTTCAATTTCAAGTTTTATGTCTAATAATTTCTTTTGGTAATTTGTAATTTTTTCGTCAGAATAACAATTAACTATATAATGTATATTTTTTTTAAGATTATCATGGATAATTAAAGATCTAGGTCTGATTAATCTTATATCTGGTAAATTTAAATCGTCCTTACAGTTATTGGGAATTTTTTCTATATAGCGTATTATATCATATGAAAAAAAACCTGAAAGTAAAGAGCAAAGGGGAGGTAGATTTTTAGGAGACTTAAATTTGAAATCTTCTACCAATTTGTTTAAGTAAGCATGTGGATTTGTCTTAATTTTAATTTTTTTTCTATTTTTCAAATAAAAAACTTTGTTTTTATTAAATTCCCAGATTTTATCTGGATTTCTACCAAAAATTGTATATCGACCTTTTATTTTCCCTTTTTCTACCGATTCAAAGACAAAGCTATTTTTTTCTTTTAAAAAATTATCAATTAAATTTTCAATAATATATTTATTTTTAAAATTTTCCGAATGGTAAATAATTTGATTATTTTTATTTTTATGTTTTTTTTTAAAGTTTTTTAGATTCGTATTAATTATCATCTAAAGTAATTTTTTAATCTTTCCAGAGTTTTATAATTCACTTCAACTTTATATTTTTGATTGATGTAGTGATCAAATGAAGAGTATATATTATTTTTTAAGCCTATTATTGCTTCATAGTAATATTTATTATATTCATCTGAAGTTTTATCTAAACTAGGCTTTTGTATTTCTTTAATCCAAACCAGAAAAGTTTTATTTTTTTCAATTTCATTTATTAATGTGAAACTTTTTTCACTAAGACCAAATATTTGCTTATTGGATTTTGTTGAGAAAAAATTATTGTCACTTATGCTATTTATCGAAATATTCCTAATATCCGTCTGACTTGACTTTGCTAGTTTAACAAAATCCGACTCCGCAAAAGAGTTTGTATTAATTTTTGTCATTAATTTTGCATTATATTCAAATATATCTCTGTTGATTAAACCTTTTATTATTTTTTCTTTGAATTTTTTAGAGACAATATTAGGAATAGAATTTTTAATTTCATCAATAATCACAAGTGCAAATTCGTTTTCATATTCTAATAAATTAATGTCATTAACTTCTTTGAATTTTAATCCGAAAATTTTACTTACTAGATCTTGTTTTATATTTTCTTGAAGAGTGCCATTTTCATTATCGCCGTCCTTATTAATAGACTTTATAGCAGTAATATTTAAATTATAATTTTTTATGATTTGTTCGTAGCTAGAACCATTTATTATCAAACTTTCTATTTCATCTATTTTTTCAAAAAAAAGTTCATTATATTCTTCTGAATCAACAAGTGATAATGGATTGATAGATGCAAATCTAACGGAAACGAAATCTTCTTTTAAACTATCTCGATTATCGTCAATATATTTTTTTATACTTGCTTTATCGAAATCTTGTTCTTTTTTATAAAGAGAATTTAAACTTATAGCTTGAACAGTAAGTTTTTTATTTTGATAATCGTAAACATTTTTTATTAAAAAACTTGGTGGAAAAACTCCTCCACTGAGATAATTGAATAATAATTTATTTGTAACTTCATCTTTTAAATTTTTTTCATAAAGAGCTGCGCTAAAATTATTAGATAATAAGAATTTTTCATATTTGGTTCTTGAAAATTGATTTTTTTTATCAAGAAATTTTTCATCTTTTTTTATTATTTCAGATAAAATTTTATCTGAGAGAACTAAATCCAAGTCCTTTGATTGTAAAGATAAAGTGTTTTTATTAATTAATCCTGATAACAACTCTTCAATCATTGAATTGTCAATATTCTTTCTGATAATTTCTGGATTTATATTTAATGAATATATATATTCCTCGAAATCTTTTATGGAAATATTATAATTATTAATTTTTGCTACTGTGTTTTGAGCACCTCCCCTGAATACACCGCCCATCCCCCAAAAAATGAATGGAATAATAATAATAATAAGTAATAATTTTGCCCAAAAAGACTTTGTAAAGTTTCTGAAAGAATTAAGCATTATGAATCGTAAAGTTATTTGATTTATAGATTACATGTCTATAAATTAAAACTAGATTCATGACGTACAAATACGAGTATTTTATTGCAAATTGGAAAATGTTTGGTGATTTTTCATCACTCAAGATAATAAATTCAGTCAATAATTATATTAACAAAATAAAGTCAAGAAAAAATAAAGTTATATTTTGTGTCCCAAGTACTTTGGTTGGCCATTTTTCCAATAGATTAAAGAAAAGTAAAATCATTATTGGAGCGCAAAATTGTCATTACCTAAATGAATATGGCCCCCACACTGGTTCAATTAATTCAAAAATGATTAAAAGCGCTGGTGCGAAGTATGTAATTTTAGGTCACTCGGAAAATAGAGCTGATGGAGATACGGATAATATAATTAATAATAAGATTAAATCTGCGATAAAGAACAATCTTGTCGTTATTTTTTGTATCGGAGAAACTTTAAAGCAAAGAAAACAAAAATTAACTAATAAAATTTTATCTTTACAAATTGATAAGGGGCTTAAGTTAGTAAAAAATCTAAAAAAAATTATTATTTCATATGAACCCATTTGGTCTATTGGAACCGGAATAATTCCAGCACATAAAGAATTAACTGAAACGATTTCTTTTATAAGAAATAAATTAAATAAAAAGTTTAAAAAAAAACATTCTGTTAAAATAATTTATGGCGGTTCAGTAAATGCAAAAAACGTCAGAAAATTGATTGCAATTCAAGATATAAGTGGTTTTTTGATAGGAGGAGCGTCACAATCAGGAAAAAAATTTATTGATATAATAAAAAATTGTTATATGTAACCTTCATGGAAAATATTCTTCTTACATTAAATATTATATTTGCAATTATTTTAATTATTCTGATATTGTTCCAAAAATCCGAGGGAGGAGCTCTTGGAATTGGTGCTTCCCAAGATAGCTTCATGTTTTCAAGATCTGCTGGTAATTTTTTTACCAAAGCAACCGCAATAATTGCTACTTTGTTTATAATTTGCAGTTTGAGCTTAACTATTATTGGTAGGAAAGATTTGCCTACCTCTACTTCAGTTATAGACAAGATTGAAGAAAAGGAAGACGATTCATTACCCAAAATTCCTAAAAACAATAATTAATACTTTAAAAATAAAAATTTGTTCTTTATACTGGTCTTCCATGGCGCGATATATATTTGTCACGGGCGGCGTGGTATCATCTCTTGGAAAAGGATTATCTTCAGCATCTTTAGCTGCGTTGTTACAGTTAAGAGGATTCAAAGTTAGAGTTAGAAAATTAGATCCATATTTAAATGTAGACCCGGGAACAATGAATCCATTTCAACACGGAGAAGTTTTTGTAACAGACGATGGAGCAGAAACTGATTTAGACATAGGTCATTATGAAAGATTTACAGGAATCTCCGCTACTCAATCTGACAATATTACAACCGGTGGTATTTACAGCGACATAATCAAAAAAGAAAGAAGAGGAGATTATCTTGGAGGAACGGTTCAAGTTGTTCCACATGTTACTGATCGTATAAAAAAATTTATTTTACATAATATAAAGGATGAGGACTTTATTATTTGCGAAATTGGAGGAACAGTTGGAGATATAGAAAGTTTACCATTTCTTGAAGCAATCAGGCAATTTTCAAATGATATTGGAAGAAAAAATAGTTTATTTGTTCATTTAACTTTAGTTCCTTATCTTAAAGCTTCGGGAGAACTTAAGACAAAACCAACTCAACACTCAGTTAAAGAGCTAAGAAGTTTAGGAATTCAGCCTGACATAATAATTTGTAGATCAGAAAAAGAAATTCCAAAAATAGAAAAAAAAAAAATATCTTTATTTTGTAACGTTCATATAGATGATGTTATTGAGACAGTTGATGTACGAACTATATATGAAGCTCCAATTAGCTTTCACAAAGAAAAACTTGATAATCAAGTACTATCGTATTTTAATATTAAAAATAAGAAATCTCCAAATCTTAGCAAATGGAAAAATATTACTTCCAAAGTTTTGAATCCGAGAAATAATGTAAACATAGGTATTATAGGTAAGTATGTTAACCTAAAAGATGCTTATAAATCTTTAGATGAAGCACTAATTCACGGAGGAATATCAAATAATCTCAAAGTTAATTTAAAAAGAATAGATTCTGAGAATTTGAAACCTGAAAATATCAAACCATTGTTAAAAGATGTATCGGGAGTTCTTATTCCCGGTGGTTTTGGTAAAAGGGGCAGCGAAGGTAAAATTACTGCCATAAAATATGCAAGATTGAACAATATACCTTTCTTTGGAATTTGTTTTGGTATGCAAATGGCAGTTATTGAAGCAGCTAGAAATTTACTGAACATCAAAAACGCTTCTACCAGCGAATTCGGAAATAATTGTACTCCAGTTGTTGGATTACTTGAGGAATGGAAAAAGGGAAAAAAAAGAATTAAGGGAAGTAAGAAAAATTTGGGAGGAACAATGAGATTGGGTTTATATGAAGCTGTACTAAAAAATAATTCATTGATATCTAAAATATATTCTGTGAAAAAAATTAAAGAAAGACACAGACATAGATATGAGGTAAATATTGAATACAAGGAGGATTTTGAAAAAAAAGGTTTTATTTTTTCTGCTTTATCTCCAGATGGTATGCTTCCCGAGATAATCGAATTAAAAAATCATCCATGGTTCGTGGGAGTTCAGTTTCACCCAGAATTTAGATCGAGACCTTTTACACCTCATCCACTATTTTCATCTTTTATTAAAGCAGCAGAAATGAATAAGAGTAAAAATTAATGGTAAACAAATTAATTAAATGTGGAAAATTAAGTATTTCAAATAGCAGTCCCTTTATTTTGATAGCAGGACCTTGTCAGCTGGAAAACGAGAAACATGCTTTAGATGTTGCTATAGAATTAAAAAAAATCACTGAAAAACTTGGCGTAGGTTTAATTTATAAAACTTCTTTCGACAAGGCTAACAGAACGAGTTTAAAAGGAAAAAGAGGATCCGGTCTTGAAAAGTCTCTTCCGGTTTTTGATAAGATTCGAAAAGATGTAGGAGTTCCGGTTTTAACAGACGTTCATACAGTGGAGCAATGTTCAATTGTTTCGCAACACGTGGATGTTTTGCAGATACCAGCTTTTTTATGTAGGCAAACTGACTTATTAATAGCTGCTGCCAAAACTGGAAAGGTTATAAATGTTAAGAAGGGACAATTTTTAGCGCCTTGGGATATGGCAAATGTAACAAAAAAAATTGAGGACTCTGGAAATAAAAATATTTTAGTTACAGAGAGAGGGGCAAGCTTCGGTTATAATACTTTAGTATCCGACATGAGATCATTACCTATTATGGCTAAGAATGGTTATCCGGTAGTTTTTGATGCCACACATTCTGTTCAAGAACCTGGAGGAATGGGAGATAAAACTGGTGGACAAAGAGAATTTGTAGAGCATCTTGCTCGAGCGGCTATCGCAGTAGGTGTTGCAGCAGTTTTTATAGAAACACATCCTGATCCGGACAACGCACCTTCTGATGGACCAAACATGGTTCCGTTATCAAAGATGTCTAGCTTGTTAAAGCAACTAGTTAAAATTGATAAGTTAATAAAGAATGTCAAAAATTAAAAAAATCAAAGGTCGTCAGGTTTTTGATAGTAGAGGAAACCCTACAGTTGAAGCCGAAGTATTTTTAAAAGACGGTCATTTCGCTTCGACAATAGTTCCATCTGGAGCATCGACAGGAACCTACGAAGCTTTTGAGTTAAGAGATAGAAATAATAAAAATTATTTAGGGAAAAGTGTTTTAAAAGCAGTTGAGAATATAAATGGGCCAATAAAAAAGGCTTTAAATAATATAGATATTAACGATCAAAAAAAAATAGACAAAACTTTATTAGATCTAGATGGCACTGAACAAAAAAAAAAACTTGGTGCTAATGCGATTTTAGCTGTTTCTATAGCGTCTTGTAAGCTAGCCGCTATTGAAAACAACACCCCTCTATATAAATATTTAGGAAATTCTAAGAGTTACCAATTACCAATTCCACTTTTAAATATTATAAATGGAGGAGTTCACGCTAAGAATAATTTAGATATTCAAGAGTTCATGATACGTCCTGAAAAAATAAAATCATTTTCTGAAGCTATTAGAAGGAGTTTTTTAGTAATTCAAAATTTAAAAGGTATGATTAATAATACTAATGTTGGTGATGAAGGTGGTTTTGCCCCCAATTTAACAAATAACGAAGAAGCAATTGAATTAATAATAAAGGCGATTGAAAAATCTGGTTTTAAACCTGGTGAAGAGGTCTCAATTTGTCTGGACGTTGCAGCAAACGAACTAAATGAAAAAAAAACAATAGATTATTATTATGAATTAACTAAAAAATACCCCATTAAATCTATCGAAGATCCTTTCACAGAAGATGATTGGAAGTCTTGGAAAAAAATTACCAAGGAAACAAATATTCAGATAGTTGGCGATGATTTATTTGCTACAAATATAAGTAGATTACAAAAGGGAATTAAAGAGAAAGCTGCTAATGCAATACTTATAAAACCCAATCAAATAGGAACAGTAACCGAAACTTTGGAAGTTATTAAATTTGCTCAAAAGAATAAATTCAAAACAATAGTATCACATAGATCTGGTGACTCTGAAGATACATTTATTGCTGATTTGGCCGTTGGTACAAGATCAAATCAAATTAAAACCGGTTCTTTATCCAGGTCAGAAAGAGTTGCTAAATATAATAGATTATTAAGAATCGAAGAAGAACTTGGAAAACATGTAAAAATGGCTAATATTTAGTCAATGAAGCTTGTAGAAGTTTTAAAAAAAAATTATTTTCTTCTAGTTAGCACATTCTTCTTTATTTATATTGCATTTAATTTCTTGGATGGAGAACGTGGCCTATTTTCATATCTTGAAAAAAAAGAGCTTTACAATCAGAAAATTCAAAAAAAAAATAATTTAACAGACGAACTTAATGACATTGAAAAAAAAATTTTTCTACTAACAGAAAATATTGACTTAGATTATTTGGAAATTCTTTACAGGGAAAAATTTTTTTACGGTAAACAGAATGAAAAAGTATATTTAAATAGATAATATGACAATTAGACACCCAGAAAAAATTTACAAACCATCAAATCCAATAAAAAAAAAACCAAAATGGATAAGATCCAAAATAACCAACTCTCAGAATTATTTTATAACAAAAAGCATAATTAATAAAAATAGCTTACATACCGTTTGTCAGGAAGCGAACTGTCCAAATATTACTGAATGTTGGAGCAAAAGACATGCTACATTTATGATCATGGGTGATACTTGTACTAGAGCATGTGGATTTTGTGATGTTAAAACTGGAAAACCAAAACCTTTGGATTCATTTGAACCATTTAAAATTGCAAAAGCTACAAAAGAACTTAATTTAAAACATGTAGTTATTACTTCAGTTGACCGTGATGATTTAGCCGATGGAGGCGCAGAACACTTTATAATAGTAATAAATAAAATTAGAAAACTTAATAAAAATACGACTATTGAAGCTTTAACTCCAGATTTTTTGAGAAAAGATAATGCTTATAAAAAAGTTGTAGAAGCTAATCCAGATGTTTTTAATCATAATATAGAGACAGTTCCAAGTCTTTATATAAAAGTTAGACCTGGTTCAAGATACTTTGCTTCATTAGAATTACTGAAGTCTGCTAAAAAAATAAATAATAAAGTATTTACTAAATCTGGAATTATGCTTGGTCTAGGAGAAGAAAGAGATGAGGTTTTACAAGTAATGGACGATCTAATTAGTGCTGAAGTTGATTTTTTAACAATAGGCCAATATTTACAACCTTCTGTAAAACATTACCCTTTAAAGAGATATGTTCATCCAGAAGAGTTTGCGGAATTAAAAATAATAGCAGAATCCAAGGGATTTTTAATAGTCGCTTCATCACCTCTTACCAGGTCCTCATACCATGCGGATGAAGATTTTTCTAAAATGAAAAAATTGAGAGAAATTCAATCTCAATGCCAACAGCTTCAATAACAAAAAAAATTCTCTGTTCTAAAAAGAATTTAATCAAAGTGGTACTTGATATTGAAAAATATCCAGAATTTGTACCATGGTGTTTAGGCGGAAAGATTCACACTATAATTGATAAGGGAAACAAAGTAGAAATTACAGCTGACCTTACTATTGGAAAAAGTTTTTTTAATGAAACATATAAAAGTTTTGTTATTTACGATAAATCTGCTGACTCAATACATGTAACCAATATAGGAGGACCCCTAAAACATTTAGAAAATAAATGGACTTTTAGGCAGACTGGCGATTCAAGTGAAGTAGATTTCCATGTTGATTTTGAACTAAAAAATAAGATTTTAAATATTTTAATGATTAAAACTTTTGACTTAGGATTAAAAAAAATAGCTGATGCATTTGAAAAAAGAGCTAACGAGTTATTTAATAAAACTTAAAATAATCCCTAGAGATTTATTGACAGCAGTTTTTTGAATATACAAACGACCTTTATTTTTAAATAAGTGTTTTTTAACTAAAGTTTTATTTCCCTTTTTAATACCGATATAAACTAAACCCACAGGTTTTTTTCTTGAACCTCCTTTAGGACCGGCTATTCCTGTTATGGAAACTGATACTCCAGTTTTACTAATTTTACTTAAATTTTTTAGCATAGATAGGCAACTTTCATAACTAACAGCACCATACTTTCTTAGGATTTTTTTTGAAATTTTAAGAATACTATTTTTAGATTGATTAGAATATGTAACCAAACCAAGAGCAAATACTTTAGAAGATCCACTAATGGAGGTAATAGCAGATGAAAGCAAACCTCCAGTACAAGATTCAGCAAAAGAAATTTTTAAATTTTTCTTACTTAATAATTTAACTATTTTTTGAGGTAATTTTTTCATTTTAAAACCATGTATACAACAAGAATTAATACAACATATAAACCTGCACAAATATCATCAAAAATAACACCCAAGCTGTTTTTAATTTTTTTATCAAAATAGCTCACCGGGAAAGGTTTAATGATGTCAAAAAGTCTAAAAAGTATAAATATTATTGCATAGAACACTAAAGCATCATCAAATTGTTTTGATGTGCCATGTGATATTTCGTAAAGATATATTGGTATTGATTGTCCAATTACCTCATCTATTACAACTTCTTTTGGATCTTTATTGCTAATTTTTTTTATATATGAACTAACAGCATATAAAGAATAAAAAAAAATAAAAAAAAGAAATATCAAAATAGTATTTGAAGAAATGTTTAATATATGAAATGAAATAAATAATAATATAGATGTTATTATTGATGCAAAAGTTCCGGGGGCAAATTTAACATATCCGATCCCAAAAAAAGTAACAAAAAATAAGTTTATTTTATTGATCATATTTGATTACAGAAGTAATAACTTCAGAAGCTATGGCCTTTCCTTTCCCAATTAAACCAAGTTTTTCAGTTGTCTTACCTTTAATATTTATTTCATTAGGATTTATTTCACATAGCTTGCTTATTGTTTGTATTATTTTTTTTGAATATTTTTTTATTATAGGTCTTTGAGCAATAATATTTATATCAATGTTGTTGATCGAGAAGTTTTTAGATTTAATTAATTCAATTATTTTTCTAAGAAAAATTGTAGATCTAATATTTTTATATTTTCTGTTTTTGTCAGAAAATAATTTTCCAATATCACCCAATCTACATGCACCAAGTAAACTATCGATGAGAGCGTGAAGAACTGGATCGGCATCAGAGTGGCCTTTCAGCCCGAGAATAAAAGGTATTTTAATTCCTCCTAAGTAAAGTTTTCTTCCTTTAACCAATCTATGAACATCAAATCCGATGCCAAAATAACTTTTTCTTTTTATTAAAGACTTAAATATATCCAGATCTTCTTTGTCTGTTATTTTTAAATTTTTTTTGCTGCCATTTATGCTCACTACTTTTTCACCATCATTTGTGAACAAAGCTGAGTCGTCATCAAAAGAATTGTTCATATTTTTTTTATGTTTTTCATATATTTTTTTGAAAGTAAAACCTTGTGGAGTTTGAGAAAATCTTAAACTGTTACGCTTAATATTTTTAAAAATTATTTTTTTTTCCACTCGTTTTGTTGCATCATTTACTTTTATTATAGGTACTACTGCATGATTTCTTTTAAGTTTTCTTATAATTTGATTTATAATTTTTTTAGAAGGAAAAGGTCTAGCAGCATCATGAATTAATACTTTTTCACAATTCATTTTTTTTATCTTTTTTAGTGCCCTAAATGTAGATTCCTGCCTGGTTTTACCTCCTGTAATTTTTAAGGTGTTTTTTGGATTTAATTTGTTTAGATGTTTTCTATGCTTTTTGTTATAAACAATTACAGTTTTTTTAATTGATCGAAAATCCTTGAATGAATTTAATGCATGTTCTAATAATTTTTTATTATTAACTGTTATATAGGGCTTTGGTATACTAGATTTTAGCCTTTTGCTTTCACCAGCTGCTAGTAGTATTAGAAAAATGCTCATTATGTATTATATATCAATAATATTTAAATATTTTATTATTTTCAGATGCTAGATTTTATTAAAAAAAATAAATGGATCTTTGTTATTTTTTCAATAAGTTTTCTATTAGGTATATTAACATTTTTTACATTTATTGATGAAAGTTTTATTGAATTAAATTATTTTAATTTTCAATCTCTGTTAGTTATAGATCTAGCATTGGTTTTGGTATTCTTTTTTATAATTGTAAGGGAAATTTATAAGCTTTTCAAAGATAAAGAAAAAGAAGGAGTAGGTTCAAAAGTAAATCTAAGATATATATCTTTTTTTTCTATATCTATTTTATTACCATCCATACTTATCGCAATATTTTCTCTAATTTTATTTTCTGTAGGACTACAAAAGTATTTTGATCAGAAAATTACCACGGCAGTGAATAATTCATACGATGTTGCAAAAAATTATGTAGATGAAACTAGAAACAATATTGAAGCTGACGTTCTATTAGTTGCAATAGATATAAATAGAAACGCTAAATTCTTTCATGAGAATCCCAAAATTTTGAAAGATGTATTGAGACATCAAAGATTAATCAGAAGATTAGATGAAATATATTTATTGGATAGTTCGGGAGAAATATTAATGTCTAATGTAAGAGATGTTACATTAGAGTTTGTACCTCCGCTTGAAAAAGCTTATGAACTATTACTTTCAGACAATAGACCAATTAAAATTACTGATGCGATTACAAATAGATCATCCTCATTATTAAAACTTGAAAGCTTTGTTGATACTTATTTGTATGTTGTAAAATTTTTAGATCCAAAGATTATTAACTATTTAAAAGAAACTAAACAGGCCTTAAATTTTTATTATAATGTACAAAACAAAAGAACAGGAATTAAAATAACATTTACATTAATTTATGTAATTGTTGTAACGTTGTTATTATTTTTATCAATTGCGATCAGTATAAAATTTGCTTCAAGATTTTTTAAACCCATCGTTAATTTAGTTAAGGCATCAGAAAGTATCAGTGCGGGGAATTTAAACACAAAGGTTCCAATAATAGAAGCTGAGGAAGAAATTGATAAATTAAATAAAAACTTTAATTTGATGATAGATAGATTAAAGGGACAACAAGAAAAATTATTATTATCAGAAAGACATGAAGCATGGGAGAACGTAGCTAGAAAATTAGCACATGAAATAAAAAATCCTTTAACTCCAATCCAGTTATCCATTGATAGACTAAAAGAAAAATATTTAAGCAAAATTTCAAATGAAAACGATAGAGAAAATTTTGAAAATTATTTAAAAACAATTAATAGACAAATTAAAGACATAGAACATCTAGTTGATGAATTTTCGGACTTTGCAAGAATGCCAAAACCGATTTTAAAAAATATAGATATAAAAAAAGTTGTTACCAGAGCTGTCGATTTACATTCTCTTTCGAATAATAGTATTAATTTTAGTTTTTTATGTGAAAAAGAAAAAATACTGATATCTGCTGATGCAGAACAATTAAACCGAGTTTTTATAAATCTAATAAAAAATTCTGTTGAATCTATAATGGATAAGTCAAAGAAAAATGGAGAATTTGCTTATAAAATTGATATAGAAATTAAGGAAACAAATAACTATATATACTGTACAATAGATGATAACGGCATAGGTTTTTCAAACAAAAATTTGGATAAAATCGTGAAACCGTATTTTACCACAAAAGTTAAAGGCACAGGTTTGGGCTTGGCTATAGTAAATAAAATAATAAATGACCATGATGGAAAAATTAATTTTAAACCAAAACATAATGGAGCAAGAGTAGAAATTATTTTACCAAAAAATGTCAGCTGAAATTTTAATCATTGATGATAATTCAGATATAAGATTTCTTATTTCTAGTCTTTTGAAGGATCGTGGCTTTTTTATCAGGCAAGCGGCAAACTATAATCAGGCTTTAAGTGAAATTGATAAAAAATTACCAGACATTGCAATCATTGATGTAAAACTTGACAAAGGAGATAACGATGGAATTGAGCTGTTAACTCATATAAAAAAAAAAGATGTTGATATACCTGTGATAATCATCTCTGGTCATGCCAATATCAAAATGGCGGTAGATTCATTAAAATCTGGTGCATTTGAATTTATACAAAAACCTTTTGACTCCCAAAGATTAATAAATTTTGTAAATAGGGCAGTTGAAAACTACGGTTTAAAAAAAGAAAATAAAAACCTTCAAAATAAATTATTTCATTCTTATGATCTAATAGGAAAAAGTCCTTCTATAATGAAATTAAAAGAACAAATAAAAAAATTATCCCTAACAGAAAGTAGAGTTTTTATTTTCGGGCCAGCAGGCTCGGGGAAAGAATTAGTTGCAAGAAAAATTCATAAGAATTCCAATCGAGCAAAAAAGTCATTAATTATTTTAAATGGAGCATTGCTAGATCCTGAAAAATATGAACTTGAACTTTTTGGTTCGGAAAATAAAGATGGAACAATACTTTATGGTGCATTAGAAAAGGCATCTAATGGTATACTTCTTATTGATGAGGTTTCTGAAATACCTTTAGAAACACAAGCAAAAATTTTAAGAGTATTAACTGATCAAAAATTTAAGAGACTAAATGGTAATCACGATATTAATGTAAATGTTAGGATAATATGTACTTCAAGCAAAAATATAAATAAAGAAATAGAGGATGGAAATTTTAGAGAAGATCTCTATCACAGATTAAACGTTGTTCCTATATACATCGAACCATTAAAGAATAGAAAAGATGATATTCCATTGCTAATAGACTATTTTTCTAAAACAATTCCATATTCATATGGAGTGCCGAAGTTTGAAATTGATGCCAATAACTTATATTTATTTGAATATGATTGGCCAGGAAATGTTAGAGAACTAAGAAATTTAGTTGAAAGAATTGCAATATTATCGCCGAATGAAAAAAAAGAAAATATTAATATGATTATAAATGAATCATTAAAAAAAGTTTCTATAAATAAAACTGATGTATCCGAAAAAAATTTTTCTTTTCCTTTAAAGGAAGCTAGAGAAAATTTTGAAAAATCATATTTAACTTTACAGTTAAAAAAATTTAAGGGCAACATATCAAAAACTGCAGATTTTGTTGGCATGGAAAGATCCGCTTTGCATAGAAAATTGAAAACTTTAGGAATCAAGGGAATAAATTAATGAATATTATTGTCTGTGGTGCTGGGAGGGTAGGATTTAGTATAGCCAAACAACTGTCAGCTCAAAGCCATTCAGTAACAATGATTGACCAATCAAGTGAAGATATTCAAAAGATTACTGAGTCAATCGACGTTAAGGCTATTGTGGGAAGAGCTACATTTCCTTCTGTTCTTGAAAAAGCGGGAGCAAAAGAGACGGATCTGATTATTGCTGTTACAAAAAGTGATGAAGTTAACATGATAATTTGCCAGATAGCTCATTCTATTTTTAACGTTACAAAAAAAATAGCAAGAATAAGATCACATGATTACCTTGATCCAAAATATGGTAAACTTTACAGTAAAATAGAACTGCCGGTTGATGTAACTATTTCCCCTGAATTAGAGGTTGCAAAATCTTTGCAAAGAAAATTAGAGGCTCCAGGAGCCTTAGATAATGTTCCTTTTGCTAAAGATAAAATAAAAATGTTGGAGGTTGCAATAGATGAAAAGTGTCCTTTAGTAAATATCCAGTTAAATAAATTGACAAAAACATTTCCTGATTTAGAGGCAAATATTTTAGGTGTAATAAGAGATGAAAAATTTTTAATACTCAACAAAGCAGATAAAATGAAATTAAATGATAAAGCTTATGTAGTGATTAATTCCTCTCAATTAAATAGAACTTTAGCAGCTTTTGGACATGAGGAAAAAATTGCAAAAAAGATTCTTATTGTTGGAGGTGGTAATATTGGCCTTAATTTAGCAAAAAATTTAGAAAAATCTTTAGTAGAAGCAAGAATAAAAATTATAGAAAAAAATAAGGAAAGAGCAGAACAAATTGCGAGTGAACTTGAAAATTCAATAGTTATTAATGGCGATGGCCTGGATGAAGAAGTATTAAAAGAAGCTAACATAGAAGAAATAGAAACGGTCCTAGCTTTGACTAATGATGACGAAAATAATTTAATGTTATGTGTATTATCTGAAAAATTTTCACCAAACAAAAGAACAATTGCCCTGGTAAACAAATCAAACTACAGCTTATTACAGTCGTCGCTAAAAATTGATGATTTGGTTGATCCAAGAATGATGACGGTTTCAACTATACTAAAATACGTTCATAAAGGCACTATAGAAACCGTATACAGTTTGCTAGATGGAGAGTATGAATTTATAGAAGCTGAAATTATAGAAAGTTCAGAATTAATTAATAAGAGTTTAAAAGAATCTAACCTTCCAAAGGAAATTAGGATAGGAGCAATTCTAAGAAAAGACGATATTATTATTCCAAAATCAAACTTTATTTTTGAAAAAAAAGATTTGGTTGTTTTTTTAACTAAAAGAGATCAACTCGGAAAAGTTGAAAATTTGTTTAGGGTTAGTTCCTTCTAATATATATTTTGATTAATAAATGTTTAGATCAACATTTTTATATTTAGGAATATTTACTTTATTCATTTCAATTTTTTCATTATTAAATATTCTTTTTTGTTACTATTTTGATACTTCGCTAAATATACATGTATACTTTGTTAGCCTTTTGGTTTCCTTATTTCTTGGGGTTACTTTTATTTTTTTTAATAAAAAATTTCTTAACGTAAAAGTAAATTTTTTTGAAAAATTATTTATTGTTATCTCTGGTTTTTTTTACTTTCCATTATTAATATCCCTGCCTTATTATTTAAGTATTTATGATATAAGTTTTATAAACTCTTACTTTGAAGCAATATCTGGATTTACATCTACGGGATTTACAATATTTGAAAATGTTAAAAAGATCGACGAACCTTTGTTAATTTGGAGATCAATCTCACAATGGTTAGGGGGCTTATATCTTTTATGTTCTTTATTTTTACTGACTGAATCACCAAAAATTAAGATAAAAAACATTTATACTAATTATGAAGGATTAAATTTATCCGAAATAAAAAATCAATATACAAAAGTTTTATTAATTTATTTCCTGTTAACTGTGCTGGTTTTTATACTTTTAACTTATTCAGGTATTCGATTATTTGAAGGATTTAATTTATCTATGACAATAACTTCCGCAGGTGGCTTTATTCCGACAAATTTTTTAAGTGAAATTTTAAGATTAGAAAATCAAAAATTAATTTTTTCTTTTTCTATGTTAATTCCTTTTTTTAATCTTTATTTAATCTATAATATGATTTTTGTTGATAAATCAGTAGCAAATAACAAAGAAGATCTTTATCTTTTGATTTTGTTATTATTTATTTTAATTACTACTTATATATTTTTTAGCAATATTTTTGGATTTAGTTCTATTTTATTTGCAGTATTAAGTAGTTTATCAAACATAGGATTGGGTTTGGACAATCAATTTTCTAATTTATCATTTCTTTTTTTAATTTTGACAATTATTGGTGGGTCATCTTTTTCGACTTCATCAGGATTGAAATTTATAAAATTATATACTTTGTTTAAATTTTCATTAAAAGAAATTTATCTGCTCGTAAAACCTTTATATGTTTCGGGTAACAGGCTTTTCTTGTCCAAAAATAAAATCAAAGATGAAGAAATCAATATCTATTTTTTATCTATTGTCTTTTTTATTTCTAGTTTATTTATATTATCAGGAATTTTGTCTTTTGAACAAATCAACTTCAAAGATTCATTAACGTTATCTATTTTGACAATTACCAACACAGTTAATTCAAATAACTATAATCTTAGTGAGTTTTACTTTTTGGATATAAATATATTTTCAAAAATTTCTTTAATGTTCTTTATGATTATAGGAAGAGTTGAATTGTTAGGTTTTTTAATTTTGATTAAAAAATTTTTTTTTAAATAACTAACTTTTAAACAAAGAGTTCAAAATTTTCATATATTGCTTATTTAAATTCTTGTTTTTGACACAAAAGACATTTATAGTTATTTTTGATGTCAGAATTGAAGGATCTGAAAAGAGAACATAAAAAACTTGAAACTCTCACAAAAAAAACTACAAAAAAAAGATTAAACGATCGCACCTCTGAATCTTGGAAAGATTTAAGAAAATTAAAAAAGTTAAAATTAAGACTAAAAGATAGGATTACTCACTTAAAACACTAATTAAATTCAAGTTATCTTTTATGTGTGGGAGATATGTTGTTACTAATGCCGTTCAGAAGACTAGAGAAATTGTAAAATCAGCTATTACTGTTAATGATGCCGATAATTTCAATGCTAGTCCACAACAAAAACTTCCAGTTATTAAATCCTATACTAATGGAAAAACAATTGAAAATTTGTAATGGGGATTAACTCATTCTTGGGACAAAGAAAAAAAAATTAAACCATTAATCAATGCAAGACTTGAAACACTAAAAGAAAAAATATCTTTTAAAAATCTTATTAATAATAGATGTTTAGTTGTGGCTGATGGTTATTATGAATGGAAAAGAGAAAAAATAGGCAAACAACCATATTATTTTACTCGATTTGATAATAAAGCAATGTATTTTGCTGGTATCTATAAAAATCATCAATTTGTAATTATCACTATGCAAGCAGATTTTAAATCAATAGATATTCACCATCGGCAACCTGTTATCATTAATGAGAAAGATTTAAACAATTATTTTAATCTAAAAAAAGAAGGAACAAGCTTTTTAAAATCTTATAAAACACCTGAACTAAAATTTCACCCTATAAGCAAAGATGTAAATAATCCAATAAACAACACAAAAGAATTAATTGAAGAATTGAAATGAAAATAATTAGAAAACAATTGCTTATTTTTTTTGCTATATTTAATATTTTTGTAACTAATTCATTGGCGCATGAATATAAAATAGGTAATTTAATAATTCTGCATCCTTATATTATAGAAACACCTCCAGGTGCCAAGACAGCAGGGGGATACATGAAGATTGTAAATACAGGCAATCAAACTGATTATTTAAATTTGGTAACGGTTGATTTTGCTAAAGTTGCAGAAATCCATGAAATGAAAACTGAAAATGATGTTATAAAAATGAGAAAAATAAAAGGTGGGCTAGAAATTCCTGCCAAGGATTTTACTGAATTAAAACATAAGGGATATCATATTATGTTTATAAACTTGCGCAAACCCATGATCAGGGGAGAAACCTATGAAGGAATTTTATATTTTGAAAAAGCTGGCAAAATTAAAGTTATCTTTGCTGTTGAGAAAATGGGTTTTAAATTAGAGGAGAATAATTAAATCATGAAAATTAATTCGGTACGTGCCATAATCATAGCTGGCTTTTCTATTTTGATATTAAGCTTAATCGGTTTATTTTTACCTAGCATCCTTAAAAAAGATATCCAAACGCATTATTCGACCGAAGCAAAGCTTGGAACTCCTTTTGAATTAATAGATTCTAATGGCAACAAAATAACCGAGTCAGCTTTCGTTGGATCTCCAGCTGTCTTGTTTTTTGGTTTTACACACTGTCCTAACGTATGTCCCATTGCTCTACATAGATTATCGCTATTGATAGAAAAGTTAGGTAAGGATCAAAATAGATTAAATGCTTACTTTATCACCCTCGATCCAGAAAGAGACACTTGGAAAGTTTTAAATAACTATTTGAGTGTTTTTAACGATAGAATTATTGGAATTACCGGAGAATCTAAAAAAATCAAAACCTTAGCAAAATCTTGGGGAGTGTATTCAAAAAAAGTTCCGCTTGATGGAGAAAATTATGCAATTGATCATACTTCATTAATATTCCTATTAAAAAGTGACGGAAATTTTCTAAAAACAATCGATTTTGAAGACGATTTTGAATTATCTTTAAAAGAGATCAAAAAACTCTTAAAATTTTAATTTCAACTAGTAAAAATTAATGATGAAAAATAATTTCGAATGGACATGTAAGCATACTTGGAAAAGTAGTGCTTATAATACTTTATGGTGTTTAATTGGATGTTCAATGGGTGATTTTGGAACCATCATATTTTTTCAATTACTAAATATAGTTTGGTCAACTTTTTATATTATGACTTTAGCAACCATTAATGGCTTGATTACAAGCATAATATTAGAAACTTCAATTTTGTTAAAACAAATGAATTTTACTCAATCGTTAAGGACAGCATTTGGTATGAGTTTTATCTCTATGATTAGTATGGAAATTGCGATGAATATGGTCGATTGGTGGTTAACCGGAGGTGCTAAGTTAACCTGGTGGGTGATACCCATTATGTTGATAGCTGGTTTTCTTACACCTTGGCCTTACAATTATTGGCGTTTAAAGAAATATAATATCGCATGCCATTAACCTTTATGAATAATCGTAGCTAATTTACTTGCATTTTTCTTTATTCACATTTTCAAATCAATATAACTAGTTGAGTCAGGTGATCCGTTAGCATGTCGAAAAATTGGTTTATTTTTATTCAGTTTAGATTTGAAGCTCGGTAAAGCTATAAAAGATGATGAAATTGTTTGAAAACCCATATCAGTTTTTATACACATTGCTGATAAAGGGTTACCATCTTCACTGTATGTACTCCTAAGTAATTTTTCCCAATCACTCCATTCATTTTTGGTTGGGCTTGGCTCTTCTGATAATGAAAATTTTGATAAATAATTTTTAATACGATTAGAATTTAGGTCATTTCGATCATGGGAAGTGATCATTGATAGTCCATCAGGAATATTAGTATATTCAATGTCTGAACTTCTTTCATCAGATTTTATCCAATGAGAATTCAAATTGTCTCCTATAAACATATTAAATCCTCTGTAATAGTCTTTTTGTATCTTAATAATTGCGTTTAAAGATTTATTAGCATCGTCATGATCAAGTGCATTTAAAACTAATTCACCTCTACTTTTTTTGTTTTCCATTGGTCCTAAACAATTTATTCTATTCATTATCGCTGCAACAACTCCATTATCATTTACACCTAACC